>NZ_QORY01000011.1:0-201344 GCF_008368755.1 Bacillus sp. AR2-1
TCAACAGATGGATACAATCCAGAATTCAGTACATAACGGTGTGAAACAAGTAGAGACTATGAAAGAACAATCAGAAGAAATTGTTAAAATCATTGATGTTATGCAAGGTATTACCTCTCAAATTAACTTATTAGCATTAAACGCCGCAATTGAGGCTGCCCGTGCTGGGGAAAGTGGTAGAGGATTTGCAATTGTGGCAGATGAAGTAAGAAAATTAGCAGAACAATCTAGTGATTCTGCAAAACAAATTGAGAAGCTTATTACTCAAGTTATGGGAACAACGAACCATACGGTACATATGATGGGGAAAGTAGATAATGAGGTACAGGCAGGTACACAAGTAGTAATGCATACAGAAAAAGTATTTGGAAAAATTACAGAAAAAGTACAGCAAGTATCTGAGCAAATTCAAACGGTATCTATGTCTACAGATGAAATTGCAGCGAGTAGTGAAGAGATTTCGGCTTCTGCAGAAGACATGGCTCAAATATCTCAAAGATCATCTGACCGTACTGATAGGGTAAAAGAGTCTATTCAACAGCAAGAAAAATCTGTTCAAGAGATCTCGGTTTCAATTGAACATATGCATAATGCAGCAGGAGGATTAAAACAAATAGTTGCCCAATTTACTCTTCAAAAGTAGTAGTATATTTAAGTTTTAATATAGAAAAATTCCACTCAATAAATAAAAAAATCATCCTATATAACAAAGGATGATTTTTTTATGGGAATTTTGTGCAGTTATCACTTAATATATTCTAATTTTTTACAATTTTCCGATTGTAATATATAATAATACGTAATGTTTTGGAGATTTTTCATTTGTAAAAGATAGTTTATAGGAGGAGAGAAAGGGTGTTCAATAAAAAATCAATGCCGGCTATAAAAATGATCCTTTCGATGTCTATTTTCGGATCAATTGGATTTTTTTCTACTCAAACAGGTTTACCGTCTTTTGAATTAGTATTCGTTCGTTGCATTTGTGCAACTATATTTTTAGCATTGTGTTGGCTCGTAACAGGACAGTATAAAAGTGAGAAATGGAATAAAAAAGAAGTAATGCAAATATTAGCATGCGGTGTATTTCTCGTTTTTAACTGGGTATTTTTATTTAAAGCATTTGAAGTTATGTCGATTACAATTGCGATTTCAGTTTACCATCTTGCACCTATTATCGTATTAATGATTGGTAGTATTGTATTTAAAGAGAGACTTACAGTATTTGCGGTTATGTCCATTGTCATTTGTTTCATCGGTACCGTTTTAGTCGCTGGAGTAGACGGTAGTATGTCGTTAGAGAAATTAATGTCGTCTGGAATGGTATGGGCACTTCTTGCAGCCTTATTTTATGCCTTTACCACTTTATTAGGAAAAGGAATTCAGCATACGAGCGCATATGCGATGACATTTTTACAAACGTTTTTAGGTATATTTTTATTGCTACCATTCGTAGATTTTGGCAAGTTTCAAGGGTTAACAGAGATGAACTGGATGATGATTACAGCAACAGGACTTATACATACGGGATTTGTATATTACTTATTTTTTGACAGTTTAAGAGGTTTATCGACGAGATTAATTTCGGTATTAGTGTTTTTAGATCCTGCGGTTGCAATATTATTAGATACAGTCTTTACCGGGTTTAGACCGACTAGTATGCAAGTAGTAGGGATTGTTCTTATATTTGTAGGAATGGCATTTACTTTTCGCAAGGGAACAGAGAAGGAATTATCGATGAAGGAAAGTGCTACTTTATAATTTGAATAAAATGATATTGAAAAGACGCATATATATACTATTTGCGTCTTTTTGTGTCAATAAAGTGAAATTTAAAAATGTAAAGGAGTTCACAAAGAGATTGTAGAATTTTTAATATATAGCACCTTAGGTGTGACAGCTTCCTTTTTGAAATAAGAAAGAAGGAGGTATAAAGCAGAGAGGTAGTCGAAATGGTTCTTCTAGAAGATTTGCATTTTATCTTACATTCACCAACAAATTAATACTCCTGAAATAATGAAGTTCATTTTATTTGCAAATACTTCATATGTAGTATGGATAACTTCGTATTATCTATTATTTTTCTATTTAACATAAAATAGAAATAGGGAGAGAGGACAATGAAGAAAAAAATATTGGGTGTAATGATGATTGCGACAATGGTAGGCGGTATATTTGCAGGGACGAATGTGGCCCCTGTAAAAGCGGAAGAATATCCGGAAATGATCGTATTCGATGATGTTCCATACGGATTTTGGGCATATGATGCTATTTTAGATTTAGCTTATAATAAAATTATAGTTGGATACGGAAATGGAAAGTATGGTGTTGGAGACCTTACAACACGTGAACAAGTGGCTGGAGTTATTTACAAAACACTTGAAATGAAAGACGAAGGGGCAATAGCGAATCCATACAAAGATATTTCTGGCAGTTCAACTGATTTCCAAAAGGAAATTTTAGCGCTAACAAAACGTGGTGTTTTTAAAGGTGATGCAAACGGAAACTTTAGACCGAAAGCACCAATTACTCGAGCAGAAATGGCAGTAGCGCTTCAAAAGGCATATACTTTCGAAGCAAAACAAAAGCACACATTTAAAGATGTACCAAAAGGACATTGGGCAGAAGCGGCAATTAGTGCACTGCAATCTAATCAAGTTGTGACAGGAACTGGAAAAGGTATGTATGACTTAAATCGCCCTGTACCGAGAGAACAATATGCTCAATTTATAAACAATGCGATTATTAATTATCATTTGAAAGAGGATTGGAAATAGCGTGAAATAGGAAAGCACAAATAGAACTATTTGTGCTTTTTTGTTTGCTTATAAAAGAATTATTATTCGTTTTTATGTATTTTTATTGTTATACATGAGATTTATAATCAACCCTGTAAAAAGGGCATGATGTGTAATATGATTCACAAAACTGTCACGAATTGTGTCGAAAAATCTATTGTGACTATACCATTTGTTATGTATATTTTTAAAAAAACATATACATATTGGGGAGATAATTTGATGAGCAAAAAATTATTAAAAACAGCTACGGCATTAACAATTATGGGTGGGGTGTTATTCTCAGCAGAGAGTAACAATGTAAAAGCGGAAATTGCACCGTTACAAAATACAAATCCAATTGTATTTAAAGATGTACCAAAAGGACATTGGTCAGAAGAGGCAATTCATAATTTAGCGGCAAACGAAATTATTTTTGGATATGGGGATGGAATTTTCGGTTTTGGAGATGACGTAACACGTGAGCAAGTTGCAGCTTTAATTTATCGTGTATTTGATATAGAAGAACAAGAGGAATATGAAAACCCATATGGGGATATCGATGAAAACTCAACAAACTTTATTGAAGAGATATTAGCTTTAACGGAACTAGAAATTTTTATGGGAGACGAGCATGGAAACTTTAGACCGAAAGCAACGTTAACTCGTGCGGAAATGGCGCAAGTGCTTACGAATGCTTTTGATTTACAGGCGAAGGGATCTCATACGTTTAATGATGTTTCAGCAAATTCATGGGCAAAGAATGCAATTAGTGCAATACAAACAAATGGTATTACAGCGGGAATCGGAGATAATAAATTCGGCCCATCCATGAAAGTAAAAAGAGAGCAATACGCACAGTTTTTATACAAAGCAATTTTGCATGATATGGAACAAGGACAGCAATAAGGTTTAACTAGTAAAGTGATATTTGAAAAATAATACAAAAAGGTCATTGTTGTATAACAGTGGCCTTTTTTGTATGGAATAAAGCGCGAAAGAAAGGTATTTTGAAAAAAAAACGAAATGAATTTTCAAAAAAAACTTCCTTTTCTGAAGATTTGTTATATAATATAAAACATAAAATCAAATCTGTTATAAAACAGTTTAAGAAGGGGATGCTAATATGTCGACGCAAACTTCACGGGTTACATTGTCCGGAGAAATGTTACCAGCGTACAACGAAATATTGACACCTGAGGCGCTTAGTTTTTTAAAGGAACTACATGAAAATTTTAATAAGCGCCGCATAGAACTTTTACAAAAGCGTGCGGAGAAACAAAAGAGAATTGATGCAGGAGAGTTTCCGAAGTTTTTAGAAGAAACAAAGCGCATACGTGAAGCGGATTGGACAATTGCTCAATTGCCAAAAGATTTAGAGGATCGCCGCGTAGAGATTACTGGACCAGTGGATAGAAAGATGGTTATTAACGCTTTAAATTCAGGAGCGCATCTTTTTATGGCAGATTTTGAAGATTCGAATTCACCAACTTGGGAAAATGCGATTGAAGGTCAAATAAATTTACGAGATGCAGTGCAGGGAACGATTTCGCATAAAAATGAAAATGGAAAAGAATATCGTTTAAATAGTAAAACAGCAGTATTAATTGTGCGTCCAAGAGGATGGCATTTAGAAGAAAAACATATGCAAGTTGATGGGAAGAATATGTCTGGTAGCTTAGTAGATTTCGGACTTTATTTTTTCCATAATGCGAAAGCTCTTTTAGCAAAAGGAAGCGGTCCATACTTTTACTTACCGAAAATGGAAAGCCATTTAGAAGCAAGGTTATGGAATGATGTTTTCGTATTTTCACAAAAATATATCGGTATTCCAAACGGAACGATTAAAGCGACGGTATTACTGGAAACGATTCACGCTTCGTTTGAAATGGATGAAATTTTGTATGAGCTTAAAGATCATTCTGCTGGGTTAAATTGCGGAAGATGGGATTATATTTTCAGCTTTCTAAAGAGTTTCCGTAATCATAATGAATTTTTGCTTCCAGATAGAGCGCAAGTCACGATGACGGCGCCGTTTATGCGCGCGTATTCTTTGAAAGTTATTCAAACGTGTCACCGCCGTAATGCGCCAGCTATTGGAGGGATGGCAGCACAAATTCCGATTAAAAACAATCCAGAAGCGAATGAAGCAGCTTTTGAAAAAGTGCGTGCAGATAAGGAGCGCGAAGCTTTAGACGGTCATGACGGGACTTGGGTTGCCCATCCGGGACTTGTACCAGTCGCGATGGAAGTATTTAATCACATTATGAAAACACCGAATCAAATTTTTAGAAAACGCGAAGAAATACATGTTACAGAAAAGGATTTATTAGAAGTACCAGTGGGAACGATTACAGAAGAGGGACTTCGCCTAAATATTAGCGTAGGTATTCAATATATCGCATCTTGGTTAAGTGGACGGGGAGCGGCACCAATTTATAACTTAATGGAAGATGCGGCAACAGCGGAAATTTCTAGGGCACAAGTATGGCAATGGATTCGCCATGAAGGTGGAAAACTAAATGACGGCCGTAATATTACGCTTGAATTGATGGAAGAGCTAAAAGAAGAAGAATTAGCAAAAATAGAAAGAGAGATTGGTAAAGAAGCCTTTAAGAAAGGGAGATTCCAAGAGGCGACAACGTTGTTTACAAATCTCGTTCGGAATGATGAATTCGTACTATTTTTAACATTACCGGGTTATGAAATTTTATAAAAAATGAAAAGGGGATGGAACAAATGAAAAACGAAAGAATCGAGAAATTACAAGAGAGCTGGGAACTAGATACGCGCTGGAAAGGGATTACACGTCCATATTCGGCAGAAGATGTAATTCGCTTGCGCGGGTCAATTGATATTGAACATACATTAGCGCGCCGCGGTGCTGAAAAGCTTTGGTCATCGCTTCATACGGAAGATTATATTAACGCACTTGGCGCATTAACAGGAAACCAAGCGATGCAACAAGTGAAAGCTGGGCTAAAAGCAATTTATTTAAGTGGATGGCAAGTCGCTGCGGATGCGAACCTTTCTGGACATATGTATCCAGACCAAAGTTTATATCCAGCGAACAGCGTACCTGCTGTAGTGAAACGAATTAATCAAACACTGCAACGTGCGGATCAAATTCAGCATATGGAAGGAAGCGATGATACAGATTATTTCGTACCGATTGTAGCAGATGCAGAAGCAGGGTTTGGCGGACAATTAAACGTATTTGAACTGATGAAAGGTATGATTGAAGCGGGTGCATCAGGTGTGCACTTTGAAGATCAATTATCTTCAGAGAAAAAATGCGGCCATTTAGGCGGAAAAGTATTACTACCAACGCAAACAGCGGTGCGTAATTTAATTTCAGCACGCCTTGCTGCTGACGTAATGGGAGTGCCGACAATTATTGTTGCAAGAACAGATGCGGATGCAGCAGATTTAATTACGAGCGATATCGATCCAGTTGATAAAGCATTTATTACAGGTGAAAGAACTCCAGAAGGATTTTACCGTACGAAAGCAGGTCTTGATCAAGCAATTGCACGTGGTTTAGCATACGCTCCTTATGCAGATCTCGTTTGGTGTGAAACATCTGAACCAAATTTAGAAGATGCAAAACGATTTGCAGACGCAATTCATAAAGAGCATCCAGGGAAATTGCTTGCATATAACTGTTCACCTTCATTTAACTGGAAACAAAAATTAGATGAAAAAACAATTGCAAGCTTCCAAAAAGAAATCGCATCTTACGGTTATAAGTTCCAGTTCGTAACACTAGCTGGATTCCACTCATTAAACTACGGCATGTTTGAATTAGCACGTGGCTATAAAGAGCGTGGTATGGCAGCGTACTCTGAACTACAACAAGCAGAATTCGCAGCAGAAAAACACGGCTACTCTGCAACTCGTCACCAACGCGAAGTAGGAACAGGTTACTTTGATGAAGTAGCTCAAGTTATTACAGGTGGTACTTCATCAACGACAGCGCTAAAAGGATCTACAGAAGAAGCACAATTTACGAAATAAAAGGAAGGGGCACCTTTTTAAAGGGTGCCCTTATTATTTTCGGAACGATTCGAGAGTAAATGGAAATACATCAACGGTTTTTCAAATATATCGACTTACCGACAAAAAAGACGATAGTATCAAATCCACTCAGCTCTATGATCGCGAATAAACTGCATATCTTTCTTATAATGCTCTAAATGTCCTTCATCAATCATTCTTTGGAAATTCAAGTCGCCTTCTTGTGCTTTTCTTTTCATATATGTACATAATGCTTCTAATCGTAGTAACACTATTCCTAAGTAATCTTCGTCCATACTTTTACCGTAGGACTGGACAAACAATTTCACTTTTTCTTTCATACGGCTAGCATGTTGTGCCGATTCATAATGAACTGCCTCACCCGATTCCGTATAGTACACTCTACTTAAAGGTACACAAGTATAAAGCGTATAAGCGATATCCCAAATTCTTGGACCAGGAGCAGCAACATCGAAATCAATAATACCTACTGGTTTCTCGTCATGAAAAATAATGTTATATATAGCAAAATCGTTATGGCAAATAACCTCAATGTCATTTGGAGTATGATCCATCGGTTGCCATTCATCTGATAAGGGAAAGTCACTTACCGCATCATGATAAAGGCGGAGCATCTTTGCTATTTCCTTTAAAACAGCATTAGACCGCATATATTCTTTTAAAGGATAATTCCCAGCGTCACCTTCAATAAAGGATAAAATCTCTCTATCTTTTTCATCTACACCTAAAAACTTTGGAGCATGATGAAACCCTTTGTTTTCTAAGTGTTGTAATAATGTATGAATTTTTGCACTACCTTGCTTTAATTCTCGCCGAACAGTATTTTCAGAACGATACACATTTGATACATTTCCCCCTGTAAGCTTTTCTTCGTTGGTGTAGTTTGACATATAATCCCCCTCCAATATAACGACTGTACGATTATATTGTAACACTTCAGAACAAGGGATATAATCGTATTCAAATGATGTTTGTGTTCACTTCATAGTGGAATCCACACATACTAAAATCAATTATTTACGAATGTACAATCAATTTAATTTGTCAGTTATTTTCAAAAAAGATTGTACATTTTATTTTAAGTATGCTATGATGAAGTCAGTTGAATAGTTAAATTAAGCAATCCATATATTATCAAGTGCCGAAAAACGAACGAGAAAAAGTATGTGAGAACTAGTTTATGTTTCGTGTTTGATAATGTGTGGATTCTTTTTTTATACAGGAAGACTAAAATAAATTGTGTTTTCTTTAGGAGGAAATAATTATGGCAGTAACAGGACAAGTAAAATGGTTTAACAACGAAAAAGGATTCGGTTTCATCGAAGTTCCAGGCGAAAACGATGTATTCGTACATTTCTCTGCAATCGAAACTGAAGGTTTCAAATCTCTAGAAGAAGGTCAAAAAGTTAGCTTCGAAATCGAAGATGGTAACCGTGGACCTCAAGCTAAAAACGTAATCAAACTATAATTTTATAGTTCATTATGGAAAAAAGGATGGCTGCTGCCATCCTTTTTTTGTTGTGGAGAAAGTCTTTCCATCTCTTTTTTTATGTCAAAATTGATGGAAAAGGAGAGATTTCTTATGATGGAGGTATTCAAAAATCATCGGGGTGAACGCGTATCAGTTTCTATAGAAGAATTAGTTCTGCAGGATCATTTTCTACGTACGATTGAAGTAACAATTCGTTTTCATTTCATTGAAGAAAAATTACGTCCTTATAACTGTGAAAATAATGGTCGTCCTTTTATCATGCACATTAACGGGCAGTTGGTTTCTCCTCTCAAAATTCGGCGGGAGATCAACTGTCTGTTAACGCCCAATTGTTGAGGACTGATTAAAGTTTCACGTTATAAATGAGAAAGTATTAAGTTTATTTGTTCTTAATTTTTTCTTTACAATTCATTGTTTATTTGTTGTTCTGTCTACATCCGAAATGGGTAAATCTACGCCATATAGGCTTTGAGTAACATCTTTTTTGTTAGTATTGTTGTTAGAATTTTGTTCGTCTTGAGATGACGTTTCTAACATTTGTTCTTGCTCTTTACTAGGGGTATTCAGAGCATCTGATGGGACGCTATTAATCTGTTGTCTTAATAGACTTTTTTTCTCCATATTATACAGCTCCTTTTTGGAATTAGATAAAAAACTAATGTAATCATAAATAATCACTTACATATTTTGTGTTTTGAAATGGAATTCTATACAAAACTTATATTGTAGATTTAACGAATTAAAAAGTTGCTAGTGATGTATAAAGTTGAAGTTCTTAATAAAAAATAAAAATGGGTAACACGTACAAGTACTTTTTAACGTAGTGGATAATTTTTCATCGTATTTTTTGTATGTAGTAATATTTTCAAAAAAGGATATGAGGACACTCGGAAGAAAATAGGAAGAAGAGTAAAAGGCTTTCCAAAATGGAAGGCCTTTTACTCTTCTTTTCCCATCTTTTTCTTTTCGCGTTTCTTACATTCAGAGCATTTCGATTTACGAAAAGGCTTTGCAAAGAATAGTAGAATGAAAAATAAGCCGAATATAATGCTAGATGAGTTTTTCACGATCACAATGCTGCTATTTTTCATTTGAATCGTTGGTTGCATTTCTTTTTCTTCCATAATGGACCTCCATTTATTGGATTTTCCTTTTAATTATAGCAAAGTTAATTGTCGTAA
This sequence comes from Bacillus sp. AR2-1, assembly GCF_008368755.1. Classification (NCBI taxonomy): domain Bacteria; kingdom Bacillati; phylum Bacillota; class Bacilli; order Caryophanales; family Bacillaceae; genus Bacillus; species Bacillus sp. AR2-1. Next base: position 9,486 of record NZ_QORY01000011.1, read on the forward strand.
TGATGCGAAATGAGGAAGCAGTTGTAAATATTTATCGGTAGTATAAATCCATTTTATATAGGTTTTTATTACAAAAACAATATATTGTTATTTTATAATTTGAAAGATGTTTGATAAATGATAAATTATTGTAAAAAAGCGGAATCTGAAAACCATTTCCTTTTCATAGGTGCTAGAATTATATATGCAGCTGCTAATATAAATAGAAAAAAGGAGACAGTAGAATATGGAAAGTAAAGTAGAACGCTATGTTGAAAACTATGTGGTAAATAAAAATACAATGGCCTTACTTCCTGTTATTCTAAGTGAGAAGAAAATTGTTACACGAGTTGTTGAGATGGAAGATTCTTTTTTCGTATTTCAAAGGCCCCTAGATATTATAGAAAGAAGTTGCCGCAAGCATGGCTCTAGTTTCTTAGGTAGAAAAGAAGGAACGAAAGAGTTAACTCATATTACACATAAAGCACCGATTGCGATTAGTCCGGCAGATCAACTTTATTTTTTCCCTACTTATTCTTACTCTAGAAAAGAATGCTCTTGGTTGTCTCAGTTTTATATTGAAAGTAATAAAGAGTTAAAAGATGGAAATGTTATTGTTAGATTTATAAATGGCTTTGCTGTGAAATTAGAAATATCAAAAAGTAGTTTTGAAAATCAACAAAATCGTACAGCGAAATTGCGTACTGAATATGAAGATCGTAGAAAAAAACAAGGAAACCCTTGTTTTAAAGAGATTAATCAAAGGGATGAATCGACATTAAGACCAGCTTATGAGAGAGTGTATGTTGTTAGAGAAGAGGATGTGTAAAAAAGGATTTTAGAAGTAGTTTAAAAAATAGTATTGAGTCTTTTAATATATACGTCTTTCCGAAAAATACATTTCGGAAAGACGCATATATTTTTCGGGAGAATATATATTTTTTTATAATATAATATTAAAAGAGATTATATCGATTTCAAATTATAAAATTAAAAAATAGAAAGTGGGTATTAATTATGAAAAAAGCAGCAAGTGCAGCGGGACCAGAAGCTAAACAAGCGTTGCTAGATTTCTTTGCTTTAGGAAGTATTTATTCTGCTTGTTTTGAATAATGATATAGGAGTGAAATATGACTATCATCAGTACGATTTTCTTCTTTAGTTTTTCAGTATTTTTTATAATTCGTTACTTAAAATTAAAAAAGACATACGATTTATTAATGATATTTGTAAGCTTGTGTGCAGGGATTATGAGTGTGGAATTAATAAGTTTAAGTAAAACGGTATCATATGTTTTAGATACCATAGTTATTGTTCTAGTAATAATTGCTGTAATTCTTTTTCTTAAAGATAAAAAGAATCATTAAATTTTATTATTAAAATTATATTGAAATTCAAAAAGAGTTTGACCCAAAAGTAGCTGAATAGCTACTCGGGTTAACCTCTTTTTTATTTATAGGGTGTATTGTTGATATAAAAACAGCATTATGCACAGCGGATTTATTTTTGAAAAGTACTGAGTGTCACTATGTATATTATTCCTTTCTAAATATTGTCGAATATTGATAGATTATCATAGCATAATAATGAAGGAATTCTCATGAAAGATATGGAAACTTAATAATTACATCTCCATATGTCGTATCTACCATTTCCTCTTTCATATAAGCGATGATACAGTAGAGGTAGTACTTAGAGTAAAGGGGTAAAGTGTAGAATGGATTTTCAGACAATCAAAGAGTATTTTTCACCAGAAAATATGGATCATATTGTTGAAAGCTATAAAGCGTTCGGACCACTTCTTGGTATTGGTTTACCGATGATAGAAGCGTTGATTCCGGCATTGCCACTCATCGTATTTGTACTGGCGAATGCTGTTGCATTTGGATTTTGGCTCGGTTTTCTTTATTCTTGGCTTGGATCAGTAATGGGCGCCTTACTTGTCTTTTTCATTATCCGCCATTTTGGCCGAAGTCGTTTCTTTTCTTTTGTAAATAAGCATGAGAGAGTACGAAAGGCAATGGGGTGGATTGAAAGGAAAGGGTTTGCGCCAATTTTCGTCATATTTTGTTTTCCGTTTACACCGTCTGCGCTTATAAATGTTGTCGCTGGTTTATCTCGCATTAGTGTAAAGCAGTTTGGACTTGCGCTCGCGTTCGGAAAGCTTGTGATGATTTTTATTTTAACGTATATCGGTCATGATTTAATGTCATTTATTCATAATCCGGTGAAATCAGTCATTGTAGCAATTGGTATTTTTATTTTATGGTATGTCGGTAAGAAAATCGAAGTAAAGTTAGAACTACATTAAGAATAGACTTCTTTATCCAGCTATTTGAGGGCAGTAAAACTCCCACCTCAAAACTCGGTTGGATAGGTGAGAGCCTTGTTGCTCGTAAATGCTAGATTGGTGCGGCTGATAAGGAGTGGGATGAACAAAACTTCCGCCGATTCAGTTTCATTTTATAAATGCAGGCTTCATTATTAAAGGATAAGGGGAGAAGCTGATGAAGAAAACTTTGAAAAAAGAAGGCATAGAGTGGATACGAACAATTTTAATTGGTGTATTATTAGCTGTATTTTTTCGAACGTTTTTCTTTTCAACGTACGTTGTAGAGGGGAAGTCAATGATGCCGACATTGCAAGATGGCAATATGCTCGTTGTAAATAAGGTGAGTTATCAAGTAGGGGACTTGAACAGGTTTGATGTTGTTGTGTTTCATGCGAATAAAAAAGAGGACTACGTAAAACGAATTATCGGTTTACCTGGGGATCAAATTGAATATAAGCATGATAAACTGTATATAAACGGACAATTCGTGGATGAACCTTATTTAGAGACATATAAGAAAGAGATAAATGGACGACAACTAACGGGTGATTTTAAACTAGAAGAGTTAACGAAAGAAAATTCGGTGCCGCCTGGATATATTTTTGTAGTAGGTGATAATCGCCTCGGGAGCTGGGATAGTAGACACTTTGGATTTGTAAAAGCTGATACAGTTGTCGGCAAAGTTGATTTACGATATTGGCCAATTCAAGAGGTGCAAACGAATTTTTCAAAAGGTTGATATAATAGGTAGAAGTATAGAAAAAGACAAACTACTCTGTTTGTCTTTTTTCGTGTACTATAATACAATTATAGTAGCAAACTAACGTTCGTTATGTAAGTGAAAGGTGGGGTTACATGTCACTTCGATTTGTAATTGGTAGAGCGGGAAGTGGAAAAAGTACACTTTGTTTACACGAAGTGCAGGAAGAGTTAAAGCAAAGCCCAAGAGGGAAAACAATATTATATCTTGTGCCAGAACAGATGACATTCCAAACGCAGCAGGCGTTAATTGGTAGTGAGGATGTAAGAGGTTCTATTCGGGCACAAGTTTTTAGTTTTTCACGATTAGCGTGGAAGGTACTGCAAGAAGTTGGTGGAGCGAGTCGCCTTCACATTGATGAAGCGGGCGTACATATGTTACTTCGTAAAATTGTAGAGTCTCGTAAAGATGGATTATCGGTGTTCCAAAAAGCAGCGGAGCAAAACGGTTTCTTTGAACATCTTGGTAGTATGATTGCGGAGTTTAAACGTTACAATGTGACGCCATCTAACGTATATGAAATGTGGCAACAATTAGACGCACATAGTAGCAGTGCAGAACAAAAGCTATTAGCGAATAAAGTGTATGATTTACAACTATTATATGATGATTTTGAACGTGCTTTAATCGGAAAATATTTGGATTCAGAAGACTACCTACAATTGCTAGTCGAAAAGCTTCCACAGTCTGAATATGTAAATGGGGCTGAAATTTATATAGATGGATTTCATTCATTTTCACCGCAAGAACTAGAAATTGTAAGACAGCTTATGATTTGCGGTGCGAGAGTTACGATCACGTTAACGATAGATGAAAAAACGTTAGCGCAGCCAGTAAATGAACTAGATTTATTTTATGAAACGACGTTAACGTATGAAAAAATAAAGCAAGTGGCGCGTGAAGAGAAGATAGAAATTGAAAAAACGATTCCACTTATGGAACAACCGCGTTTTCATTCGCAAGCATTAGCGCATTTAGAAACGCATTACGAAGCACGTCAAAATGAAAAGTTTCACGGAGAAGCAAGTGTAACGATTAGTACAGCAGCGAATTTACGAGCTGAAGTAGAAGGTGTTGCGCGTGAAATTCGTAGACTTGTGACGGATGAAGACTATCGTTACCGAGATATTGCAGTCCTTCTTCGTAACGGAGAAAGTTATTACGATGTGATGCGAACGCTATTTACAGATTATAATATCCCGCATTTCATCGATGAAAAACGCCCGATGTCACATCATCCGCTAGTAGAATGCATTCGTTCTGCACTCGAGATTATTAGCGGAAATTGGCGTTATGATGCAGTGTTCCGCTGCGTGAAAACAGAGCTTTTATATCCATTAGACGTAAGAAAAGAAACGATGCGCGAAGAGATGGATGAGTTTGAAAACTACTGTTTAGCGTACGGTGTACAAGGGAAGAGATGGACTTCTGAGGATCCGTGGATGTATCGCCGCTATCGTTCTCTTGACGATACGGACGAGATGATTACAGACAGTGAACGTGAAATGGAAGAGAGAATAAATCGACTGCGCGACGTTGTAAGAACGCCTGTTATTCGTATGCAAAAAAGACTGAAGCGAGCGGGAACAGTGATGCAAATGTGCGAAGCTGTTTATTTATTTTTAGAAGAGCTAGACGTTCCGAGAAAACTAGAAGCATTACGTATTCGTGCAGAAGAGAGCGGAGATTTCTTATTTGCGACAGATCATGAGCAAGTATGGGAAGAAGTAATGAGTCTTCTTGATACGTTCGTTGAGATGCTTGGCGAAGAGAAAATGTCACTTTCTATGTTCACAGATGTTATGTCGACAGGTCTTGAGGCGCTTCAATTCGCAAACATTCCGCCGTCATTAGACCAAGTGTTAATTGCTAATATTGATCGTTCAAGATTATCAAATGTGAAAGCAACATTTGTCATTGGCGTGAATGAAGGAGTTATTCCGGCAGCACCGATGGATGAAGGGATGCTTTCTGATGAGGAAAGAGATGTTCTTAGCTTTGCAGGTATCGAATTAGCACCAACGACGAGACAAACCTTATTAGAAGAACAGTTCGTTATGTACCAAATGGTAACGAGAGCAACTGAGAAATTATATATTTCATGCCCGCTTGCAGATGAGGAAGGGAAGACGTTACTTGCGTCTAGCTTTATTAAGAAAATAAAAAGAATGTTCCCTGATGTGAAAGATACATTTATTACAAATGACGTAAATGATTTATCACGTTCGGAACAAATTTCATACGTAGCAACGCCAGAAGTAACGTTGTCATATGTTATGCAGCAACTTCAAACGTGGAAGCGATATGGATTTGAAGGGAATTTAGATTTTTGGTGGGATGTATATAACTTCTACGTAACTTCAGATGAATGGAAACAAAAAAGTAGCCGCGTATTATCAAGTTTATTCTACCGAAATCGTGCACAAAAGCTAAGTACAGTTGTAAGTAGAGATTTATATGGAGATAAAATAAAAGGAAGCGTATCTCGTATGGAACTATTTAACCGTTGCGCATATGCTCATTTCGCGCAGCACGGTTTATCGTTAAGAGAGCGTGACATTTTCAAACTGGATGCACCCGATATCGGGGAACTATTCCATGCAGCGCTGAAGAGAATTGCGGACAGGCTATTACGTGAAAACCGTACTTGGGCGGATTTATCAATAAAAGAGTGTGAGCATCTTTCTGTTGTAGTAATAGAAGAGATCGCACCGTTATTACAAAGACAAATTTTATTAAGTTCAAATCGTCATTTCTATTTAAAACAAAAACTACAACAAATCATTTTCCGTACATCAATCATTCTTCGTGAACATGCGAAGTCAAGCGGTTTCGTACCAGTTGATTTAGAAGTGCCATTCGGTATGGGCGGTACAGGATCGCTTCCGCCGATGGAATTCTCATTACCAAATGGTGTAAAGATGGAAGTAGTTGGTCGTATTGACCGTGTTGATAAGGCGGAAGATGAAAATGGGACGTTCCTACGTATTATTGATTATAAATCAAGCTCAAAAGCGTTAGACTTAACGGAAGTGTATTACGGATTAGCACTTCAAATGTTAACGTATTTAGATGTTGTTACTTCGAATGCACATACGTGGATGAAAAAGGGAGGTACTGCATCACCGGCTGGTGTACTGTACTTCCATATTCATAACCCGATCGTTGAGATGAAGGGTGACGCATCTGAAGCGGAAATTGAGAAAGAGATTTTAAAGAAATTTAAAATGAAAGGACTTGTACTAGGAGATGCTGATGTTGTTCGTTTAATGGATAACAAACTTTCGACAGGAAGCTCTGATATTATTTCTGCTGGTTTGAAAAAAGACGGCAGTTTTAGTGCGCGTTCGAGTATTGCAAGTGAACAAGAGTTTAACGTACTTCAAAAATACGTACACCATACGTTTGAAAATATCGGAAAAGACATTACAGAAGGCGTTATTGATATTGCTCCTTATAAGAAGGGGAATAAAGCGGCGTGTACGTTCTGTAACTTCAAATCTGTTTGTCAGTTCGATGAATCACTCGAAGATAACCAGTTCCGTACGCTAAAAGATATGAAAGATAGCGAAGCGATGGAGAAAATTAGAGAGGAGGTTGGCGGAGAATGATTGAAAATTGGCCTAAAAAACCAGCAGGTAGTCAGTGGACGGATGACCAGTGGAAAGCGGTTGTAGCGAACGGACGTGATATATTAGTCGCGGCAGCAGCTGGATCAGGGAAAACAGCAGTATTAGTTGAACGTATTATTAAAAAGATTATAAATGAAGAAAATCCAGTCGATGTCGACCGCCTGCTCGTTGTAACATTTACGAATGCAGCGGCGCAAGAGATGAAAAACAGAATTGGGGAAGCGTTAGAAAAGGTATTAATTGATGAGCCAGGATCGCAGCACGTAAGAAAGCAGCTTAGCTTATTAAATAAAGCTTCTATTTCAACGATCCATTCATTTTGTTTACAAGTAATTAGAGGATATTATTACATGCTTGATGTTGATCCTCGTTTCCGCATTGCGAATCAAACAGAAAACGAATTATTAAAAGAAGAAGTGTTAGATGACATATTAGAAGAAGAGTATGGAATCGAAGATAATAGTATTTTCTTTGAACTCGTTGACCGTTATACGAGTGACCGTAGTGATGATGACTTACAGCGTATGATTTTAGCGCTTCATACAGAATCAAGAGCGCATCCAAATCCGGAAAAATGGCTCGATAAATTAGTAGAAGCATACGACGTGGAAGGAAAGACGATTGAAGATTTAGTGTACGCTTCTTACTTATTAGAAGATGTGAAATTCCAGCTTGAAACAGCAGAGACACATATTCGTAAAGCGACTGAACTCGCAATGCTTCCTGACGGTCCGGCGCCCCGCGTTGAAACACTGCAAGCTGATGCAGTTTTACTTGGAACGTTATCATCAGCTGCTTGTGAATCATGGACAAGTGTGTATGAAGCGATGAAAAATGTATCGTGGCAAACGTTAAAGCGTATTAAGAAAAGTGATTACAACGAGGATGTTGTAAAACAAGTAGACTCTCTTCGTAATAAAGCGAAAGATGAAGTGAAGAAATTACAAGAAGAGTTATTTAGCCGCAGACCTGAAAGTTTCTTACGAGATTTTCAAGATATGCATCCTGTATTAGAAAAACTCGTACAGCTTGTAAAAGTATTTACAGAGCGTTTCCAAGCGATGAAGCGGGATAAAGGAATGGTCGATTTCACAGATTTAGAGCATTTCTGTCTACAAATTTTAAGTGAACAAAGTGAAAACGGTGAAATGAAGCCATCAGCAGTAGCACTTCAATATCGTAATAAATTTGCTGAAGTACTAGTCGATGAATATCAAGATACGAACTTTGTGCAGGAATCCATTATTAAATTCGTAACGAAAGATTCTGAGAGTGAAGGGAACTTGTTCATGGTAGGTGACGTGAAGCAGTCGATCTATCGTTTCCGACTAGCAGAACCAGGACTATTCTTAGGAAAGTATAAACGCTTTACGCAAGAAGGATTAGGCGGCGGAATGAAGATAGACTTAGCGAAAAACTTCCGTAGCCGTCATGAAGTGTTAGCGGGTACGAACTTTATTTTTAAACAAATTATGGGTGAAGAAGTCGGAGAAATCGACTACGATGCAGACGCTGAATTGAAGCTAGGTGCTAGCTACCCAGAAGGTGAAGATGTAGCGGCTGAACTACTATGCATTCAGCAAACAGAAGAAGAAGTGCAAGACGGAGAAGAAGGTGCGGAAGTAGAAAAAGCACAACTTGAAGCTCGCCTTATGGCGCAGCGTATTAAAGCGATGGTTGATTCAGGTTATGAAGTGTATGATCGTAAAACGGATAATATGCGCCCTGTACAATACCGCGACTTCGTTATTTTACTTCGCTCTATGCCATGGGCGCCGCAAATTATGGAAGAATTAAAGCTGCAAGGAATTCCAGTATACGCTGATCTTGCGACTGGTTACTTTGAAGCGACAGAAGTAAATATTATGATGAACGTATTCCGAGTGATCGATAATCCGATGCAAGATATTCCGCTTGCCGCCGTACTTCGTTCACCAATCGTTGGACTAAATGATGAAGAACTTGCAACATTGCGTGCTCACGGAAAGAAAGGTTCGTTTTATGAAGTAATGAGCTCATTCTCAAAAGGGGCACCGCTTGAAGAAGAACAAGAATTACATGATAAATTAGAGTGGTTCTATAACTTACTGCAAGGATGGCGTGAATTCGCGCGTCAACAGTCACTTTCTGATTTAATTTGGAAAGTGTACGGTGAGACAGGTTATTACGACTTTGTTGGCGGTTTACCAGCCGGAAAGCAAAGGCAAGCAAACCTGCGTGTACTATATGACCGCGCAAGACAATATGAAGCAACATCGTTTAGAGGATTATTCCGCTTCTTACGCTTTATTGAGCGTATTTTAGAACGCGGTGATGATATGGGAACGGCGAGAGCTTTAGGTGAACAAGAAGATGTCGTTCGTATTATGACGATTCATAAAAGTAAAGGACTTGAGTTCCCAGTCGTATTTGTAGCGGGACTAGGTCGTCGTTTTAATACACAAGATTTAATGAAACGTTTCTTACTGCATAAAGACTTCGGTTTCGGTTCACAATTTATCGATCCTCGTAAACGAATTAAATATACGACATTATCGCAACTAGCAATTAAGCGTAAAATGAAAATGGAATTAATCGCGGAAGAAATGCGCGTGTTATACGTAGCGTTAACGCGTGCGAAAGAGAAGTTAATTTTAATTGGAACGGTTAAAGATGCCAATAAAGAAATGGAAAAATGGCTCGATGCAAGGGAGCATAGTGAATGGTTATTACCAGACCATATACGTGCCGGAGCGTCTTGTTATTTAGACTGGATTGCACCTTCATTATATAGACATCGTGATAGTGAAATGCTTCTTGAATTAGGACAAGGAAGCATTCCGGGTGAAATTTATGGATATGACACGAGCTGGAAAGTAGAAGTTGTTGACGGCAAAACGTTACTTGCACCGGAACCGGTTCAAGAAGAGAAACAAGAATTGTTAGAAGCACTTCGTGAGAAAAAAGCTGTTCCACTACAAAGTGAACGGAAAGAAGAAGTGTACGACAGATTAATGTGGAAGTACGGATATGAGGAAGCAACATCTCACCGTGCGAAACAGTCTGTTACAGAAATAAAGAGAAACTACCAATCAGAAGAAGGTAGCGATAATGCCTTTATTAAAAAACTGCGTGCACCAATTAAAACGCGTCCTCGTTTTATGGAGAAAAAAGGATTGACGTACGCAGAGCGTGGGACAGCAGTCCATGCTGTTATGCAACATGTAGATTTGAAGAAGCCGATTACAGAAGAAGTAATTCGGGAGCAAATTAATGGCATGGTTAATAAAGAATTATTAACATTCGAACAAGCAGACGAAATAGCAATTGAAAAAGTGATTTCATTCTTTGACAGTGACCTAGGTAAAAGGGTATTAGCGGCGAAAAGTGTTGAGCGTGAAGTACCATTTACGATGATGCTTGCAGCAGAAGAGGCGTATCAAGATTGGCAAGGTAAGAGTGACGAAACAATTCTTGTCCAAGGGGTTATCGACTGCATGATTGAAGAGGAAGATGGTATCACTTTAATCGACTTCAAAACGGATACGATTGAAGGGAAATTCCCAGGCGGATTCGATCAAGCGAAACCAATTTTAGAAGATCGATATAAAGTACAGCTTTCGTTATATGCAAAGGCGCTTGAAAAAAGCTTGCAACATCCTGTGAAAGAGAAATGCTTATATTTCTTTGATGGCAATCATGTTGTCAAAGTTGAGGAATAGAGGGACTTGAAAATGGCAATGGAAAAAACTTTAAGAACTTGTGAACAGGGACATGAGTATTATAAAAGTAGCGATTGTCCAACTTGCCCAGATTGTGAGAAAGAAAAGAAACCTAAAACAGGATTTCTTTCACTTCTGTCATCACCAGCACGAAATGCGTTACAACATCATGGAATTCACACTATAGAAGAGCTCTCAAAATACAGTGAAAAAGAGATTTTAAAACTACATGGTATGGGTCCAGCATCTTTGCCAAAGCTTAGAAAGGCTTTGGAGGAGAGCGGATTATCATTTAAATAAAATGAAACAGTAAACAGTGGAGTTTTTTGATAATCTTGAATGAGATGAAAGAAAAAAGTAGGAGAATATCTCCTACTTTTTTTACGCTGTTCCGATCTGATCTTGATCGGCCACATCAGAATCAAACGTATTTGTTGCGCTAACGCCGCTAAAAGTGTTCACGACAAATCCAACATTGGAAGCTCCGGATCCATTATAAGCTTTCGTATTTTCTTTCGGAGACACGTTATAAAAATCCCCTAAATTGAACGAACCATTACTGTTTTGAACGACGAGATTTCCAACAACAGAAGGCATACTATCCACCTACTTTACTAAGATTTTTAATTACTATATGAATTATTGTGCGGAAGGTTCATCCGTAATATATTGGCGGATTTGCATAATACGAGAGTTATTAAAAACATAATCAACATTTCCAATTTGAAAGCAACCAGAATTTAAAAGTGTTCGCAATTCAACATTGTTTACTTCAATAAAGGGGCATTCATTTACAATGTTTAATTTTACATCTGTCGTTCGTTTTGGGATTGTGATGTGTTCATCTGTAAAGATTTCAAATGCGTCTAAGCGGCCTTCGTCTTTTATATAACAAGGAATTTCCCTATGGACGGCAAGAGCTCTACTTTTTAATTCCATTTGATTGGCATCTCCAACTTGAAATACGGCACTAATCCCTAAAGAAATAATAGAAACATTTTGGACAACAGACACATGATGTAACATAGTTTCTCAGTCTCCTTAACCTGGAGTAGGAGGGACATCTGTGACTAATGGTACAAATGGACCCTCTGTAACAGTTTCAAATGGTGTATCAAGAATAGAAGATAGTATGAGGAAATTTGCATCCCCAATTAAAAAGAGTGCGGACGACGATACACCGTTCATTTTAATCTGGCCGACTTTTAATTCGCGATTTACAACGTTAAGATTCATACATACTTACTCCTTTCGGAAATTGCCCGGTATGTGTTGAATAAAAGAGAGGAAAGCTTTGTCGATATCATGTTTCATTGCTTGAATAATGATATCTCGTAAATAATCTGGATCTGTTGAAATCCCTTCATAGGATTGCGTTTGTGATAAATAATAAGGAAGTCTATGCTCCATCTGTTTTTTTATGTCATCAACCATCATTTGTCGATACATTTCATCGAGCGGCGTTCTCTCTTCTTGTTCAAAATGGAGAATTCGATTATATGCTTCTTCATCTAAGTAACGATGCATTTCTTGGAGGATACCTTGGTAAAAATCTGGGTTTGTATCTGTTTCAGGATTTACTTTTAATGTTTCTGTATCCACTTGGAAATCTTCAATTTGCTGTCCTTTTGCTGAAAACGGATTTAAACCGATATTTAAAGTACCATTTAAATTTTCTACTTTTAATTGATCGAATTTGTATTCCACTTTTCCTACAGAAGAGGAGGGGCGATTTTTTAATTCGTTAAGCTCTTCCTGGAGTTGGCGAACTTGATCTTCTAGGTTAAGGATGGTTGCTTGTTGTGCTTGAAGAGCTTGTTGAAGTTGGTGTAAGTAAGTATATATATCTTGATTCATTTTATGAAACCTCCTTTTCAGTAGGGAGGGTAAAAATATTCCTGCTATATATTTATGACGAGGATGTCTTAAGAAGAACTAGTTGATGGTTTGATAGAAATAATTTGTCCTTTCGCCTGCAATGGGCGAAGGGGCTCTGTAAATCCACCACTATTTGAGAATTTAGATAGAGCTTTAATACTTCCTGCAGTACCAATTTGGAATACAGAAGAGGTTGTAATGCTATCAATTTTAATGCTATTAATGATGATGCTTTGGTTTACATAAAAATTCAATGAAATCGCCTCCTCTAAGTTGAACCAATTATCGCTTGATCAATTACATCTGAATCATTGACAGTCGTTGCGCTTTGATAATTGTAGACAGAAACGTTATCTCCAACATTAAAAGAGCCGGCCCCAGCAAAAGCGCGTGAATAACTAATAGGCCTAATCGCAAATACATCTCCAATATGAAAAATACCACTTGATCCAATATTGACGATACGAATATGTCCGACCATAGCTGGCATACAAAACACCTTTCGTTTTTAAAATTTTCTTTTCTACTATTGTATGGGCGTTTTCAATAAAATGTGTTTTTTTTATAAAAGAAACACACACGTTATTGCGTGTGTGTATTGAGTGTTTGATTAGGGTGAAAATCCGTATGTACATGCCAAATTACATTTAAGAGCCTGTCCAGTTCTTGGCTACAATCCACTGTTTTTTGAGAAGTCATTCCGTAGCGTTCAGCAAAATAAATCATTTTTTCACGTTTTTTTTCAATCGCTTGCTCAAACATTGAAATCGGCTCCATCTCTAAATGAAATTTTTAGTATATATGTAGTACATATTATACAAAAAACCAATAAAAAAGAAACACCTTCGCTAAAAAAAGTAAAATTTCTACATTTTATGCCAAATATAAAGGAGTAACGAATAGAATATGAGAAGAATATTGTAAAAATTAGCGTGCATGAGAAGGTTTTTTTCTTACGGATGCGAATACAATTAAAGGTCATGAGTTTTAGGATGGAGAGTGGAAATATTGCGTTTGGTAACGGCGAAAAAAGATGAAAAGGTATTTGTAGGTATTGTGGATGAAGAGGAAGAAAAGGTATTGCATGTAAGAGAAGCGCAAAGACAAAAAGGGGAAAAGGTTACGATTCCGATTACAATGTTAGAGTGTATTGAAAGAGGAACCGAATGCTTTGAAAAAATATGTGACATTGTAAATTGGGCAAAGGAAAATGAAGGGGCGGCGTATTATCCGTTAACTGAGGTGAAAATATTAGCACCAATTCCAAGGCCAAGGAAGAATATTCTTTGCGTTGGAAAGAACTATCGTGAGCATGCGATAGAAATGGGCGGAGTAGAGTCAATTCCGGAAAATATAATGATCTTTACGAAAGCGCCAACGACAGTTATTGGAATGAATGAAAAAATTAATAGTCATCCCCACGCAACGAATGAACTAGACTATGAAGGAGAACTAGCTATCATCATTGGTAAGCGAGGGAAACAAATAAAAAAAGAAAAAGCGCTTGAGCATGTTTTTGGTTATACCATTATAAATGATATAACTGCTCGCGACATTCAAAGGAAGCATAAACAATTTTTTCTTGGAAAAAGTTTCGATACATTTTGTCCGATGGGACCGTATCTAATTCATAAATCAATGGTTGAAACGCCAAATGCGTTAAACCTTGAAACGGTAGTAAATGGGGAAGTAAGACAAACTTCAAATACAAATAAAATGATTTTTTCAATAGAAGAAATCATTTCAACGATAAGTAAAGGAATGACGTTAGAGCCAGGCGATATTATCGCAACAGGAACGCCGGCTGGTGTTGGAAAAGGTTTCACACCACCGAAGTTTTTGCATGCTGGTGATGAAGTGGTCATTACAGTAGAAGGAATTGGTACTTTGCGAAATGTAGTGAAATGAAAAAAGAGCTATCTTGTGAAAAGATAGCTCTTTTCTATGGTCTTGGGTGATAGAGGTAATCGATAACCGAAAAAGTGTAAAGACCGACGAATGCAAGTGTACAAATACCAAATAGTATAACCGTAAGTGCGCTTTTTTCTCGTCCAAAACCAATGATAGTAAGGGTAACAGCAGTCCAAAATGATGCTTTCAGTAGTGTGAATGTAGTAGAAGTTGAGTAGTGACTAAGCAATGTTACGGAAAGGAGGAAGCCAAAGAATGTAACTAAAATAAAAGATGTAGCTAAATAGTTAATATGTTTACCATACCTTAATAACATATCGCACCTGCTTTCTAAAATAAAATAAAATACAGAAAATTACAATTTTTATTTTAGTATAAATCAATATAAAAAGAAAGAGGTTGTCCCAACATGTAGGACAACCTCTCTATTATTACGATAATACCGCTTTAATTTTTTGGAACGCCCACTCTAAATCTTCTTCAGAGATTACTAGAGGTGGTGCGATACGAATTACATTTTCGTGTGTTTCTTTACATAATAGCCCAGCTGCTTTTAATTGTTCACAGTAAGGACGAGCTGGCTCGTTTAATTCGATACCGATGAATAAGCCTTTACCACGAATGTCAGTAATCATTGGGTTATCAATTTCTTTTAATTGCCCAACTAATTTTTCACCTAATTGAAGAGAACGCTCTGTTAATTTTTCTTCTTCTAAAACTTCAAGAGCTGCGATAGAAACAGCACATGCAAGTGGATTACCACCGAATGTAGAACCGTGAGAACCTGGCTCGAATACGCCTAAAATGTCGCGGTTTGCTGCTACACAAGAGATTGGGAATACGCCGCCGCCAAGTGCTTTACCAAGTATGTACATGTCAGGAGTTACACCGTCCCAGTCACAAGCAAATACTTTACCAGTACGGCCTAAGCCAGTTTGGATTTCATCTGCTACGAATAAAACGTTTTCTTTTTTGCATACTGCAAGAGCTTCTTTTAAGAAACCAGCTGGTGGGATGTTAATTCCTGCCTCACCTTGGATAGGCTCTAAAATGAATGCAGCTGTGTTTGGTGTAATAGCAGCTTTTAACGCTTCTAAATCACCGTAAGGAATTACGATAATGCCAGGAAGCATTGGACCGAATCCACGCTTGTACTCTTCGTTTGAAGACATAGAAACAGCACCCATTGTACGGCCGTGGAAGTTATCTTCACAAACGATAATTTCAGCACGGTTTGCTTCTACTTTCTTCACATCATAAGCCCAGCGGCGAGCTGTTTTAATTGCAGTTTCAACAGCTTCTGCACCTGTATTCATTGGAAGTACCATTTCTTTATTAGTTAGTTTCGCAACTTTTTCGTACCAAGGACCTAATTGATCGCTATGGAAAGCACGAGAAGTTAACGTAACACGATTAGCTTGGTCAATTAAAGCGTTAATAATTTTTGGGTGACGATGACCTTGGTTTACTGCAGAATATGCACTTAATAAGTCCATATAGCGATTTCCTTCAGGATCTTCTACCCAAACGCCTTCTGCTTTAGAGATAACGATCGGAAGTGGGTGATAGTTATTTGCTCCGTATGTGTCTGTAAGTTCGATAATATCCTTAGTTTGAATCATGATTGTTCCCCCTTTTGTTATTACAAGAAGTTTGTAAATACTCTAAATATTATATCATTTAAATGTAAAAAAGCGAAACATTTCCTGAAAATAAATGAACATGTTATCATATAGAGTAAAAAAGTGTGAAAAGAGGAGGTAGGGGATACGATGGTACATATGCATATTACAGCATGGGCGTTAGGTTTAATTTTATTCTTCGTTGCGTATTCACTTTATTCAGCAGGAAGAAAAGGTAAAGGTGTACATATGGGGCTTCGTCTTATGTACATTATCATTATTGTGACAGGATTCATGTTGTACATGAGTATTGTGAAGACAGCAACAGGTAGCATGCACATGTGGTACGGCATGAAAATGTTAGCCGGTATTTTAGTTATCGGTGGAATGGAAATGGTTCTTGTAAAAATGAGCAAAAACAAACCAACAGGGGCGGTTTGGGGCTTATTTATTGTTGCGCTAGTAGCAGTATTATACTTAGGACTAAAATTACCACTTGGCTGGTACGTATTCAAATAAAAATAAAACCACCTTATAATCTCAAATGTTTGGGAGATAAGGTGGTTTTTATTTTTATGTCGCATCGATATGCAGCTCTTCTCCGTTTACTTTCGTAAAACGAAACATATTTTTATTTGACGTAGCGTGACGAACAAAATGATGCTGCAGTGTACAAATCATTTCTTCGTTATCGAATAAAAGAATATTTACTCCTTCGCAAGCTTCCTCTTTTGGTAAGAAAGACAAATAATTATGACAATACATGCAATCATATAAAGAGTAATGAAGGGATTGCAATGATTCGGTTAATAATGTAAAGACAGAGTCAGGTAATTCCTCGAGCCATTCCGTATAGCTAAGAAGTAATTTTTTTCGAATTCGTATCATTTCCCCATTTTGCAAATGGTGCTGTTCGTTGGCGATTTGTAATACATCTTGTTCATAGAAACGAGCTGGTAGCCAGTTGTTGTTATATAAAATCTCAAAGCCATCTTCGGCAATATCTTCTAATAAAAATGCTTCATCATTTTCATCATCAAAGAATACCCATTCATTGTTTATATATTCTACATTACCGACTGTATGAGCGCGAGGCTGGTTATATAAAATATGGTTACGTTGTATCATACACGATTTCTCCTTTATAAAAAGTAGTTATTTCTGTTATAGACAGTTCGTGCATTCTTTATAACTAGACACATCTAGACATAGGTGGGCATACAATAAAACACGTTTTACTGAGTGAAAAAGCTATTCCGTATGTGGATAGTAGATTATCGTCAAGTTTGTCATTTTTTTGATCCGCACCTCTAAGGTGTGGATTACTGCTTGTTTAGGAAAAGAAATAAGATGGAAGGATGATTCGTATGTGCGGGATTACAGGATGGGTGGATTATAAACGCTCATTAGAAGGAGAACGGGACGTCGTTACGAAGATGGCTGAGACGTTAGCAAAGCGTGGCCCGGATGATAATAAAGTTTGGATTAAAGGCAATGTCGCATTTGGGCATAAACGGTTAATCGTTGTTGATCCTGAGGGTGGTAAACAACCGATGACTTGTTTAAAAGATGAAACGAATTATGCAATTTGCTATAACGGTGAATTGTATAATACAGAAGATATTCGAAAGGAATTATTAAGAAGAGGATATACGTTCAAAGGTCATTCTGATACGGAGGTGCTATTAGCGTCGTATATTGAATGGAAAGAAGAATGTGTCGATCATTTAAACGGTATATATGCGTTTGCTGTATGGGATGAACAGAAAGAACAAGTATTTATTGCGCGAGATCGACTAGGTGTAAAACCGCTATTTTATAAATATGATAGTGGGCGATTACTATTTGGTTCAGAGTTAAAAGCGATATTAGCGCATCCAGATGTGAAAGCGGAAGTAACGTTAGAAGGGTTATCCGAAATATTCGGTCTTGGACCATCTAGAACACCTGGTCATGGCATTTATGCTGGTATAAAAGAATTACGTCCAGGGCATGCGATGACATTTTCAAAGAACGGTTTATGTATATGGAGATATTGGAATGTGGAAAGCAAAAAACATGAAGACTCCTTTGAAGAAACAGTAGAGAAAACACGCTTTTTATTACAAGATGCGATTACAAGGCAGCTCGTTTCTGATGTACCACTATGTACTTTTCTATCAGGTGGTGTAGATTCGAGCGCCATTACAGCGATTGCTGCGAAAGAATACGCAAAGTCAGGAAAAGGGCAATTACACACATACTCTGTTGATTATGAAGATAATGAAAAATACTTTAAAGCGAATGCGTTTCAGCCGAATTCAGATGCGCCATTTATTCATTTGATGACTGAGACGTTTCAAACAATCCATCATCGCTGCGTCATTTCAAATGAACAATTAGCACAGTATTTAACAGAAGCGGTACTCGTTCGTGATTTGCCTGGTATGGCAGATATCGATTCGTCATTATTATGGTTTTGCCGTGAAATTAAACAAGATTTTGTCGTCGGTTTATCTGGGGAATGTGCAGACGAAATATTTGGTGGTTATCCGTGGTTTTATAGAGAAGATGATTTGCAATCGAGTGCATTTCCGTGGATGCGCTCTACAGAAGCACGTGAACAACTGCTAAAGAAAGAATGGAGAAATAAATTAAACTTACAACAATATGTACAGCAGCGTTATGAAGAATCCATTCAAGAAGTTCCTGTTTTAGAGGGAGAAAGCCCAATTGAAGCAAAGAGACGACAATTATTTTACTTGAACATGGTATGGTTTATGACAACATTATTAGACAGAAAAGACCGTATGAGTATGGGGGCAAGCTTAGAAGTACGTGTTCCATTTGCGGATCACCGACTTGTCGAATATGCGTGGAATATTCCTTGGGAAATGAAAATGTATAAAAACCGCGAAAAAGGTCTATTGCGTAAGGCGTTAGAAGGATTACTTCCAAATGATATCTTATATAGAAAGAAGAGCCCGTATCCGAAAACCCATAATCCGCATTATACAAAAGCGGTAACAGTATGGCTACAAGATTTATTAACAGATAAAGGCTCAATTTTGCATGAACTATTTGATAAAGAACAGCTGAGTGGATTAATTGAGTCAGGTGGCAGTGCATTTCAATCCCCTTGGTTCGGTCAATTAATGACTGGTCCGCAGCTTTTAGCTCATTTAGCGCAAATTCATGTTTGGTTTAAAGAGTATGGGGTAAATATTAAAGAATAGAAGAAAAGCGACTTGCATAAAAGTAAGTCGCTTTTCTATTAAATAAATTATCATATAAAATTCAAAATCATATTAGAAATAATACTTATTTAGAATAATTATTTTGACGTACTTATTATTAGTTGTTATAATTGGAAACAAATGTTCTTGAAAAAGATTCTCATTTATAAAATTGAGGTGTTATATAGATGACAAAGAAAAAAATAGGTTTACTCGTAATGGCGTATGGAACGCCAGAATCATTAGATGATGTAGAAGCATACTATACACATATTCGCCACGGGCATAAACCTTCAGAAGAAGCACTCCAAGACTTAATCAGACGCTATAAAGCGATTGGCGGAATTTCACCACTTGCAAAAATTACGAAAGAGCAAGCGCATAAATTAACAGATTCAATGAATAAAATATTTAAAGAGTATGAATTTACTTGTTACTTAGGATTAAAACATATAGCTCCATTTATAGAGGATGCAGTAGAAGAGATGAAGAAAGATGGAATTGAGCAGGCGATTAGTATCGTATTAGCACCGCATTATTCTACATTTAGCATTAAAGCATATAATGACCGTGCTATTCGTCTTTCGGAAGAAATTGGTGGTCCTGTTATTGAACCGATTGAACAATGGTACGATGAACCGAAATTTATTTCGTATTGGACAGAGCAACTAAAAGAAACATTTACAAAGATTGAAGATAAAGAGAAAGCTGTCGTGATTTTTTCAGCACATAGTTTACCAGAGAAAATTATTGCAGCAGGAGACCCTTATGTGGAGCAATTGCAACATACAGCGGATTTAATTGCGGAGGCTGCCGATATTCCAAACTATACAACGGGTTGGCAAAGTGCTGGAAATACGCCTGACCCATGGATTGGTCCGGATGTGCAAGATTTAACGAGAGATTTATTTGAAAAGCATGGCTATGAATCTTTCGTATACTGTCCGGTTGGGTTTGTGGCAGAGCGTTTAGAAGTTTTATATGACAATGATTACGAATGTAAAGTTGTAACTGATGAATTAAACGTGGCATATTTTAGACCGAATATGCCAAATTCACAATCTGTATTTATTGATTGCTTAGCTGAAATTGTTTCCAAAAAAATGAAGGAAATAGTTGACAAGAATCTAGTTTTAAATAATAATTAGTTTATAATAATTTTAAATAAATAATGATTACTAAAAGAGAAAGAGGAGGATCCCCTAGATGAATCCAAATAATCGCTTAACAACAAACCAAGGTGCTCCGGTTGGAGATAACCAAAATTCTCGTACAGCTGGTCGCCGTGGACCGGTATTATTAGAAGACTATCATTTAGTAGAAAAACTAGCTCACTTTGATCGTGAACGTATTCCAGAGCGTGTTGTGCATGCACGTGGTGCAGGTGCTCATGGTGTATTCGTAACGAAAAACAGCATGAAGCAATATACGAAGGCAGCATTTTTACAAAATGAAGGAACTGAAACGCCTGTATTTGTTCGTTTCTCAACGGTTATTCATGGTCAAGGTTCTCCGGAAACAGCTCGTGACCCACGTGGGTTCGCTGTTAAATTTTATACAGAAGAAGGAAATTACGATATCGTAGGTAACCATTTACCGGTCTTCTTCATTCGTGATGCAATTAAATTTCCTGATATGGTGCATTCTTTAAAACCAGCACCTGATACAAACATTCAAACGCCAGATCGTTACTGGGATTTCATGACGTTAAGCCCGGAATCTACACATATGATGACGTGGGTATTTTCTGATTACGGTACACCAGCAAGCTATCGTGAAATGGAAGGTTTCGGTGTTCACTCATTTAAATGGATTAATGCAGAAGGTAAAATCGTCTACATTAAATATCACTGGAAACCACAGCAAAGTGTACGTAACTTAAGTGCAAAAGAGGTGCAAGAAGTACAAGGAAAAGACTTCAACCATGCAACTCGTGACTTGTTTGATGCAATCGAAAAAGGAAATTATCCGAAGTGGGATTTACACGTACAAGTGATGCAACTAGATGAAACGGATTCTTTAGATTTCGATCCATTAGATCCGACGAAAGTATGGCCAGAAGACCGTTTCCCATTAATTGAAGTGGGGACGATGACGTTAAATCGTAATCCGAAAAATTTCTTTGCGGAAGTAGAGCAAGTGGCGTTCTCTCCAAGTGCAACTGTAAATGGTATTGAACCATCTGAAGATAAATTATTACAAGGTCGTTTATTCTCTTATCCAGATACACAGCGTTACCGTCTTGGTGCAAACTACTTACAAATTCCTGTAAACTGCCCGTACGCAGCTGTTCACAACCAACAACGTGATGGTGCGATGCAAATCAATCAAAACCCATCTACAATTAACTACGAACCGAGCCGTCATGCTGAAAATCCAGTTGAAGACCCAACTTACCGCGATTCAACTATGAAAGTAGAAGGCTATGTATCTCGTGAAAAAATTGACAAACCAAATGATTTCAAACAAGCAGGTGAGCGTTACCGTTCATTCTCTAAAGAAGAGCAAGACAACTTAATTGCAAACTTAACAAATGACTTAAAAGACGTAAATGAGCGCACGAAATTACTAGCTATTTGTAACTTCTTCCGTGCAGATCACGATTACGGAATGCGTTTAGCGCAAGCTTTAAATGTTGATATTACGCAATATGTGGGAAATGCTCCGAAATAAGTAGGAAAAGACGCCTGTTAAACGGTCGTCTTTTTTGTATGTAAAGTTACGCCGGGGGATTTTTCAGTTTCGTCATGTCGGAATTTGTTGGTAAATGGATATATCGTGTCGAAACGTCGATATATTGAAATAATCGCTGATATATTTAAAAAATCGTCGATATATCCGAAGAATCGCTGATATATTCACCGGAATACTAGGTGGGGTATACTGCGCCGACAAGTACAATAAAAAGAGATGCAATCTACTACTAATAGATTGCATCTCTTTTTTAGTTCACCCGCTCAGTATACTCATAAGCTTTCTCCCCGTGCATCGAAATATCAAGTCCCATATGTTCTTCGTGTTCATCTACCCGAACAGGGAGGAAGAAGTTAATCGCTTTAATAATGGCGTACGTCATGATGATCGTGAATGCATATGTTGCGCCGATTGCTACCAGTTGTTTAAACAGTAAAGCAGCGTTTCCGTAAAATAATCCGTTAGCGCCATCAGCATTTACAGTAGTAGTTGCAAATAGTCCTGTTGCAATACCGCCCCAAGTTCCGCCGATACCGTGGCACCCGAATGCATCGAGTGTATCGTCGTATCCGAATTTTGTTTTTAAGAAAAAGACTGCTCCGAAGCATAATACACCGCCAATTGCTCCGATAAGAAGAGCGGAGAAAGGTGTAACGAACCCGCAAGCTGGTGTAATAGCGACTAGACCGGAAACTACACCACAAGCAGCTCCCATCGCAGTCGGTTTTGATTGGAAGAACCATTCTGAAAGCATCCAAGTTAATGCGGATGCAGCTGCTGCTATATTTGTATTAATAAATGCGGTTAAAGCTACGTCGTTTAAAGATAATGCACTTCCGACGTTAAAACCGAACCAGCCGAACCATAGTAAGCCTGCGCCTAACATTGTAAATGGTAAATGGTGAGGAGAAGTACCGTTTATGTTTTTTCGTTTTCCGAGGAAAATAGCTAATACAAGGCCAGCCACGCCAGATGAAATATGAACGACGTTACCACCAGCGAAGTCTAATGCGCCGAGTTCTCTTAGCCATCCGCCAACGCCCCATACCCAATGAGCGACAGGATTGTAAACGATTGTTGTCCATAGAAGGATGAAAATAAGGAAAGCAGAAAATCGCATTCTTTCGGCGAATGCACCTGAAATTAAAGCGGGAGTTAAAATGGCGAACATGAGTTGGAACATCATAAATAAATTGTGAGGAATAGTAGATGAGTAGTCTGGATTTGGTGCGTAGGTAACTCCGTTTAAACCGAACCAATCGAGTGTACCGATAAGTCCGTGCCAATCTGGTCCGAATGATAAAGAATAGCCGATCACAATCCACTGAATCGAAACGATAGCCATTGCACTATAACTATGCATTGTCGTACTGAGTACGTTTTTACTGCGAACCATGCCCCCATAAAAAAGTGCCAATCCTGGTGTCATTAACATGACCATTACTGTCGTTACAAACATAAAAACCGTATCTCCTGTATTCATTCTCTCTCCTCCTGTGATGTTAGAAAAAATAACATCGATTTGTTATGTTTCATATCATATTCGAAATGGAATGAAAAATCAACTAAAAATTCAGAAAACTTTATACTTCATGTTAGAAAATCTAACATGAAGTATTTTAAGGGGAATGAAATCAATGTATGTGATTCGCTCTAAAAATTGGTATAATATTCTTACAATTAAAAAACATGGGGGATGCGTGTGAGGAAAATACGGACTAGGAAACTATTTATTTGTTTTTGTTTAGCTGTCGTTTTGTTTGTGCCAATACATACGTTTGCAGATGAAAAAAGAGAGTGGCGAGACGAAGTCGTATATTCCATTATGATTGATCGCTTCAATAATGGAGAACCGAAAAATGACAAACAGTTAGAAGTTGGAAATTTAGAAGGATATCAGGGTGGAGATATAAGAGGGATTATAAAAAGACTGGATTATATAAAAGAAATGGGTTTTACCACTGTTATGCTTTCACCGTTTTTTGAAAGTGGAAAGTACGATGGGTTAGATGTGCAAAATTTTCAAAAGGTAAATGAACATTTCGGAACAGAAAATGATGTGAAAGAACTTGTACAAGAAGCGCATGCAAAAGGGATGAAAGTTATATTACAATTTCCGCTTGGAGAAAACGAACAACAAGTTATCGACGCGATGAAATGGTGGATCAAAGAAGTCGATTTAGATGGAAGTTATGTGATACATAGTGAAAAAAAGTCGCGTTCTTTCTGGGATGACGTGCAAAAAGATATGCAAGTGATAAAGAAAGATTTTCGTATTATGACAAAAGAAGATAGTGAATACAATGAAAAAATAGTAGAATCGTTTTCCAAAGCGGATGTATCGGTGAAATCTTTATATGATGTGAGTAAAAAAGAAGGGGAATTCGTTACATTTTTAGATAATCAAGATACAAAAAGGTTTGCCCGTATTGCAAAAGAGAATATGAATTATCCACCATCTCGTTTGAAACTAGCCCTTACATATTTATTAACATCACCAGGTATTCCGAATTTTTATTACGGGACTGAAATTGCATTAGATGGAGGGGATACCCCGGATAATAGACGATTAATGGATTTCAAATCAGATGAAAAATTTGTGCAGCACATAACGAAACTCGGTGAGCTTAGACAAGCGAGACCATCTTTACGCCATGGAACGTTTGAGCTTTTATACGATAAAGATGGAATGAGTGTACTGAAACGAAAGTATAAAGATGAAGTAACATTAGTAGCGATTAATAATACGAAAGAAACACAAAAAGTTGCTTTACCTGTAAGTGCAATTGGCGAAAAACAAGAGTTACGAGGATTGTTAGAAGATGAAATTATAAGAGAAGAAAACGGAAAGTTTTATCTTGTTTTAAAGCGTGAGGAATCAAATGTATATAAAGTTAACGGGGAAACAGGTGTGAATTGGCTATTTATCTCTTTAATCGTCGGTGTGAACGTATTGTTTATTGCTTTTTTAATTGCGGTTAAAAAGAGACGGAAATGAGTAGCGTTTTTTTTAGTAGTTCTTCAATTTAAGGTGGTGAGGTATTTGCGGAAAAAGAAGTGGTTCGCTCTATGCTTATGTGTTTTTATCATATTCGTAAGTTTTTATTTTTGGGAAAAGCGTGATGATGGGGAATTTGTTCGGTGGGGCGATAGTGTTCATTCTGTTGATACGGCAGTTCTGAAGAGAAACGATATAAAATACAAAATCGAAAATGATAAAGTATACATACCTAAAAAATCATTTGATAAAGCGATATGGTGTTGCTCTTAATAAATGCGAAATCTCGGTGGGACAGGCTAAGGAGAAGACTTTCTCCCTAGCCTGTTTTTCTGTGAAGTAAGACTCTTGCCTCAAAATGCAGCTGAGCAAAGAAGTGAAAAGACCGATAGAAGAAACAATAATTGCAACTATACTAATTTTACATTACATTAAAGGGTAAAAAATATTCTGTTACTCATTGAGGGCTATATTTGAGGAGGAAAAATGGAATTTTACGATTTGGGTATTACCATTAAAGAACTTAGAATGAAAAAGAATATATCACAATCTGAATTGTGTCATGGAATATGTTCGCAAAGTCAAATTAGCAAAATAGAAAAAGGTATGATTTATCCATCTAGCATATTGTTATATCAATTATCTGAAAGACTTGGTATTGATCCAAATAATATTTTTGCACTAACGCAAAATAAAAAACTAAAATATGTAGAAAATGTAAAATATGTAATGAGAGATTGTACAAAACAAAAACAATATAATGAACTTTACGAAATAGTGAAACAAGAGAAAAACGAAAATAATTTCCAGTTAAAAGAAGATAAACAATTTCTAATATGGCATGAAGCCATTGCTATATTTCATGTAAATAAATCAATAAAAACTGCTTTAAATCTTTTAAATAGTGCACTAAAACTAACTGTAACGAATGTTGATTTTTTATCAGAAAGAGAAATAGATATTATGCAGTCGATGGCTATATTTCATTGGGCAAATAAAGAGTATGAAAAGAGTATTACTATATTAAGAAGGTGTTTAACTAATTTTAATAAGTTAGATTTTCCTAGAGATAAAGAGATTAAATTAAAAATCATTTTTAATTTGGCGAAAATTTTAGGTCTTGCAAATCAACATGAAGAGGCAATAAAATACAATGATATGGGGATTAAATTAGCTATTAATCTAAATACTTTATATTTATTAGGTGAATTATATTATGGAAAAGCTTGGAACTTGCTAAAGCTAGAACAATATAATGAAGAAGATGTGGCTGACAACATGAAAAAAGCATTATTTATCTTTGAACTAACAGAAAAAGAAAATCTAATAAAAATGGTTAAAGAAAAATATTTTGAAAAACAAAATAAAAAATGATTCATAATTTCTGATGAATATCTTATTAATTTCTATAAAAAAGGCACCTTACGGTGTCTTTTTTTATAACTTATATCATCAATTATTACATTTTATAGGTTTCTTATACCAAGCTTTGTTGATGTATTTACACTTCGCAGGTGTTGAAGTTTTAGGTGTATCCTCGGGTACAGTTATATTATTAGAACACCCTGCAATATATAGACAGAATGTAGTTAATAAAAAACATAGTATTAATTTCTTCAAATAACCACTTCTAACTCTTGTTTAATTAACATTTTTTCATAAAATAAATTCCTTACTAATTTTACATTACATGAAAGGGTGGAAAATATTCTTATACTCATAATTTGTTACATTTGAGTAGGGAGGGAGGTTTTGCGCCGATTATTAAAAGGACCTTCTTCATTTATGCATAATAATTAAATACTTATTCTAACTATCCGATTGCTCGTAATCTTAGACTTTGTAATATTTTCTCTACACGCTAAAAAGAAAAACACCCTCTACACAGAGGATGTTTTTCTTTTTAGCGGTAGTTAATAAATTGTACGTCAATCGGTAAGTCAGCACTGCGAACTGCTGCGATAACTGCTTGTAAGTCATCACGGCTTTTCGCTGTAACACGTACTTGGTCATCTTGTACTTGTGTTTTTACTTTTAATTTCATTTCTTTAATGATGTTGTTAATTTTTTTCGCGTTATCTTTATCGATACCTTGTTGAAGTGTTGCGCGTTGGCGAACAGTGTTACCAGTCGCAGCTTCAACTTTTCCGTAGTCCAAGTTTTTAATTGGAACGTTACGTTTTACAAGTTTAGAAATTAGAACGTCTTTTACTTGGTCTAATTTGAACTCATCATCAGAAGTTAAAACAAGTACTTCTTTTTCTAATTTAATATCACTTTTACTTCCTTTAAAGTCATATCGGTTTTGGATTTCTTTTAATGCGATGTTAATTGCGTTTGTTACTTCAGGTAATTCTACTTTCGAAACGATGTCAAAAGAACTATCTTTTGCCATAGTTAGCACCTCCAAATAAATTTCTAATCTTTTTATGTACTGTACATACTAAAGTATAGCTGAAAACGAGCCTAGACTTAAGTGTTTTCATACTTATATTTATGTAACCTCATTTTATTATAGTGAATTTTGGGCAGTTGGACAAATAAAGGAAAAATCGTGTTATAATTAACTTTTGTTTGGAATGATAAAAAATATAAAAAAGTTAATTTTATATATATAGAAGGGAATTAAAAAATATGTATTTACAATTAGGATCGATTGAACAGGTAACTGTTTTACGCGAAACGGAAATCGGCTATATGGTTGGGAATGAAGAAGAAGAAATCTTCTTACATAAAAACGAATTAGTTGGAGAAATTGCAGAAGGCGATACGATTGATGTATTCTTATACCTTGATCACCAAAATCGTATTTCAGCAACAATGAAGGAGCCGCTTATTACAACTTTTGATTGGAACTGGGTAAAGGTTGTAGAAGTTATTCCTAGTTTAGGTGTGTTTGTTAATATTGGTGTATCAAAAGATATACTAATCCCAGCTGATGAGTTCCCGATTTATATGCCAGTATGGCCAGAGGTTGGAGACGAATTATATTGTACGTTAAAATTAACGAATCGTGATCGCCTTATCGCTCTTCCGGCAAGAGACAGTGATATGCAAGAAATTATCGTAGATGCGACGCCATCTATGCGTAATAAAAACGTAAATGGACGTGTGTATCGTTCACTTCAAGTTGGTTCATTCATACTAACTGATGAGCATTTCCGTGCTTTCTTACACCATACTGAAAGAAAAGAACAAGTCCGCATCGGTGAACGTGTAACGGGCCGTATTATTGACGTGAAAGATGACGGTACAATTAACATTTCACTTCTTCCTCGTAAAGAAGAAGGAATGGAAGATGATGCTACTGTAATTTATGCATATATGGAAGAACGAGGCGGAGCAATGCCGTTTTGGGATAAGAGCCACCCAGAAGATATTAAAGAACGTTTCAACATGAGTAAAGCTGCGTTTAAGCGTGCGCTTGGTAAGTTGATGAAAGAAGAAAAGATTTACCAAGAAGAAGGTTGGACGTATTTTAAGAAGTAAATTAAATAAAAAGCACCGCCTTATTTTGCTGTAAAAATAAGGCGGTGCTTTTTTAATTCCCTTGCTCATGCGCAAGAGTAAACGTATCTTCCAAGTCACTATCATTTATTTTAATATTTGCTTTTTTTAATTCCTTTTGTATTAACTTATGACTGAATGTAGGATCGGCAATACGTTCTGCTTCTAAGTTTTTACGAATAGAGTCTTTCACTTCATCATAAGGCTTTAAATCTTTTTTATCAGTTAATTTAATAATATGATAACCGTTTGGTGATTTAACGGGATTGCTAATTTGTCCGACTTTTAGTTTATAGGCAGCTGTTTCAAATTCAGGCGCCATTCTGCCTGAACTGAAGTATCCGAGGTCTCCGCCTTTTTCTTTTGATAGTAGATCTTGTGATTCTTGTTTTGCTAATTCTTCAAATGAAACGCCAGCATCTAATTTTTTCTTTATTTCTTTCGCTTCATTTTCGTCACTTACTAAAATATGACTCGCTTTAATTTCTGGTTTATAGTGGTCTTTCACGTCTTTTTCTGTAACACTTTTCTTAATTGCTTCATTCATAGCAAGTTTGAACTTAATTTGATTTTTGAAATCAGCTTCATCTTTTAAACGATTGTTTTCGAGTACTGCTGTGAATTGATCTCCGTATTGATTTTTCGCTTTTTGTACTTCTTTATCTACATCATCGTCAGATACTTTATATTTTTTCGTGATAACGTCTTGTGCCATCATTTCGTATAGCATGTCTTTTCCGTAACGATCTTTCAACTGCTTTTCGAAGTCGCTCTTCTTAATGGTTGAGTCTGTTGCTGTAGCGACTGTAGCTGAGCTGTTTTTTTGTCCACAAGCAGCTAGCATTAATATACTTATTAGTGCAGTAATAATGAAAATGTGTTTCCCTCTCATGCCAACACCTCATCCGAATATGTTATCGCTATTGTAGAATATAGAAGTGAACATGAAGTGAATTTTTAATGTTTTTTCCCTGTAAAATGTAAAAAAAGTACATCAACAATATTGTTGATGTACGATGGGATCAAAGGTGATCAGTCTTTTTAGAATAGGCACGCTTACCTTGCTGAATATTTTTTTGTTCTTGCTCATTTTTTTGTGTACGCTTTGCATTATTATCGCGTGCTTTTTTGTCGTTATCACTCGTATGTGGCATATGTATCAACTCCATTTCTAACCGTTGTACGTTTATCATTTCCTTTTTCGTAAAGACTATGTATAGCAGTGCATTCATGAATAATAAAGGTGGATTAGAAATGGATTTGAAGTTGAATTATACCGAACTTATAAAGAAGTTAATCGTTGTAATTGTCGCAGGTTTGTTAAACGCGATTGGAATGAATTTATTTTTAACGCCAGCGAAAGTGTACGCGAGTGGCTTTGCTGGATTGTCTCAATTGTTATCACAAATATTAGGGGACTTTTTATCTATTCACATATCAACGGGGGTATTGTTTAGTTTGTTTAATATTCCCGTCGTTATTTTAGCATGGAAAAAGGTTGGAAAGGCCTTTACTTTCTTTAGTTTTCTTTGCGTTATATTTATGACTTTGTTTCTAGAAATTATCCCGGTTAGGGCAGTCTCGAACGACATCATATTGAATGCGATTTTTGGCGGGATTATTTCGGCGATTGGAGTAGGAATTGCTTTAAAGTGGGGGGCTTCTACAGGTGGTTTAGATATTATCGCCATGATTTTATCAAAGATTAAAGACAAGCCTATCGGTACGTATTTTTTCTTCTTTAATGCACTGATTATTATCGCCGCTGGCTATGTGTATGGATGGGAAAAAGCATTATATACTTTGGTGACTTTGTATGTGTCAACACGAATTATCGATGCGATTCATACGCGTCATGTGAAGATTACAGCACTAATCGTTACGAAGAATGGGGCAGATGTACGAAAGGCGATTCATTCTCGCTTAGTGAGGGGGATTACAACTATACCAGCAACAGGC
This sequence comes from Bacillus sp. AR2-1, assembly GCF_008368755.1. Lineage (NCBI taxonomy): Bacteria > Bacillati > Bacillota > Bacilli > Caryophanales > Bacillaceae > Bacillus > Bacillus sp. AR2-1. The sequence goes on from NZ_QORY01000011.1 coordinate 39,674, forward strand.
GCTTATACAAATGAAAATAAGGAAATGTTAATGATTGTTATTACGCGTTATGAGTTATATGAATTAGAAAGGGTTATTAGGCAAGTGGACCCAGGTGCATTTACAAACGTATTACAGACGGTTGGGGTGTTTGGCTTGTTTCGAAAAGATTAAAGAGGACCAAAGCTGGTCCTCTTTTTTAATGTAAATTCGTAATATTTTGCAACTGCTCCTGCATTTCACGTAGCTGAACTTTTTCAGCTGTTGAAGAGTTTGCATAAGCAGAGTGCAAAGCGTTTTTTGCTCTATATACGAGATCTTGTTGCTCAGTACCGCTTGAACAAGTGACGGCATTTGCAACGGCATCTCTAGCTTGTTGGAATAGTAAGTTCCCCATTTAAACCCCTCCAAAAGAAGAGTTACTTCTCGCTTTTTCTGCCTCAGCTAATGTACCACGGTACGGGAATCTTGCATCATGCTTCATAACAGCATCGGCTCCTTGTTGGATAAAACGTTTTGATTTGTTCTTTTTACCCATTCGAAAAACCCCCTTTATTTAGCTGAAAACAATCGACGCGCTGACTTTTGCGTCTAATAATAGTATGAGCGTTTGGCGAAAAACTATAAGCAGGTAATTTTTAGATTACAACCCAAGAACCTCTTCTAAATATAGCGCAATACCATCTTCTTCATTCGTTAATGTAGTATGATTTGCGAGTGATTTTAATTCAGGAATTGCATTACCCATTGCGATGCCGTGACCAGCAAATTCAATCATTTCAAAGTCGTTATCTTCATCACCGAAAGCGATAATTCGCTCTTGTGGAATGTTGTAATGACTAGAAATTTTTTGTAATCCGACAGCTTTATTTAACCCACTTTTCACGATTTCAATAATCGGCCAAGGTGCGCCCCATTTTCTATGGTCGATTACTTCAGCATGCATATCAGTTAAATGTTGACGAATTGCACTGGAATGCTCGTCATGTGCGTCAATTAATAAGCAGGTTGGATGATCGTTTAAAATATTTAATAAGTCTCCTGTAAAAATCTTTGGAGAACCGAATTCGAAAATATGTTTTTTATCTTCATCAATTTCACGAACATACACATCGTCCATTACTTCAGCATATATATTCTTTACACCAAAATCAAAGCAAGCTCGGACAATTTCTTGGGCTGTTGCTAGCTCAAGAGGAGAGTGATGTGTTCCCCACTTTGAATCAAGAGGATGATGTACGTAAGCGCCATTAAAGTTTACGATTGGTGTATTAAGACCGAGTTCTTTGTAGTAATCAAAACTAGCACGGAATGGACGTCCCGTTGAAATAACGACAATATGTCCTTGCTCCTTTGCTTTTGCAATTGTATGTTTTGTTCGAGTGGAAATTATTTTGTTGTCTGTTAATAAAGTGCCGTCTAAGTCTAATGCGATTAAATGCTGTTTATTCATAATTTCACCTCTTATAATATTTTTTTGTTTCTATCTGTATTTCCGTTTTTAATATGCAGAAATAAGAGGTTAAACTGGGTGAGAACACCAAAGATGGAAAGTTCACTATATATCCATCTTACGTCGCAAAGTGCTGCGGTGTCTACTATTTCTCGCTGGAAATTAAGAAAAGTCAACGTCTTTTTAGAAAGTTCAAACAATGTTTCTTTCATTATGTACAAATTGTGAAAAGGGTTACATTGCTCGTATGATGAGGCTTATAATGAACATGTAATCTTCTCGTATATGTTTGACTCTCCTTTGAAGCTAGCCTATAGTAGGTTGGTTTCTTTTTTTTCTACAAATAGGAAAGAAATCCCTTCCTAAGCTTGTGTCATTCATGTATATGTACAAGAACGAAATGTAGTACTTGTTTCCTAAACATGACAGAAAAGCTTTCTTTTAAAATGGATATACTAATGAGGCAAAGACGTCATGGAAGGAGAATGGAAATGGGACAAAATCGCAGGTTTCGTTCTGGACAAAAAGCGCCAAACGATGGTATTTACGTAGAAATTGGTGAAACAGGAAGTATGGTAAAAGATCCGCAAATGGTGAAATTAACTGCGGGTGAAAAGTTTCCAGATAACGCGAATCATAACCGTCAGTGGACATATAAAAGAAAACCGTAACAGGAGCCGCAATCATTATTGCGGCTTTTTTGTCGTTACGCATTGCGTATATTTTTTCAGTTGTATAATGAATGTTCCCTTTTTCTTTTTCCAATAATAAGTTTGAAAATACATAAGCAAAATTATTGTATAAAAAAGTAAGTTGGCGTATAATCAAATCAAAGGTCAAAGAAAGTCAAACATTTGGAGGACTGTAAAGATGGACTTAAATCAAATGACAACAAAAACACAAGAGGCGATTATGAGTGCCCAATCTTTAGCGGTATCTCATCATCATCAAGAAGTAGATACTGTTCATCTCTTGTTTACATTATTAGAAGAGCAAGATGGATTAGCAGTGCGTATTTTTCAAAAAATGAATGTCGATATAGAAGCGTTAAAGCAAGGCGCCGAAAGTTTAATTAAGAAAAAGCCTTCTGTAACGGGAAGCGGTGCAGAAGTAGGAAAATTATATATAACAGGTGCTCTGCAACAACTACTTGTAAGAGCAGGAAAAGAAGCAGAGAAATTGCAAGATGACTACATTTCAGTTGAACATGTATTGCTTGCTTTTTCAGAAGAAAAAGGCGATATAAATCAATTACTTACAAGATTTCACATTACAAAAGATAACTTATTACAGTCTTTAATGACAGTTCGGGGGAATCAAAGAGTGACTAGTCAAAATCCAGAAGCAACTTATGAAGCGTTAGAAAAATATGGTCGTGATTTAGTGGCGGAAGTGAGAGCAGGGAAAATTGATCCTGTTATCGGTCGCGATAGTGAAATTCGACGTGTAATCCGCATTCTTTCACGTAAAACGAAAAACAATCCGGTTTTAATTGGTGAACCCGGTGTTGGTAAAACAGCAATCGTTGAAGGATTAGCACAGCGTATTGTGAAGAAGGATGTACCAGAAGGATTAAAAGATAGAACAATCTTCGCATTAGATATGAGTGCGCTTGTAGCTGGAGCGAAATTCCGTGGTGAGTTTGAAGAGCGTCTGCAAGCTGTATTAAATGAAATTAAAAAGAGTGAAGGTCGCATTTTATTATTCATTGATGAACTTCACACAATCGTCGGCGCTGGTAAAACAGAAGGTGCGATGGACGCAGGAAATATGTTAAAACCGATGCTTGCGCGTGGTGAACTGCATTGTATCGGGGCGACAACGTTAGATGAGTATCGTAAATATATTGAGAAAGATCCAGCGCTAGAAAGACGTTTCCAACAAGTATTAGCAGAAGAACCAACTGTTGAAGATACAATTTCCATTTTACGTGGTTTAAAAGAGCGTTTTGAAATTTATCATGGTGTAAATATTCATGACCGCGCGATTGTAGCAGCATCCGTTTTATCAGATCGATATATTTCGGATCGTTTCTTACCAGATAAAGCGATCGATCTTGTTGACGAAGCGTGTGCAACAATTCGAACAGAGATTGATTCTATGCCAACAGAATTAGATGAAGTAACGCGCCGCATTATGCAGCTGGAAATTGAAGAAGCGGCTCTTGGAAAAGAGAAGGACTTTGGTAGCCAAGAACGCCTGAAAACGTTGCAACGTGAATTATCGGATTTAAAAGAAGTTGCAAGTGGTATGAGAGCGAAATGGGAAAAAGAAAAAGAAGATATTCATAAAGTGCGTGACTTACGTGAACATTTAGAGCGTCTGCGCCGTGAATTAGAAGAAGCAGAAGGTAATTACGATTTAAATAAAGCAGCGGAACTTCGTCACGGGAAAATTCCTGCAATTGAAAAAGAGTTAAAAGAAGCAGAAGAAATGGGTGCACATAATAAACAAGAGAATCGCTTATTACGTGAGGAAGTAAGTGAAGAAGAGATTGCTGATATTGTTTCACGCTGGACTGGTATTCCTGTCGCAAAACTCGTTGAAGGTGAACGCGAGAAATTACTACGCTTAGAGCAAATTTTATCAGAGCGTGTCATCGGACAAGAGGAAGCGGTAAGCTTAGTATCAGACGCAGTTCTTCGTGCACGCGCTGGTATTAAAGACCCGAACCGTCCAATTGGTTCCTTCATCTTCTTAGGACCGACAGGTGTTGGTAAAACAGAACTTGCAAAAACGTTAGCGCAGTCTTTATTTGATAGTGAAGAGCAAATGATTCGTATCGACATGTCTGAGTATATGGAGAAACATGCTGTGTCACGCTTAATTGGTGCGCCTCCTGGATATGTTGGATATGAAGAGGGCGGTCAATTAACAGAAGCGGTAAGACGTAAACCGTATTCAGTTATTTTGTTAGACGAAATCGAAAAAGCACATCCAGAAGTATTCAACATTTTATTACAAATGTTAGATGATGGACGCATTACAGATTCGCAAGGACGTACAGTAGACTTTAAAAACACGGTTATTATTATGACTTCAAATATTGGATCTGCTCATTTGTTAGATGGATTAGAAGCAGATGGCTCAATTAAAGAGGAATCAAGAGAACTTGTAATGGGGCAATTAAGAGGACATTTCCGACCAGAGTTTTTAAACCGTGTCGATGAAATTATTTTATTCAAACCTCTTACAACGAATGAAATTAAAGGTATTGTTGATAAAATTGTAAAAGAATTACAAGGTCGTTTAGCTGACCGTCATATTACAGTAGAATTAACAGACGCAGCGAGAGAATTTGTTGTAGAAGCTGGCTTTGATCCGATGTACGGAGCTCGTCCATTAAAACGATATGTACAGCGTCAAGTTGAGACGAAATTAGCGAGAGAATTAATTGCAGGAACAATTACTGATAACAGTCACGTAGTTGTTGATGTAGAAAATAACGAATTAGTCGTTCATGTAAAGTAAAATAAAAAAGAGTTCGGATAAAATCCGGACTCTTTTTTTAGTGTTGTTCTACTGGCTCGTTTGGAATTGTAGCTGAAATTGCTAGTACTAATACCGCAAGAACAACTGAGAAAATAGACGCTTGGTTAAAATCGTATGTACCGCCAGTCATAGAGCCGATTACGTAGCTCATCATATGTACAAGCGCGAACGACCAAATTAATGCCCAAATGAAACGCATATTTTACACCTCTATTCGTTCAATCTGTCCTTATTGTAACACAATTGAAAAAAGAATATAGAAAAATATTTGTAGATTTTTCAACGCAAATTTGCATTCCGTTCATACATTATAGAAGAGTACTTTTATACGTTTAGAAAATAAGGCGGGGGAAAAATGAGTATTACGGAACGTTTTTTTTATTTAGAAAAAGAACCATGTGTCATTTATTTACCGGAGAAGCCAAATGGATTTTCTGTTATGCTTCTCGGTGATTATAACTACTTTATTGAGAATGGTACAAGTTTATGGACACAGCATGCAGGTAGATCTTATTTTTTACATGGCCTTATTGAGGAAGGCTACACGGTCTTTTCCTCTAATTTATACGGAAGACATTGGGGAAACGACCAATCTGTTCGTCTAGCAAAACGTTTATATGACGTTGTTTTGAGAAAAGAGACATTAAATGCGAAAATGCACATTATGGCAGATGGTATGGGTGCACTTGTAGCACTTGAAATGATGAACAAATACCCTGAATGTATACGCTCTGTCATTATGTTAAATCCATGTTTAGATTTACCAGAATATGTGGAGTTTGAAAAAGAGCATAAGTTTTTTTACAAAAGATTAGTGAAGGAATTAAGTTTGGCGTATGATTCCAAAGAAGAAGAATTAGAATCCAAAATAAATAAGAAATCATTTACGCTTCTTCCGTCTTGTGTACCTGTTAAAGTTTTCGTATCAACACAAGAAAAAAGAGGAAGAAAACAGTTGTTACGTAAATATGAGAAAATGAGGCAATTCAATGAATGCGATACTTCTGTCTTATTCCATCTGCAAGATGTGAAATATAAAATGGTTAGGCAAACGACTGATTTCTTTAAAAAATATGAAGAAGAATTGTGAAGCTCCCATATACATAAATGAGGAGCTATTTGTTTCAAGGAGAAAGGGTTGGTGGTATGGAGCGCGTGCTAATTATAGGTGCACTTACGTTTGTAGGTTATCACCTTGTGAATAAAATGATTGCAGAAGAAGTAGAAGTGTACGGTCTTGATTTTGATGAATTCGAGAATATGAAAAAAATTAATGAAGAGAAGTTATTGTTGATTGGACGAAATGCGTTATTTACGTATTATTCGATAAGAGATGAAGATGGATGGAGATCAGTAGAAGGAGAGAAGTTCGATACGGTTTACTTTTGCTTGTATGAGCCAAATCAACAAAGTGGTTTTCGGAATGAAAGAGTTATATTACAGTATTTAAAGCGGATTATAAGACTGTGTGCAGAACAGAAAGTGAAGTTAAATCTAATTTCTTCTATTGAAGTAGGAAACGCAGATGAATCTGAAAATAAACGTTTATTTTTGAAAGTGGAAGAAGGATTGAAAAAAGGAGAGGCACCATATAGTGTATTTCGAGTTCCTACATTATATGGGCCATGGCAACCATCTTTTATGATGTATCATCAGCTCATTTTATCAGAACTGGATGAGAAAGAGTGCCATTATGCGAGCGAGGAAAATGGAAGTGATCTATTGTACGTGGAAGATGTATGTGAATACTTATGGGAAAATGGAATGAACGAGGAGCATCTCGGCATATACAATTTACTTAGTGGTAAAAAGTCATTATGGAAAAAAGGTATGAGCCTTTTACGTGCAGCGGATAAAGTGAATAAAAAGAATGAGGAAGAACGAAATGATGCTGTCGAGGTTATTTCGATAAAAAGAAATACCCCGTTAGAATACGGTTTAAATAAACAATTGGCACATATGAAAAAATATAAAGAGTTATACGAAGGATAGCGAGCGTGTTACACTATGTATGTGAAAGTTTTAATGGAGAGGAAGAACATAATATGAATGAGAAAAGCATGCAATTTTTACAAATCGCAATGAAGCATTTACCAGAAGCAAAGGCCATCTTAGATTCGAATGGAATTGCGCTTGATATGGAGAAAGCACAACCAGTATTAGAGTTATTGATGAAAGTTATGAACGAAGCATATGAGCTTGGGAAAGCAGATAAAGAATAAAACCTTCTTTTTTGGAAGGGAAGAGAGGCTCGAACCGTGGATAGAAGCGGTTCGGGCCTTTTTATATTTCAAAAGAAACAGGAAAGGTATGTTTCTGTTTCTTTTAATAAACAATAAAGTGAATAATGCTGGATTTATGTTTTAGCTGAAATATATTCTAGACAAAAATACATTTATGTTTTAAAATTAGTACCAAGTCATAATAATTGATATAAAACGGAGGGCTGCGATGTGAACGTGGGCATTTTAGGGATCGGAAGATATGTGCCAGAAAAAGTAGTCACAAATCACGATTTAGAGAAAATCGTAGATACATCTGATGAATGGATTCGTACGAGAACGGGAATTGCAGAAAGACGCATTGCCGATGATACAATAGATACTTCATATATGGCGGTAGAGGCTTCTAAAAAAGCACTTGAAGATGCCGGGATTAGCGGAGAGGATATCGACCTGATTTTAGTGGCAACAGTAACACCAGATCGAGCATTCCCAGCAGTAGCTTGTGTCATTCAAGAAGCCATTGGCGCAAAACACGCAGCCGCAATGGATTTAAGTGCAGCGTGTGCTGGTTTTATGTACGGAATGATTACAGCGCAGCAATTTATTCAAACGGGAACTTATAAAAATGTATTAGTAGTTGGTAGTGATAAACTATCTAAAATTGTAGACTGGAATGATCGAAATACAGCAGTACTATTTGGAGACGGAGCCGGTGCTATCGTAATGGGGGCGGTTTCAGAAGGAAGAGGCGTTCTATCTTTCGAATTAGGAGCAGACGGAAGCGGCGGTAAGCATCTTTATCAAGACGAGTATGTTATGATGAACGGCAGAGAAGTCTTTAAATTTGCTGTTCGCCAACTTGGTGATTCCTGTCTTCGCGTGTTAGAAAAAGCGGGACTTACGAAAGAGGATGTGGATTTTTTAGTACCACATCAAGCGAATATTCGTATTATGGAATCTGCAAGAGAGAGATTAAATTTACCACAAGAAAAAATGAGTATGACAATTGAAAAGTTTGGTAATACATCAGCTTCTTCAATTCCAATTGCAATGGTAGAGGAATTGCAAAATGGACGTATTCAAGATGGTGATTTAATTATACTTGTTGGTTTCGGCGGCGGATTAACATGGGGAGCAGTTGCTCTTCGTTGGGGTAAATAAGGACTGAGAGAAAAAAAGGAGTGTATTTTGTATGGAGAAAAAGAGGGTCGTAATTACAGGACTAGGAGCTGTTACACCGATCGGAACAGATGTTGAAACAGCGTGGGAAAACATTAAAAAGGGTGTATCTGGAATCGGACGACTTACAAGAATTGATCCGGAACTGTTTCCAGCAAAAGTAGCAGCAGAAATTAACGACTTTGAAGTCGAGAAATATATTGATAAAAAAGAAGCGCGCCGTATGGATCGCTTTACACAATATGCAGTAGCAGCAGCGAAAATGGCAGTTGCAGATGCAAAGCTTGAAATTACAGAAGAAAACGGACCTCGAATTGGTGTATGGATTGGTTCTGGTATTGGCGGTATGGAAACATACGAAGAACAATTTAAGATTTTTACTGAGAAAGGTCCGCGCCGCGTGAGCCCATTCTTCGTACCAATGATGATCCCAGATATGGCAGCAGGTCAAGTATCGATCGCAACAGGAGCAAAAGGAATTAACACTTGTTCTGTAACGGCTTGTGCATCTGGTGCAAACTCAATTGGTGATGCATTTAAAGCAATTCAACGCGGTGATGCTGATGCAATGATAACAGGCGGAGCAGAAGCGCCGTTAACAAGTATGGCATTTGCAGGATTTAGTTCAGCGAAAGCATTAACATTTAATGAAGATCCAGCAACAGCTTGCCGTCCATTTGATAAAAACCGTAGTGGTTTCGTAATGGGTGAAGGTTCAGGTATTTTAATTCTCGAAGAATTAGAGCACGCATTAGCTCGTGGTGCTCACATTTATGCGGAAATCGCTGGTTACGGTGCAACTGGTGATGCATTCCATATTACAATGCCGGCTCCTGGCGGTGAAGGCGGCGTGCGTGCAATGCGTCAAGCTTTAGCAGATGCAGGTCTACAGCCAGAAGATATTGATTACATTAATGCGCACGGTACAAGTACGGATGCGAATGAAAAGTATGAAACGATGGCAATTAAAGAAACGTTCGGTGAGCATGCGTACAAAGTAGCAATTAGCTCAACGAAATCAATGACAGGTCACTTATTAGGAGCAGCTGGTGCTGTTGAAGCGATCTTCTCAATTAAATCAATTACAGACGGAGTAATCCCTCCAACAATTAACTATGAAACACCAGATCCAGAATGTGACTTAGATTACGTACCGAATAAAGCGAGACAACAAGAAGTAAATGCAGTATTAAGTAACTCACTGGGATTCGGTGGTCATAACGCAGTATTAGTATTTAAATCGTATAAGTAATAGATGAGATAAGGAGTTTTTTCGCACTATATTGCGAAAAAACTCCTTATTTATTTTTACGTCTTTTTCTCCTTTTGCATATACATAAGAAAAAGGAGGGATAAAGATGGGGATTGTTGAAACTGCTGAGTGGTTACATCTATATTATGGACGGCCAGAAAAGCTGTGTGAAAAGTTTACGAAGTATATCCCGCTGCCGAAAGAAAGGTTGTATCGCTTTTTAATTTCTAAAGGTATGTACCGCCCAGTTATAAGAGGAGAACAAGAAGTTAAAGAGTTAGAGAAAAAGGAAGTTTGGAAAGAGTTACGTACGGAGTATGAGAAACTGAAAACCTGGTTAAAAGGTCCAGATGTCCCTGTCTTTATTTTATTATCAGATTCCTATAATCGAACTGTACAAGAAGAGTATAACGGTAGGGCTGGATTATCTATGCGTCACGTTATTTTCTTATTCGTATGTGGACGGAATTCGGTGGAAGAATTAAAGGTGTTATTGGCGCATGAATATCATCACATATGTAGGTTACATCAAATTGAAACGAAAGAAACAGAATATACATTACTTGATACGATGATTATGGAAGGGCTAGCTGAGCAAGCGGTAACGGAAAGATATTCAGAAAAAAACAATGCACCGTGGACGATGTATCTTTCAAAAGAAGAGGCTATTTATTATTGGAAAAATGTTGTACATGAAAGAATAAGTATAAAACGAGGAACAAGGGAGCACGACATCCTATTAAATGGATTTCACTCTTATCCAAAGATGCTTGGCTATGCGCTTGGATTTCATATTGTCAAAGATTGTGTAACATTGGAAGGGGAAGATACACTTTCTTTATTATCTATAGATGCAAAAGAAATATTGAATAAAGCAAATACATTTCATATATAAAAAACAGGAGCTCTATTTCCTGTTTTTTTTAGTATTAATAGAAGAAAAAATAATAATTAGAATATATTTCCTTAGGTGGAATAAAGTTAAGAAAAATTGAACATAATGATTGATACAAACAGTAGTGAAGTGAGGGGTAGTGAATGTTATATCTACATGATGTATGGGTAAATTGGTTTGAAGGTGAAGAGAATGGGTATAACGTTTGTCATTTTTACGAATGGCGGAAAGATGATACGATTGAGCTATTAGATCAAGTGCCATTATTAAAAGTAGATGCCACATTATATCATTACATCGAGGACGAATTGTTAGAGCTTCCGCAAAAATTGTTGGAAGACGTACATCATAAGGCATATATTCGTAAAAATCATGAACGTTTGCAGCAAGAGTATTGCTTTGTTGTTACAGATGGAAAAGGAATTATTGCGATTGACACAATTGGTTACAATGTACCAATTCGAAAGAGCAGACTTATACCGCGCCAAGAGCAGATGGTATATGAGATGGTAGAAAACGTACAAGCAGAAAAGTATGAGTTCCAAGTAGAAGAAATGGAAAAAGAACATCATATTTTATCACCATCACCTTTCATTATGAATGGCTTAACTCGTAAAGAAAGACAGCTGAAACAATTATTATTTATGGCGTTAGATCAATTACATACAACGAAAAACACAGCAGAAATTCGCTATTGGTTCACAGAGTGGGATCCATCAGCATACGGAATGGTTCAACATATGGAATTTGAAGATATTTGGGCTAAACTGTATGATGAAGCGAAAACAGGCTGGTCTGAGAAGCACGAACAATTATGCGAGCGTCTCGTAAAAGGACAGCCATTTTTTGAAAAGTTATGGGAAATGGAAAACGAGCAAAAGGTAAATTAAAAAAACCGCCAATTGGCGGTTTTTTTAATTTGTTGTAACTTAGCTCCAGCGGCAAGAATGTTCGGTGGCTTCGCGCCTTCCTGCGAGGCAAAAAGCGCCTCTACGTCAGGAGCTCCATCCCCCTCACATTCTAAGCGAGCCGCTTCCGCTTTATAAGAAATCCAGCTCCGGCTCCTAGCCCTTCGCGTCTAAGAACCTTCCCCACGAGAAGGTAAAAAGCACCTTCTGTGGGAAAGAACCTTAGCCGTCAGGGCTAAACAGTCGCCTCCGCTTTATATGTTACCTACGTTTTCTGCTTAGTCCCATTGCGTTTTCTACTTTGCGTAGTTGTTTGAATGCAACGCGGTTTGCTTTTTCTGCACCTTTGTCTAGAATTTCGTCTAGTTCTGGTGAGTTGATTAGTTCGTTATATTTGTCTTGGATTGGACGAATTGCTTCTACGACTACTGCTGCTAGGTCGCCTTTGAAGTCTCCGTATCCTTTTCCTTCGTACATTGCTTCTATTTCTTCAACTGTTTTTCCAGAGAATGAAGAGTAGATTGTTAATAAGTTAGAGATTCCAGGTTTGTTTTCTTTATCAAATTTCACGATACCTTCAGAATCAGTTACAGCACTTTTAATTTTCTTTTCAATTGTTTTTGGTTCATCAAGCATACTGATCATTGCTTTTGGATTCGGATCAGATTTACTCATTTTTTTCGTAGGTTCTGTTAATGACATAACGCGAGCTCCTACTTTTGGAATACGAATTTCAGGAACAGTGAACACTTCACGGAAGCGTTTGTTGAAACGCTCTGCTAGGTCGCGTGTTAATTCCATATGTTGTTTTTGATCATCACCAACAGGTACGATTTCAGTGTTGTAAAGTAAAATATCAGCCGCCATTAATGGTGGATACGTTAGTAATCCAGCTGGAACTGAATCTCTACCAGAAGATTTATCTTTATATTGCGTCATACGCTCTAATTCTCCAACGTAAGCAACTGATTGCATAATCCATCCTAGTTGAGCGTGTGCTGGTACTTCTGATTGTACAAATAAAGTAGCTTTTTCAGGATCGATGCCGCATGCTACATAAAGTGCAGCAAGACTGCGGATGTTTTTACGAAGTTGTACGGGATCTTGAGGTACTGTAATCGCATGTTGGTTTACAATACAGAAATAACAGTCGTGTTCATTTTGAAGCTCTGTAAATTGCTTCATAGCTCCTAAATAGTTTCCAAGTGTAATCGTTCCACTCGGCTGAATACCAGAAAAGATAACTGACATAAGTAATTCCTCCTAAATTTGAATGCGTGATAGGGAAGAGAAGGCAAACAAAAAAGCCCATTCATCCCAAAAAACTATAGGGACGAATGGACCGCGGTACCACCCTAATTATTTCACTACTGTGAAATCTCTCTAATCCATAATAACGTTTGGATATAACGCCAAAGCCTACTACTTTCGGTTCGGTTTGGTGCTCAAAAGCCCATTCCACACTGCGCAATTACTTGTTCACACCAGCCACAAGCTCTCTGAAATTGCCTCAATATGTACTCTTCTTTATCATCGCATACATATAAATTTATTTATTGTTACCTGAGCTCTTTTAATATGAAAGAACTAAAGTTTTATAACAAAATGTTTTGCTGATTATTATATCATATGGGATAGTGTTTGCAAACTACATCAAAATAGTAAAGCTAATGAGGGTTGAGAACAGCCCAAGAACGATACCTGTAATACAAATTGGATACGTCCATTTGAATGAATATGTTTTATAAATACGTTCTTTCTTATCGACAGGTTCCTCTGCTTCTTCAATTAAAGAGTCAATTTTTTTGTTCGTACCAAACACTCTTTGAAAGGCGTAAATTGTTACGTTAAAAAATCCATTTTGAAATATGAATAAAAAACCGCCGACAAGAATAAAAAATAGTGCGGCATAAAACGATATATTGACAAAATTCAACAAAAATCGCGATGAAACGAGGATTGCGCCAATACTAGAAGCGATTATCGCTATGAAAATTAGTATACAAGTATGAAAAAAAACTTTATTCAAAATGTTCCCCTCCGTCAAAATATTACTAGAATTATTATACTATAAAAGCTATAATATGTACTAGAATTAATTTTTTGAAAATTATACGCAATTAAAGGTCTGATTTTAAGATGATGGTAGCAATGTTAACGTATCCCTTTACAAAAAAGTAAAAAAATAAATATTTTATTAAAAATTTTAACAAAAAAACAAAAAACTATATTCACAATTGTTATATTATATGTATAATGAAAATTGTAGAAACTTGGAGATTATTCTTTCAATTCTACTTTTTTACAAGTGAGGGTACAGGAAGTGCAATTAGGGGAGGCAACACAACATGAAGAAAAAGATACCGTTATTACTTGCATCGACGTTGACTGTCAGTATGTTAGGAGCTTGTAGTTACCAAAAAGAGGATAATAAAGCAGGCGCAAAAGAAAAATCCTCAAACAAGCAAGTGTTAAATCTAACCGAGACAGCTGAAATCCCAACTATGGATACGACGTTATCAACAGATGCAGCATCTTCTAACATCATGAATAACACAATGGAAGGATTATATCGTCTGGGGAAAGACGATAAGCTTGTTCCAGGTGTCGCTAAATCTTATGAGAAATCAGAAGATGGCAAAAAGTATGTATTTAAGTTGCGTGAAGATGCGAAATGGTCTAATGGTGAACCTGTAACAGCGAAAGACTTCGTTTATTCTTGGCGAAGAGCTGTAGATTCAAACACGGGTGCCAAGTTTGCTTACATACTATTTGATGTTAAAAATGCGGAGAAAGTTAACAAAAAAGAATTACCAGTTGAAGAACTTGGTGTAAAGGCAATTGATGATCATACACTTGAAGTGGAATTAGATAACCCTGTTCCTTATTTTGTAAGTTTAACAGTCTATCCAACATTGTATCCTTTGAATGAGAAGTTTGTAACAGAACAAGGAGCAAAATTTGGATTAGAATCCAATACGACACTTTATAATGGTCCATTCGTATTAAATGAATGGAAGCATGAACAAAGTTTCCAACTTAAGAAAAATCCAACGTATTGGGAAAATAAAGAAGTAAAACTTGAGGAAATAAACTTCAATATTGTTAAGGATCGTTCAACTGCTATAAATTTATATGAAACGAAAGCAATTGATCGTGTAGTCTTAACATCAGAGTTTGTAGACAAATACAAATCAGATGCTGACTTTAAAACGATTAAGAGACCATCTACACAATTTATTCGCTTAAATGAAAAGAATAAATTTTTAGCAAATAAAAATATCCGAAAAGCAATTGCAATGTCCTTTGAGCGTGAAAATATCGGGAAAGTTATCTTAAACGATGGTTCAGAGGGGATATATGGTTTTGTTCCGAAAGGCTTAGCAAAAGGTCCGAATGGAAAAGACTTCCGTGAAGAAAACGGAAAGCTTATAAAAGAGGATATTAAAGAAGCTCAAAAATACTGGGAAGCTGGTAAAAAAGAACTTGGTGTAGACAAAGTAGAGTTAGAGCTATTAAACTTTGATACTGATGATGCTAAAAAAATCGGAGAGTATTTAAAAGGCCAATTTGAAAAGAACTTACCAGGTTTAACAGTTTCAACAAAAATGCAGCCATTTGCACAAAAATTAAAACTTGAAGCAAGTGGAGATTACGCAATGTCATACGCGGGATGGAGTCCAGATTATATGGATCCAATGTCATTCCTTGAAATGTATACGACAGGTAATGCGCAAAACAAAGTAAATTACGCAAATGCAGCGTATGATGATTTAATTAAAAAAGCGAAAACAGAAGTTGATGTACAAGCTCGCTGGGATGCATTATTACAAGCAGAAAAACAACTGCTTGAAGATGCAGCGATTGCTCCAGTATATCAACCAGGAAAAGCTTATTTACAACGTGGCTCAATTACTGGCCTATTAGAACATAAATATGGCGGAGAATTTAGCTATAAGTGGGTTGAACTAAAAAACTAAAAATGGTTTCCATCATGAATAAGGGTATATGCCTATGATGGGCGTATGCTCTTATTTTAAAAAAATAAAAGTAAGAATATTTTAAACTATCTTATTGCTTTTGAGAAAAACGGGGAGGTGCTTGACTATGGGACGTTATGTATTAAAACGTTTCGTGTACATGGCTTTGACATTATTTTTAATTACTACACTGACTTTCTTTTTGATGAAATTACTTCCGGGTTCTCCGCTTAAAAACCAGGAGAAACTATCACCGGCACAAAAAGAAATCATTCTTGAAAAATATGGCTTAAATGATCCAGTACCAGTTCAATATGCACGTTACTTAGGTAACTTAGCAAAAGGTGATTTAGGGGTATCATTCCAATATGATAACCGTCCAGTAACAGATATGATTGTAGATCGCATTGGACCATCAGCACAACTTGGTTTACAAGCGATTATATTAGGAACATTTATCGGTTTAATTTTAGGAATCGTTGCGGCACTTCGTAACAATACGTGGGTCGATTATGGGGCGACAATTATTTCCGTACTCGGGATGTCGGTACCATCGTTCGTATTCGCCGCATTACTACAATATTTCGTAGGGGTAAAACTTGGGTGGTTCCCAGTAGCATTCTGGAAAGGACCAGAGTTTACCGTAATGCCTACAATCGCTTTATCGATGGCAGTTATCGCAACAATCGCACGTTTTGCTCGTGCAGAGTTAATTGAAGTTATGCAAGCTGATTACATTTTAACAGCGAAAGCGAAAGGAATTAGCCAAGGCGTTATCATTATTAAACATGCACTTCGTAACGCGTTAATTCCAGTAGTAACAATTTTAGGACCAATGGTTGCAGGTTTAATTACAGGGACATTAGTTATTGAGCAAATTTATGCTGTACCAGGACTAGGGGAACAGTTCGTTAAATCTATTACAGTGAATGACTATACAGTTATTATGGGAACTACAATTTTCTATAGTGCGATTTTCATCTTAGTTATTTTCATTGTCGATATTTTATACGGAATTATTGATCCTCGTATTCGTTTAGCGGGAGGGAAAAAATGATGAAAGATGTACAAAAATTATCTCCAGATTTATTTCAACAAGCCAATCAAAATAATGTTGATAATGAAGTCATTGCCCGTCCAAGCTTAACGTTTTGGCAAGATGTAAGAAGACGTTTGTTCCAACATAAAGGAGCAATGTTCGGTTTCGTTTTATTAGCGCTTATTATATTACTAGCAATCTTAGGACCGATGGTAAGTAAGCATTCTTATAAAGAGCAAGACTTAGGTCGTGCGAAATTACCACCGAAAATTCCTGTTATTGAAAATGTTCATTGGCTACCATTTGACGGTACGGATCAATATGGTGTTGACCAATATGAAAAACGTGATATTAAAGAGTATTTCTGGTTTGGTACAGATGATCTTGGCCGCGATTTATGGACAAGAACATGGGAAGGTACGCGTGTATCATTATATATCGCTCTTTTAGCAGCGGCGATTGACTTAGTAATTGGGGTTGCTTATGGAGGTATTTCAGCGTTCTATGGCGGTAGAGTAGATAATATTATGCAACGTGTTATGGAGATTATTAACGGTATTCCATACTTAATCATCGTTATTTTAATGGTAATCATTATGGGATCTGGTATATGGTCAATTACACTAGCAATGGCGATTACAGGTTGGATAGGGATGTCACGTATCGTTCGTGGACAAATCCTGAAATTAAAAAATCAAGAATATGTATTAGCATCTCGTACATTAGGTGCAACAAATACACAATTAATTGTAAAACACTTAATCCCGAACGTAATGGGACCAATTATCGTAATGACAATGTTTACAATTCCAACAGCAGTGTTTGGTGAGGCGTTCTTAAGCTTCATCGGTTTAGGTATTCAGCCACCATTCGCATCACTTGGTTCTCTTGTAAATGACGGTTATAAATCAATTCAAACGTATCCACATATGATGTTCATCCCAGCGGTTGTCATCAGTATGTTAATCTTAGCATTCAACTTAATGGCAGACGGATTACGCGACGCGTTAGATCCAAAAATGCGTAAGTAAAAGAGGGGAGAAGTAAAAATGAAAACATTGCTAGAGGTAAAAGATTTGCAAGTCTCCTTTGATACACATGCAGGTGAAGTACAAGCTGTACGCGGTGTTACTTTTGATTTAAAAAAAGGAGAAACATTAGCGATTGTAGGAGAATCTGGTTCTGGTAAATCAGTTACTTCTAAAGCGTTAATGGGATTAATTCCGAATCCTCCAGGGCGTATTAAAAACGGTGAAATCGTATTTGAAGGTCGTGACTTAACGAAACTGACAGAAAAAGAAATGCAGCAAGTGCGCGGGAAAGATATCGCGATGATTTTCCAAGATCCAATGACATCATTAAATCCAACGATGACAATTGGGAATCAAATTATGGAAGGTCTTATTAAACACCAAGGGATGAGTAAAGCAGACGCACGTAAAGTTGCGTTAGAATTAATCGACCTTGTAGGTATTCCGAATCCAGAAGCGCGTTTAAAACAATATCCTCACCAATTCTCAGGTGGTATGAGACAGCGTGTAGTTATTGCGATGGCGTTAGCTTGTAACCCGAAATTATTAATTGCCGATGAGCCGACAACAGCGCTAGACGTTACAATTCAGGCGCAAATTTTAGAGCTTATGAAGGACATTCAGCAAAAAACAGAAGCGGCAATCATTTTCATTACACATGACTTAGGTGTAGTGGCAAACGTTGCGGACCGCGTAGCAGTTATGTACGCAGGTAAAGTTGTTGAAATTGGAACGGTTGATGAAATTTTCTACAATCCAAAACATCCATACACTTGGGGCTTAATCGCATCTATGCCAAGTTTAGATGGTTCAGAAGAAGAGTTATACGCAATCCCTGGAACGCCTCCAGATTTATTAAAGCCGCCAAAGGGAGATGCTTTTGCACCACGTAATCCACAGGCATTGAAAATTGATTTTGAAATGGACCCACCTTTATTTAAAGTAAGTGATACACACTATGCGGCAACTTGGTTACTTCACGAGCAAGCTCCAGAAGTAAAACCACCGGCAGTCGTTGAAAAACGCATTCTTCAAATGAAAGCAGGTGAACAACATGACTAAACAACGTGAGAAATTAATTGAAGTAAAAAATGTAAAACAGCACTTCGACGTGAGTGGTGGTGTTGTCAAAGCGGTTAATGATATTTCATTTGATATTTACCGCGGAGAAACATTTGGTCTTGTAGGAGAATCAGGTTGTGGTAAATCGACAACTGGAAGAACGATTATTCGTTTATATGATGCAACTGCTGGTGAAGTGTTGTTCGATGGTGAAAATGTACATGGTAAAAAATCACGTGCAGAGCTGAAGAAATTCAACCGTAAAATGCAAATGATTTTCCAAGATCCATATGCATCATTAAACCCTCGTATGACAGTAGGGGATATTATTGCAGAAGGTATTGATATTCACGGACTAGCAAAAGGCAAAAAAGAGCGTATGGACCGTGTTCATGAATTATTAATCACAGTTGGTTTAAATAAAGAGCACGCAAACCGTTTCCCGCATGAATTCTCAGGTGGACAACGTCAACGTATCGGTATCGCTCGCGCACTTGCTGTAGAGCCTGAATTTATCATTGCCGATGAGCCAATCTCAGCACTTGACGTATCAATCCAGGCGCAAGTTGTAAACTTACTGAAAAAGTTACAAAAGGAAAAAGGTTTAACATACTTATTCATTGCCCATGATTTATCAATGGTAAAATACATTAGTGATCGCATCGGCGTAATGTACCGTGGTCAAATCGTTGAGCTAACAACAAGTGAAGAGTTATATGCGAATCCAATTCATCCATATACGAAATCACTATTATCAGCAATTCCGCTTCCAGATCCAGATTATGAGCGCAATCGTAAACGTATCGTATACGATCCATCTCAGCATGATTATGCTAGTGAAGCACCAACAATGCGTGAAATTCGCCCAGGACATTTCGTATTATGTTCTGAAGCAGAGTATAAGAAATATAAAGAGATTTATCAATAATAAAAAAGCCAATCTTCCGTTAAGGAAGATTGGCTTTTTTCTACTATATAATAGATTTGTCAACATTTCTCGGTAAGTCGATATATTTAAAGAATCGCAGATATAAGTTTCCTTTACGAATGACTACACCTTAATTAAACGAGTATTACTGTGCCTGAACAGAAACAATTTCCTCTTGTTCTTCAGGTTTAACGAGTGCATAACGTTCCCACGCCCTACTTTTCCAGCGGAAGAACATAATAATGGCACGTGTCCATTCATCAATAGCAATCGCTAACCAAATACCAACGAGCCCCATATCTAAATGGAAGGCGAAAAAGTAACCGAGTGGTAAACTCATTAACACCATAGAGAATGCTCCGATCAAAACTGGGTACTTTGCATCACCAGCTGCGCGAAGTGAATTGATAATGACGATATTCATCGTACGTCCCGTTTCAAGTAGCACACTTAGTAAAAGAACTGACGCACCTAACTTAATAATGTGCGGATTATCTGTAAATAGTCCCATTAATTGTGTACGGAATGTAACGACGAGAGCGACCATACATAAAGTGACGCCAATTGCCCATTTTACACTTTTCCATACGCGTTCATACGCTTCATCTTTTTCACCACCGCCAACGAGGCGTCCGATAATAATGGCTGTTCCCATACCGATCGCAATCGCGAATAAATAAGTGAACATAGAAATGTTCGTAGCGTATTGTCTAGCCGCTAATGATTCCGTTCCTAAGTATGTTGCATAGTATAAGAAGACAATTTGGCAAGCTTGATACATAACCTGCTCAAATGCAGATGGAATCCCGATTTTTAAAATTTTTCCGATGTATTCCTTTGATAAGGTGAAGTAATATTGTAATTTCACACGGTATTCCATAACGCGGTACAGTAACCAGAAGAAAACGATAAGTGCGATAAGTCGGCTGACAGCAGAAGAAATGGCAGCCCCTTGTACACCGAGTTCTGGGAAACCAAATTTCCCGAAAATGAGTACGTAGTTTCCAGCGATATGAATAATATTCATTCCAAGTGAAATAAACATCGCTTGCTTTGTGAAGCCGTGTACGCGGATAATTGCGGCTAATGAATTAATAATAGCTTGAAGGAAAATAGCGCCTCCGACGATGGATAAATAGTTTTGCGCATACATGAGTACATCGCCTTGTAAGTTCATTGCCATCATCATATGTTTTGAAAATAAAAGAAAACCAGCGCTTATAATGAGTCCGACCACTAAATTTAATGTGACGGCTAAAGCTGATATTTTAGATGCTTCCATAAAACGTTTGGAACCGAGGTATTGAGATACGACGATAGCTGCGCCGTTCCCGATGACTTCTAGTACCAAAATAGCGATATGGAGATATTGATTCGCTGCACCAACCCCAGATACAGCATCGTCTGATAATGCACTTAACATGAAAGTATCAGCGATCCCCATTAACATAAATAGAAAAACTTCTAGAAAAATAGGCCATGTTAATAAGAATAAACTTAATTTCTCTGTCGGCCCGTTTTTTGCCTGAATTGCTGCCATGTCCGTCCCCTCTTTACCGATATCTATTTTTAGCAAAGTGTATCGTAACATACTTTCTTATCCTTTGCACTCATTTTAACCTACATATCTTTATTATGAAGGGAGCGCTATTTTATGATAAAAAGAGAAGGATAATTATGCGGAAAGTATTATGGGATATAAAATTTATTTTTCTCTGATAATTTGGAAAAATATAAAAATATTCATTTTCAACACTTTAGTAAGGATAATCAGCAATATGAAACGTTTACAAAGGTATATTTTTTAACAGAAAATTTTAATAAAATAGAAATATAAATATACAAAAAATATATTTGTGTGTATAATATGAATTGTTAGAACATATATATATTTCTATTTGTTTGAAAATGAAAGGGCTAACATTTTTGTGGAGGGTGGAAGTATGAAAAAAAAGATGCCAGTTTTTGTAGTATCAACAGTAGCGATGAGCATGATGTTAGGGGCATGTAGCTACCAAAAAGATGAACCGCAAGCGAACGCAAAAGGGGATAGCGGGAAAAGCGGTGCGAAGCAAGTTATTAATCTAACAGAAGTGTCTGAAATTCCGACAATGGATACAACACTTGCCTCGGATGCTGCTTCTTCAAAAGTTATGAATAATACGATGGAGGGGCTATATCGACTTGGGAAAGGCGATAAGTTAGTTCCAGGTGTAGCGAAATCCCATACGAAATCTGAAGATGGTAAAAAATATACATTTAAATTGCGTGAAGACGCTAAATGGTCGAATGGTGATCCTGTAACAGCAAAAGATTTTGTATATGCATGGCAAAGAGCTGTTAACCCTGATACGGCAGCGAAATCAGGATATATCATGCTAGATGTGAAAAATGCAGAGAAAATTAATAAAAGAGAGCTATCACCAGATCAATTAGGTGTAAAAGCGATAGATGATTATACATTAGAAGTTGAATTGGATAATCCAGTTCCATATTTTCTTGATTTAACGGTGTATCCACTATTTTTCCCATTAAATGAGAAGTATATGAAAGAACAGGGACAAAAATTTGGTTTGGAAGCAAATACAACTTTGTATAACGGTCCATTTGTATTAAATGAATGGAAACATGAACAAAGTTTCCAATTAAAGAAAAGTCCAACCTATTGGGATCAAAAAGAAGTGAAGTTAGAAGAAGTTAATTTTAATGTTGTAAAAGATACAGGAGCAGCTGTTAATTTGTATAATACGAATGCGATTGACAGGGTAGGTTTATCAGCGGAATTAGTTGATAAGTATAAAGGGCAAAAAGATTTTAAAACAATTAATGATCCAACTGTGTTCTTCTTGCGTTTTAATCAAAAAAATCCAGCGTTAGCTAACAAAAATATTCGTAAGGCTATTTCTAGTGCATACGATCGAGATGGTATTGGTGAGGTTATTTTAAATAATGGTTCTAAGGGAGCTTATGGTTTAGTACCATCTGATTTTGTTAAGGGACCAGATAAGCAGGATTTCAGAAAAGAAAATGGAAAAATTTCGAAAGTAGATGTGAAGGAAGCTAAAAAATTCTGGGAGGCAGGAAAGAAAGAATTAGGTAAGGATAAAATAGAACTAGAATTTTTAAACTTTGATAATGAAGAATCTAAGAAAATTGGTGAGTATGTAAAGGGAGAATTAGAAAAGAATTTACCAGGTCTGACAGTAACGATTAAAATGCAACCATTTGCACAAAAATTAAAACTTGAAGATAGTGGACAGTTTGATATTTCATTTACTGGATGGGGACCTGATTTCCCTGATGCAATCACATTCCTTGATATGTTTATAACAGATGGTTCACAAAATAAAATGAGCTATTCTAATGCCCAGTATGATGACCTTATTAAAAAGGCAAAGCAAGAAGGTTCAGATGTAAAAGGACGTTGGAATGACCTGTTAAAAGCGGAAAAAATCTTATTTGAAGATGCAGCAATTGCACCAGTATTTCAACGCGGTAGATCTATATTAGAAAGAGAAACAATTAAAGATGTATATATCCACAAATATGGCGGCGAATTAAGTTTTAAGTGGGCATCTGTAGAAAAATAAAAAAAGCAGGCTAACCGCCTGCTTTTTTTAATACGTACGTTTCTTATAAATACCTTTCCCGCCAACTTGGTTCCAGCCGGATTGTACATCCAAACTTTTATTAACAAACTTCATCTTTTCTTTACCGCC
This sequence comes from Bacillus sp. AR2-1, assembly GCF_008368755.1. Classification (NCBI taxonomy): domain Bacteria; kingdom Bacillati; phylum Bacillota; class Bacilli; order Caryophanales; family Bacillaceae; genus Bacillus; species Bacillus sp. AR2-1. Next base: position 62,816 of record NZ_QORY01000011.1, read on the forward strand.
AAAGAGTTTTTCACCAATGCTATTTGTAATGACACCAATCAATGCTGTGATTCCGATGATGAGGGCAGCAACAGTGACAAAATCAATAAAAAAAGCAATCATTTGCAAATTCCCCCTTTGCCTGTCTGTATGTTTATTGTATGAGATAAAAGATAAAAAAGAAAGAAATGTCAGAAAAATAATTGATTTATTTTAGAAATCGTATAGACATGGATGAGGATGTTTGTTAAAATGAGAACAAATGTTCCTTTCAATTCTCACTTGTATAGTCTTACATTTCTTAATTGATTTATGAAGAAAAGGTAAGAAAATGTTCTCTTTTTCATAGAGAAGATTATGGGGAAATAACTGTATATCACATGAAAAATCTATGACAAGCCAGTATTAAGAGGGTTGAAGGTTATTGTTAAATTACAGCTGAAGTGAGTGTGATCATGTTACATAGCAGTGGAATACACGGAAGAGTTTTCTCAATTAGAAGGAAATTTACTGTATATTTCTTGCAAAATCTATTGTATAATGATTATAGAAGTTACTTATTAAAAGTAATTGTTGTTTGCTCAAAGTTGTTGCTTACATGAAATGAGATTTTTTGCACTTTGTTATAAGACAAGGTATCGTAAAAAATTGCTGAATTTAGAAATTTAAACTGTAATTAGTACAGAATTTGTACTCTTTAAGGAGAGTGAGCTTTGTATGGTAACATTATATAGTTCTCCAAGCTGTACGTCTTGTAGAAAGGCGAAATTATGGCTAGAGGAAAATCATATTCCTTATACAGAACGTAATATTTTCTCAGATCCATTAACGATTGAGGAAATTAAAGAGATTTTACGTATGACAGAAAGCGGAACGGATGAGATTATTTCTACTCGTTCGAAAGTTTTCCAAGAATTAAATGTAAACTTAGAGTCTTTACCACTTCAAGATTTATATAAGATGATTCGTGACTATCCAGGGATTTTACGTCGTCCAATTATGATTGACGAGAAGCGCCTTCAAGTAGGTTACAATGAAGACGAAATCCGCCGTTTCTTACCACGTACAGTAAGAACGTTTCAATTACGTGAAGCACAGCGTCTTGTAAATTAATTATAATAATATGAAAACCTTCTACCTATTATATAGTAGAAGGTTTTTTTTAATGTTTCACATTTCGTAATCGAACTTGTTGCACGATAATACCGATGCATAGAACAGTGAAAATGAATAAGAAAGGCATGTTTGTGGTGAAATTTGGATTATTATGAAAGAACGTTGCAAGCCTGTCTTCATGTGTAACCATTTTTCCTGCTGTATAGGCGAGAATCGCTGCTCCGCAATAAATGAGGAATGGAAAGCGTTCCATAAGTATTAAAATAAGTTTGCTGCCCCAAATAATAATCGGGATAGAAATGAGTAAGCCGATTATTACGAGTAAAAATCTTCCGTGAGCTGCACCTGCAATGGCAATAACGTTGTCAAACCCCATAACGAGATCTGCGAATACAATTGTACGCACAGCTTGAAATAAAGTTGTTTTCCCCTGAATAGCAGAAAGATCGTTGCTATTATCAGTTAGTAAATTTACTGCAATTAATGTAAGTAAAACGCCCCCGATAAGTTGTAGAAATGGAATGTCGAGTAAATAGACAGCTAGTATAGTAAGGATAATTCTTAGAACGATTGCTAAAAGAGTACCAATCAAAATGGCTTTATTTCGTTTCGATTCAGGTAAATTTCGGCTAGCTAGTGCGATGACGATTGCGTTGTCACCACCTAATACAACATCGATACCGACAATCATTAGTACAGATGTTAAAAATTCTAAGTCCATTCGTCTGCCTCCATTTATAATGTTTTAATAAGCGAACTGTATGTATGTGGTGAAGAGAGAGACTAAATCACCTTCTCTAATAAAAGTTTCACTTTATTACAGTGTACGGGGGAGGGTGGAAATGTATGTCCAAATTTTTCATGAGTGAGAAATCGCTATAATGATATATTTGTGTAGATGGTCGAATAAAGATAGGCATATAACTATTTTTGTAAAATAAATCGATTTTATTTCCATTCTGGAGAATCTTATCATAAAATGAGAGTACAAGAATCTATTGATTTGTCATATGAGTGGGGAATCCCTTCATAACAATTCTAAGCAGGAAGGGAGAGTTGTATTTTGGATATTGAAAGAATTAATGACCATACGATGAAATTTTTTATTACGTACATTGATATAGAGGATAGAGGGTTTAATCGTGAAGAAATTTGGTATGACCGCGAACGAAGTGAAGAGCTCTTTTGGGAGATGATGGACGAAGCTCGTGATCATGATGATTTCTTTATTGATGGACCGTTATGGATTCAAGTGCAAGCAGTCGATAAAGGGATTGAAGTACTTGTAACGAAAGCAGAGCTTTCAAAGGATGGACAAAAGCTAGAACTACCAATAGGTGTAGATAAAATTATAGACATTCCTCTAGATGAAGGCATTGAATCATTATTCCAGCAAGAATTAGTGGAAGAGGTAGAGGAACAAGCAGGAACAAACTTTAACGAAGATGGTACGTTTGGATTTTTAATTAAATTTAATGATTTTGAAGATGTCATTTCATTAAGCCACCGTCTTATCTTTGAAGATATAAAAGATGAGCTGTATTCATTTGAGAACCGCTATTATGTATATGTGGAATTCGATGAAGTGCTACATGATGAAGAAGAAATTGATCGTATTTTAAGTATTGTTTTAGAATACGGAGAAGAATCAACTTTAACAATTCATCGTGTAAGTGAGTATGGGAAACAAATTGTGAAAGAGCATGCGCTTGAAACAATTCGCAATAATTTTCCTGCTAAAACGTAGGCCGATTTCTGTAGTATGAAATCGGCTTTTTATATGAAGAATAGGAAAGCTTTCTTAGTAAGGAGGTAAGAGATGAAAAATACGTTAAAGTTGATTTTCTTTGTTTTACTATTGTTCGCGTTATTTGTTTCGTTACGTATGTTTATTGATGTAGCATTTTATTCGGATGTAATTGGTATAAAAGATGTTTCGATTTTAGGTATTATTAGTATTTTATTTACGGTATCTGCATTTTTAATTGGCTGCGTTATTTTCTTAGAGAACCGTCATCCGTCTAAAACACTTACATGGCTCATTGTGTTAGGTATTTTTCCGGTATTTGGATTCTTCGCTTATTTATTATTTGGACAGAACTTTCGGAGGAAGAGAATGTTCCAAAAGAAGGCGTTGCTCGATGAACAAGCATTTTTACAATATAAAGGGCATGAAGATTACGAAGAACGGATTTTGCGCAATCATAAGCACCAAGAGCTGTTATTTCGTTTAGCGGACCGCTTAGGCGCTTTAAATATTTCATTTCAAACTGAAACGAGAACATTAACAAATGGAGATGAAACGTTTCAGGCCATTTTAGATGGATTAAAACGAGCGAAACACCACATTCATATGGAATATTACATTGTGCGTGATGATAAGCTTGGAACAGAAATTAAAGATATTTTAATACAGAAATCAAAAGAAGGTGTTGTCGTTCGTTTTTTATATGATGCGGTTGGAAGTTTTAGATTATCGAATTCATATATTGAAGAATTGAATGATGCAGGAGTAGAAATGATTCCGTTTTTCCCTGTGCGCTTTCCGATTTTAAACGATAAGATTAATTATCGAAACCACCGGAAAATCGTTATTATTGATGGAAATGAAGGATTTGTCGGTGGATTAAATATTGGTGATGAATATTTAGGGAAGGATAAATATTTCGGTTTTTGGCGAGACACGCATTTATATTTGCGTGGTGAAGCTGTTCAAAGCTTGCAACTTATTTTCCTTCAAGATTGGTTTTATATGACTGGTGAGGCTGTGTTGGCCCCTGAATATTTACAAGCGAAAGCAGTTGAGGGTGATCATTGGGGAGGCGTACAGCTCGTTGCAGGTGGACCAGATAATAAATGGGAAACAATTAAACATTTATACTTTGCCATGATTTCATCTGCACGGAAATCAATTTGGATTGCGACGCCGTATTTCATTCCAGATGATGATATTTTATCCGCATTAAAGGTAGCTGCACTTGCTGGTATTGATGTCCGTTTGTTAATGCCGAGTAAGCCTGATAAGCGCACCGTCTTTTACGCATCGAGATCGTACTTCCCAGAGCTTTTAGATGCAGGGGTAAAGATATATGAATACGAAAAAGGCTTTCTTCATAGTAAAGTTGTCATTGTCGATTCTGATTTAGCTTCAATTGGGACTGCTAATATGGATATGAGAAGTTTTCATTTGAACTTTGAAGTAAATGCCTTTTTATATGATACAGACAGCATTCGAAAACTTGTTCAAGATTATAAAGAGGATATAGAAGAATCAAGTGAAATTCATGTCGATCGTTTTCATAAAAGGCGTCTTCATAGACGAATTGTTGAATCGACGTATCGATTATTATCACCTTTATTATAAAAAGAGATGTCCGAAATTGGGACATCTCTTTTTTAAAAGGAATTTGTAATAAATTGTAGAATATAAGGAGCTGAAAGGGTGTGATTCCGATGTTTATCGCCAAAAGAGAAAACGGAGAAAAAATCCATCTACTCTATCATCATGATGAAGAGCTTTTACATCGTATGCGTAAAAAGGAAAGCTTCTTTTGCATAGCTTGCGGGAAGGAAGTGCAAATGAAATTAGGGAAACAAAAAAGTTGGCATTTTGCTCATAAGAAAATGGACGCGTGTCTTGCCTTTTATGAAGCAGAATCTATGTATCATATGCACGGTAAAGAATTGTTATATAGGTGGTTCAAACGTCAAAACTTTCCTGTGTATATAGAGCACTATCTTCCAGAAATTCAGCAACGACCAGATATTTTCATAGAGAGAGCAGGGAGAACAATTGCGATTGAATACCAATGCGCCAATCTCTCTATAGAGCAGCTGTACAAACGAACCTATTCGTATTGGCGAGCGGGTATACAGGTCATTTGGATCATTGGTGGAAATCAATTGAAAAGGCAATCAGCATATTGGATGAAATTCTCCTCACTTATGGCTTTCTCCTTACAATCTTATCCTCAGCCATTTCTTATTTTCTTCTGTTCGAAACAAAAATCATTTATGAAATGCGCGTTTCTCACTTCATTTTCTACAAGCGTCTCTTTCTCACATATTATCTATTTACCAACTGAAACGACTACTTTTGAAAGGCTCTTTTCTCCCGTCTCTTTCCGAAAAGAAACATTAGGTGAGGAATGGAAAAAGCGAAAGAGCTATTTTCGGCAAAATGCTCTGCCGATTTGGAATTACAATCATAAGTCACTATTACGCCTTTTATATCAATGTAAATGTACCCCAGCACATTTTCCTTCTGAAATCGGTGTGCCACTCCCGTCCTCATTTGCTTTTCAAACAAATCCATTTATATGGCAAGCTTTTCTATATATAAAATGTATAGGTGAGCTTACGGTAGGGGAATGTATTTCCCTTCAATATGTATGTAGTTATGTGAAAACGTATACGAAAAGGCGCATGCTCCCGTACTTTTCACGGCATATATGGAAAGTAGCAGTTGCTGAATATATGACATTTTTATGTTATGCAGGTGTATTGCAGAAAGTAGGGACTTATAAGTACCGGAAAAAAAGAGAAGTAGTTATGTTAAAAACAGAGGAGGAAGTTATAAAATATGATGAAATTTGCTTAACGTATGCCTTATCTTTATTTGAGGCAAAGTACAACATGAGAGAAGGAAAAGGGGATATAATAAAGACTGATCGTGAAGGAATTACATAAGAAAAATCGAATTGTATGTAAGTAGAGATATTTAAAGGAGGGCTTAAAGGATGTCTGAACAAAACACAGCAAAAACATTACCAAATCGCAAAGAGATTGAAGAATCAAGTACGTGGCGACTAGAAGATATTTTCCAAACAGATGCAGAATGGGAAAAAGAATTCCAAGCCATTAAAGAGCTATTACCGAAGTTAACTGAATTTAAAGGGAAACTTGGTGACTCTGCGAACAATTTACTTGAAGCATTGCAATATGAAGACGAAATTTCAATGCGATTAGGTAAGCTATATACATATGCACATATGCGTTACGATCAAGATACAACAAACTCTGTGTATCAAGCATTAAATGACCGCGCAACAAATTTATATTCACAAGTATCTAGTAGCACAGCATATATTGTGCCTGAGATTTTATCGATTTCAGAAGATACACTGCAAACATTCTTGACAGAAAATAGAGACTTAAGTGTATATGAACATGCATTAGAAGAAATTACGCGTCAACGCCCGCACGTATTATCTGAAGCGGAAGAGGCTCTATTAGCAGAAGCATCTGAAGTAATGAGTGCGTCAAGTAATACATTTGGTATGTTGAATAATGCGGATTTGAAATTCCCATCTATTAAAGGTGAGGATGGAGAAGAAGTGGAAATTACACATGGTCGTTACATTCAGTTTTTAGAAAGTGATGATCGTCGTGTGCGCGAAGATGCATTCAAAGCTGTATATGAAACGTACGGAAAATATAAGAACACATTTGCAAGCACGTTAAGCGGAGCAGTGAAGCGTAATAATTTCAATGCGCGTGTTCGTAAATACGATTCTGCACGTCAAGCAGCATTAAGTAATAATAATATTCCTGAAGCGGTGTATGATCAACTTGTTGAATCTGTAAATGATAATTTACACTTGCTACATCGTTACATTGATATTCGTAAGCGTGCACTAGGACTTGATGAGCTTCATATGTATGATTTATATACACCACTTGTACCAGAAGTGAAAATGAACGTGAAGTATGAAGAAGCACAAGACATGTTATTAAAGTCTTTAAACGTACTTGGTGATGAGTATGTTGACATTTTAAAAGAAGCATATGAAAATCGCTGGGTAGATGTGTATGAGAATAAAGGAAAGCGAAGCGGAGCATATTCATCTGGTGCATATGGAACAAATCCGTATATTTTAATGAACTGGCATGATAATGTAAATAATTTATATACACTTGCTCATGAGTTCGGTCATTCCGTGCATAGTTACTATACAAGAAAGACGCAGCCGCACGTATACGGTGATTATTCAATCTTCGTTGCGGAAGTAGCATCAACTTGTAATGAAGCACTTCTAAACGATTATTTATTAAAAACGACAGAAGATAAGAAAGAGCGTCTATACTTATTAAATCATTATTTAGAAGGATTTCGTGGTACTGTATTCCGTCAAACGATGTTCGCAGAGTTTGAGCATATTATTCATAAGAAAGTACAAGAAGGACATGCGGTTACGCCAGACATGTTAACGGAGATCTACTATGATTTAAATAAGAAATATTTCGGTGATGCTTTAGTAATCGATGAAGAAATTGGCTTAGAGTGGTCGCGTATTCCGCACTTCTACTACAACTATTACGTATACCAATACGCAACAGGATTTAGTGCAGCAACGGCTTTATCTAAACAAATTTTAGAAGAGGGGCAACCAGCAGTAGAACGTTACATTAATGAGTTCTTAAAAGCAGGAAGCTCAGATTATCCAATTGAAGTGCTGAAAAAAGCTGGAGTAGATATGGCATCTCCAGAACCGGTAAAAGAAGCGCTACAAGTATTTGAAGAGAAATTAAATGAATTAGAAGCATTATTATTTGAAGAGAAGTAATTGTAAAGACGAGGAATTTACCTCGTCTTTTTTGTTTTAAATATTTTTGTCGATATTTGTCGAATGAATAAGGTGAATTTCTTTCTTTTTTCTAAATTAGAAGGCAGTTTTACAGGTGATTTTTGTAGTTAAAACCCTTTAAATCGTTTTTTATGGTTGAAATAAGAGAGAGCGATGACAATGACTCCAAATAAAAGAGGGAAGGCAATAATTTTAGGAAAAGCTTGTAGTAGAGAGAGGATGTACAAGAAAAAAGAAACGATGACAGCTAGCAAGATAAGTAAAATATACGTTTTTTTCATACGGAACACCTCCAAAATAGCTTTTTTATAGCTTATTCAGAAATGAAAACGTTTAGAATGTGACAAAAGTGTGAAATTCGACAAAAGGGGTTGTCATCTGACGTCGAATCTTGTAATATAATAAGCGTGAACGAATTCACATACAAACATATACCCCTTTGTTTGAACGTGAAAATTTCTCCCATCCCCTTTAATATTTTTATAAGCCGTAAAGAAGAAGACCTGGTGTTTTACACCAGGTCTTTTTCTTTTGCTATCCATTTCCAATAACGCTCACATTTTACGTCAATCATTTGTACTTTTCGTTTCAGTTGTAATTTTTTCAGTTCACGCTCGATCTCTTGCTGCGAGCAGTCATATATAAATGCTACTTCTTTTGAAGATATAAATTGCGTTGCTTCTAGTAACACTTCTAAAGGTGGTAATGGTTCTGGCTCGATGTCACATTTTACAAGTTCTTTCAATAATTGTACGTATACGTCGTAGGAATAAGTTCCAGCGATTTTAATACCTTCTTCATCTGAATTCGCGTGAAAGAATACGAGAGAAGGTATTTCTGTAATGTGCATCTCATTTGTAAATTTTAAGTCACATTGGAAAGCTTTTTTTGCGCTAGCGGAATGTAGGTCTTTTTTAAATTCTTCTACATCAATATCGCTATCTCTTGCACATGCAAGTAATAATTCGCAGTCAGGGTTTGATACATTTTCAAGGAAAATGTATTCTTGGAGTTTTCGCAAAAACTTCGAACCTGCTTTTCGGCCCTGTAACTCCGCTGCCTTAATTGCCATCGAAACTAAATATGGTGTTGACGATGCTTCTTGCATATGTACCTTTCCATCACATGAAAAACCTTGTAAACTTGTTGTCTTTTCCCACACAAATCGAATATTAGCAGGTTTATTCCATTTGTGTGAGGAAGCGTTCGTTCCATCCACTTTTCCTGTTACGATATGACGAATAGAGAAGTATTTCCCGTATTCAAGCCATAGTTTAATAATAAAAGGCTCAATTTCCCAGCAATCTTTACAAAGTGGATCAATAAATAAATATGCTTCTACAGACTTATGCTCACATGCGGAAGGAGATGGCATATTTATATGCGTTGCTTCCTGCTTATCCATTACACTTCACCTGTTTCGTTTGGAGTATTAACCATATGCTGAGCAGTTAACGCTAAACGTTCAAAAACGAACTCTCTTATATGACCGTGCACTCCTGTGTCATCCATTGCTTGCTCCATACATGATAGCCAAGCCTCTGCTCGTTTTGGAGTAATCTCAAACGGAAGATGGCGTGCTCTTAACATAGGATGACCATGTTCTTCAGTGTACAAATTAGGACCACCTAAATATTGCGTTAAAAATTGTTTCTGCTTCCTAGCGGTTTCTGTTAAATCATCCGGGAAGATGGGAGATAGGTCAGGGTGTTTACTGACATAGGAATAAAACGTGTCTACTAATATTGCAATGCATTGTTCACCGCCAATTGCTTCAAATGGTGTCATCGGTTGCTTGCTCATCCTTTATAAACTCCTTTTTCCATGAAATGTATATCTATTGTAGCAATGGAATGTTCTAGAGGGCAAATAAACAGCCTTCATAACGTTCTTTGCTTATTTTTCAAATGTAAAAGAATCTTTTCCTTTTAAAAAGTGAGATATATCCACTAGTAGAACGTATTCACTAGTGGAATTTTCACTTTAGCGTGCTTTGTTTTGTTTGGCAAGGAAAAAGCGTTTTACTTTATTATTTGTATGACGGATTGGTATGTCGTGCTGTTTTAATAAATGAATAAATGCAGCTTTTCCTGTTTCTTCATCTTGCACTTCAAATTCAATTTCATAATCATCGTGATTGTAATAGAAACTATGATCAAAGACAAGCGTTCCGCCTTCAAATAGTGTTTCGGCTCTTTCAGTTGTTAAACTACCCATATAAGTTAAAGTGGAAACAGGAATTTGTAATTTGTGTAGTTGATCCATTACAGCCCCTGGAATGATTCCGTTTGTTTCCATCATCATTCTTGCTTCGTCTTCTGTTACGACTTGATGTGTTTCTAACAAGCCGATTTCTGCAGGTTGTTTCAATGTTAATGTATAAGTTTCTCCTTTATGACGAATACGAAGTGCAGAGCCAGCTTCTTTTAACGAGAAGCCCGGTGTTTCAAAGTAGTGATTCACCTGTTTCGTAAATACCTCAATAGAGAATGATTTACATAATGTATTGAATTCTTCTTCTGTAACAATATTTTTAAATTCAATTTCAATTTCTTGTGTCATTGTATGCGCGCTCCTTTTAAAAAATAATTCTTTACACATTATCGCTTTTTCATAAATTTGGTTCAATGTTTTATTTGTTTGCGTCCATGTTATGATACAATAATACTGTTAAGTAAGACAGGAAGTTGAGATGGAGGAGTTAGAGCATGCAAAATAAAATTCAAGTTAAGAGCGTAGAAAAGAGAGAGAATGCGCTTATTTTTTGTGCGGAAAATAATGAAATAGAGGTAAAGGAGTTAAGTGCGCGTAATCACGTACTTGTAGACTCAGACAATTTATCATTTTTATATATTTTAGAAAACGAATCATCTTTCATTTATGTAAGTATTCCGCACACATGCTGGGAAGCAATGCATGAAGCGATGAATAACGATATAGTAATGTTCGTTCGTGTGAATGACGTTGAAATGGAATTAGAAAATTTAAAAGAAGAAGTAGAATATTTAGTTGAAAATATTGAAGGTAATGCAAATTACGGAGAAGAACTAGTAACTGCTGTAGAAAAAGTATTTCTATAAGCAAATGGATTGATTTTGGTGGTGGTTGAAATGAATCGAAATTGGGAAGAATTTTTAGCACCTTACCATCAAGCGGTGGCAGAGCTGAAAGTGAAACTAAAAGGAATGCGTACTCAATTTGCAATGTTAACAGAGCATTCTCCAATTGAGTTTGTAACAGGAAGGGTAAAGTCGGTTGCTAGTATTATTGATAAAGCGGAGAAGAGAAATGTACCGCTAGATCGGCTGAGAGAAGATATGCAAGACATCGCGGGCCTTCGAATGATGTGTCAATTTGTTGATGAGATTAAGCCTGTTGTAGAATATCTTCGAAAACGAAATGACTTTGAAATCGTGGAAGAACGTGATTATGTCACGCAAAAGAAAGATAGCGGCTATCGCTCTTATCACGTTGTCATTAGTTACCCCGTTCAAACGATTCAGGGAGAAAAAAAAGTATTGGTAGAAATCCAAATACGCACGTTAGCAATGAATTTTTGGGCAACAATTGAGCATTCTTTAAATTATAAATATAGTGGACGTTTTCCTGAAGATATTAAAATACGCTTGCAACGCGCAGCGGAAGCGGCGTTTTTATTAGATGAAGAAATGTCTTCTATTCGTCTTGAGATTCAAGAAGCGCAGAAAGCTTTTTCAAGAAAACAAGAAACGAAAGATTCCGAATCATAAACTAAAGGGTGTTGGGCGATGAAATTTACAATTATGTCAAAGGGAGATCAATCATCAGATACACTGGCAAGCACGATGAAAGAATACTTGCTAGATTTTGGATTTATAATGGATGAAAAGGAACCCGATATTGTAATTTCTGTTGGGGGAGATGGAACGCTTTTATATGCATTTCATCGTTATTATAATCGATTGGATGAAACAGCATTTGTTGGTGTACATACAGGGCATTTAGGTTTCTATGCAGATTGGTTACCGACAGAAGTAGAGAAATTAGTAATTGCAATTGCTAAAACACCATTCCAAGTGGTGGAATATCCGCTTTTAGAAGTGATTATTCGCTATGTGAATGGGAGTAAAGAGTCACAGTATTTGGCGATGAATGAAGCAACTGTTAAAAGTGCGGAAGGTACATTAGTAACAGAAGTGGAAATACGCGGAGAGTACTTTGAAACGTTCCGCGGGGATGGCCTTTGTATTTCTACTCCTTCGGGAAGTACTGCGTATAATAAGGCGCTTGGCGGAGCTATTATTCACCCTTCTATTGAAGCGATTCAAATTGCAGAAATGGCATCTATTAATAACCGTGTGTTTCGTACTGTAGGCTCGCCACTCGTATTGCCGAAGCATCATACATGTGTGTTGAAGCCGGCTGCAGGAATGAACTTACAAATTACGGTGGACCATTTAACGATGGTTCATCAAGATGTGAAATCAATCCAGTATCGCGTTGCAAACGAGAAAGTACGATTTGTTCGTTTCCGTCCGTTCCCGTTCTGGAAACGAGTTCGTGACTCGTTTGTTGCAGATAAATAGAAAGGGTTTATATATTTGAACAGATTTACATTGAAATGGGATATAGAATCGGCTGAAGAGGGAACTTTAGTTAGAGAATTTTTAAAAACAAAAGGGATTTCTAAAGCCGCCTTAACGGATATAAAATTTCGCGGCGGAGCTATTGAAGTAAATAATCAACATGCCAGTGTTCGTCATCAGTTGCAAGCTGGTGAAGAATTACGTGTCTTTTTTCCAGTGGAAGAAAGAAGTGAAGGGATGATTAAAGAAGATATCCCTTTATGTATTGTATATGAAGATGATGCGGTTCTTGTCATAAACAAAGAGGCGAACATGTCAACGATTCCGTCTAGAGAACATCCGGCAGGTAGTGTTGCGAATGCGCTCTTATCTCATTATGATAAGCAGCATCTTGCAAGTACGGTGCATATCGTAACAAGATTAGATCGTGATACTTCAGGGCTTATGCTTATTGCAAAAAATCGTTTCGTGCATCATCTTTTATCGAAACAGCATCAACAAAAAGCTGTGAAAAGAACATATGAAGCAATTGTTCACGGTGAAATGATAGAACGAGAAGGAACGATTGATGCACCGATTGGACGAAAATCGGATAGCATTATTGAGCGAACCGTTTGTGAAAATGGGCAAAGAGCAGTTACTCATTTTAGAGTGATGGATAGCGCCAATCATAAGACGCATGTATCACTTGAGCTTGAGACCGGAAGAACGCATCAAATTCGTGTACATATGGCTCATATAGGCCACCCGTTACTTGGTGATGATTTATATGGAGGAAGAAGAGATGTGATAAAACGTCAAGCACTTCATAGTACATCTTTGACGTTTTATCATCCTATTTTAGAGAAGGAAATGTCTTTCACTACAACGATTCCAAGCGATATGGAAGAGGTATTAAGGTATACTTAAAAAGGGAACAAAATTCTTATGTAACGAAGAATTTTGTTTCCTTTTTTCTTAGCGGAATAATATTAAAATTTGATTTTCACCCGTGCGCTTTATAACGAAAAAGCCACTTTCGGATTTTGTAGCAATGCCATCGTTATTTGGACGACAATATCCATGCGTTTCGCAAGTGCCGTCATCGCGTACTAACATTTGTCCAATTAATCCGACAGGAAGCCACTCGGTACGATCTTTTCTTGCTATATATTTGCAAGTTGGATCCCATTCTGTATTTAAAAGAGGTTGTATGTCTTGCGATTCCGTACGTACATATTGGCGTTTTCCAAAGTTATCTGTTTTATAGCGTTTTTGCCAACTTAAAGCACCGCTATTTCCTATAAGGGCGGGGGTTGCACTAGATATTCCTAAAATGAATGAATCGTTTGAAGTAGCGATCCGAATTTTTTCTTCGCTACTAAATGTAACGAAATAACCTACATCAATAAAATTATTGTCTGTTGTTTCAAACATTTGTGCAAAATCAGTTCCACTTGCATTGTAAGAAGCGCCATCAATATACATTTCCCCATTATGAGCAAGCCACTTTGCACCGATATTATGATCGGTTTCATTTGTGCCGTTTGCAATAAACCAAGAATAAGATTCTTCTGCTGTGCCGAAGCGCCCCATAATATGGCTACCTGCAAAATGAGCTGTTGATGTATGATTACCTTCCGCATGAGAAGAGAATCCGTTAGCGATAGTCGCGGTTCCTTCTGCATGTGCTGCTTCGCCTAAAGCGATTGTATGTTTACCTTCCGCATGAGAATAAGAGCCACCTGCTGTCGTTTCACTTCCTTCACTATGGGAACTATGTCCAGTTGCTTTCGTTTTTGATCCTTCCGCATGAGAGAAAGAAGCTTTTGCGTGTGTAAGAAGTCCTTCTGCATGTGAAGCTGTACCCTCTGCATTAGAGTGAAGCCCCTCTGCATGTGCATATCGTCCCCCTTTTTTTACTTTTGTATTTTCAGGTGTAGGAGTTTGAATTATGATCGTTTTTTCTGTTTGTATATCATTGGATGGTGCTAATGCTTCTCTTATTTTTTTCACTTGATTTATAATAGCAGCTGGAATTTCTGATTCTGCTTTTTTATTTATTGCTACAGGGATGTCTTCTTCTGTATTTTTCTCTGTTTGCTCAGAAGGCACAACCTGTTCAGTGTGAGTAGAGAGAGGTTTATTTTTTTGCTGCATCTTTGTTTTTCTATTATCGATTATGCGGCTCATTACAGCATTTTCTAAAGAGACATATTTTGGTTTAGCTTTGTTTTTGGGGGAAGCCCCTTGTCCGTCCGGTTCTTCTAAAGCTGCAGCTCGAATGCTGCACCAGTTGTTAATTCCGTACATGGGTAGATAAAAAGGCGGGCATTTTCTTTTTTGTTTAGAAGATTTTTTCTTCATTCTGTCACCTCCTGCGACAGTATATGCCGTGTAATTAAAAAAAGATGCACTTTATTGCATCTTTTTTTAATTACTTTACCTAGTTTTTATAGGAGAGCCGCCTAAATGATACGATAATCCTCGTAATTTGTGAATGATATCTAAATAAGGGTCGTTATGAAATTGGGCGAAATTTCTCAGGGACAAAAGACAGGGAGGAAGGGACGGAAACGGTCTCCATTTCAGGATAACGTAGTCCGGTTAGTTTGCCACCAAATACAGCGCCAGTGTCAATATTGACTGTATGATTTACGAAGCGAGGTTCTTTAACGGGTGTATGTCCATATACAATCCAAGCTTTTCCTTTATATTCTTGTGCCCAGTCGCGACGGACAGGAGAGCCGTCAGCATGTTTTTCCCCTGTAATATCGCCATATAATACAAAGGTTTGTACTTTTTTATCTTGTCTTCCTATATAATCTTGCCGAATTCCAGCGTGACATACAATTAACCTTTTCTCATCGAGTACGTGATATAAAGGGGATTGCTCATAAAGTGTGATGAATTTTTCTTTTATAATGTTTTGTTTATGAGAAGGCAGTGCTTCATATTCGGCAACAGTTGTTTCGAGTCCATGAGCGATTGTCACATTACGCCCAAGGAAAAAACGGTATAGTTTATTACAGTGATTTCCCGGAGCGTAATAAGCTACTTTTTCATTTATGACAAGTTCCCATACAATTTCAATCATACGTAATGAATGAGGGCCGCGATCTGTAATATCACCAACAAAAGCAAGCTTACGTTGGTCAGGGTGAAACGGCAGGTCACTATTCCAGTTGTATCCGAGTTTCGTCGTTAAATCTTGAAACTCTTGAAAGCATCCATGAATATCCCCTATAATGTCAAATTTCATATTTAAACCTCCACCATATTTTTCATTAGTATATCTAAAAAAGGATAGAGATAAAAATATACTGTTTTTGCTCGTCATTTAAACATAAAGATTTTCGTTCTTGAGCGAACGTTTAAAACGAATCCAATCGCTATCATGTATGTGAGTAAGGAACTTCCTCCGTAGCTCATAAGGGGTAATGTAATTCCTGTAATAGGTAGTAATCCGATGGTCATCCCAATATTTTGAAATACTTGAAAGGTAAACATTCCGATTGTACCAGCACAGATGTAACTACCGAAAGGGTCATTACTTTCTAAAGCGATATGAATCATGCGGAAAATAAGTAGGAAAAAAAGTGAAATAATGACACTTGCACCTAAAAAGCCGAATTGCTCAGCGACATTGGTGAAAATAAAATCTGTATGTGGTTCTGGAAAGTATACTTGTCCATTTTCCCAACCTTTTCCTTGCATTTCCCCTGATCCAGTAGCTAAGAAAGCTTGTCTTAATTGATAGCCTTGCGCATCATATTTGTATGGCGCTAACCAGCCGTAGAAGCGATTTAGTTGATATTCTTGTAAAATGTGTGCTTTAAAGAATTTTGTATGAGTAAAAAAAATATACGTTAATGTAACGCCAGCTACAAAAATACCAGAAACTAATCCGAAAATAAAACGCCAACGTATACCAGAAACTAGTATCATTGCTGCGAGCATAGCTGAAATTACCATTGTGTTTCCTAAATCAGGTTCCTTTGCAATAAGTAGTAGGGGAGGCAAACTTGTTGCACATATTTTTCCGAGTAATAAAAAATCGCCGTGTATTGTTCGGAAAAAATATTTCTCATTGTGATTTGCTATAATTCGTCCGGTGACGATAATTAAAAACAATTTCATAATTTCAGAAGGCTGGAAATTTCCGATGCCTGGAAGCCTGTACCAAGCGGTCGCACCTTTTATTGTAACGGCACCTGGTACTTGAAGTTCTAGTCCAATTAGTAGTACCAGTGCAAAGCTATATAAATACCAAGCAATTTTTTGATAACGATCGAAATCGATAATCATAATAAAACCGATGGCTATAAATCCAATGAAGTACCATTGGATTTGCTTTAATACAAAATTTACATTTTGCAAAAATGGTGGTAAAGAGGCTTGTGCACTTGCAATTGCAAAGCAACTAACAGTCCCAATGGCAAATAAGATGAATAGTAATACGTAGTCTATTTGATATTGAGAATTCAGATCTTTCAATGTATGTATTCCTTTCTATTGCCTAGTAAGTACATGAATCATGTCATGATAAAAATAATATACAAGCAGACTATGCATACATTTATTCCACTATTTGTGGGAAGTCATACATCACAAAGAAGGAATAGCTCCTTCCTTGTGATGGACTATATGGCACGGAGTTCTTTTGTAATTATATTTAAACAATAGGAAAGACGTGCATGTGTATTTATATCTGGAATGAGGTTCGGAAATAGATTGTAATATTTGAACGCATTTTTATACCATCCGTAAGCTCTTATCAAACCCTTTTTATAATGTTTGGGGTCTTGTAAGAAACCATACTTTTTTGAGGTTAAAACGAGATGAGAAAAATCTTCACAGCCTTCAAGGAATTTGTGACGTACTTGCTGTCCAGAATGAACGCGGAAGGAACTTAAAGGCTCAGTGATATACATGGCATCACCTTTTGAAAGTAAATTGATCCAAGAGGCCATATCAACACTACAACCATATTTTCTGCCATTTAAAGTGCCGAAAGGTTCTGCTAATAGACTTTTTCTAAAGAGTACGATTGTAGGTTCGCCGATAATATTTTGTCCCGCCAAAAGCATACGGTTTCCAAAATCTTTCCCATTGAGTAGAGTATCTTCATCATATAATTTTTTCATGGAGGGGTGTTGTTCAATTATATCTCCATCATCATTGATCCAAGTACGATAGGATGTGATAAGTGCAAGGTTTTTATTTAAGTCTTGTTGGAAATAAAACATCATTTTTTCAATTTTATTATTACAAAATATATCATCGTCCATTAAGAAATTTATGTACTCTCCATTTGACTGTTCTAAGAGCATAAGGGAGTTATGAAATTGTCCTGGAGTAGAGGGATTTCGAATATACGTTATATGTTTATACTTATGTAAATAATGTCTGTATATTAATTTTTCTGTTTCATGATTTGTACTATCGTCTCCTACAATAATTTCAATATTGGAATACGTTTGTGCTAATGCACTTTCTAGAGCAATTTTAAAATAATGTGGTCGATTATAGGTAGGAATAAGGATGGAAACGAGAGGTGAATTTTTTATATTTTCCATATACAACTACCTTTCAGAAATTTTTTGTGTAAGAATAATATCTTGATAACTGGTGTGTTCAGTTCTGCCACACCATGAACCATAATGGGGAGGAGTCTGTACTTCTAGCCCATATTTATTTAATAGAGTACGAATATCTTCCTCAGGATAGGCAACTGCGAAATTCGGGATATCTTTATTTAGAACATAACAATTGTCAATTTGATGATAAAAACCTAACGTACTTAGTCCTGCATTTAAGTAATAGGAAGATTCAGGATTAATTAAAAAGAAAGTAATAAAACATCTTCCATCTTTTTTCAGAACTCGTGCAATCTCGCATACGTAATGTTCTAATTCTTTCGGAAGAAGATGGGTAAATACAGACGTTAAAAAAATAAAATCGAATGATTCATCTTCATATGGAAACTTGTATTGAGAAGCATCTTCTTTTCCATCGGGATTATAGAATTGGTTATATATATCGACATGTTCAAAATGGAAATTGTTACGGCGTGTTGAAATGTTATTTTTGCACCATGTAATTCCCTTGTTAAATAAGTCAAATCCATAATAAGTACCATCATCGCTTAAATAGTTCATTAATGGAACCGCCATCCGACCGATACCACAGCCTATATCTAACACTGTTTCATTTGATTTTAAATTGCCAATTTCAATAAAATACTGTATAAACTCTTTTCCAACTTTTTCAAAGTCACCACCTACATATTGAACGAGTTCTGGGGGTGGAATTAATGTGATTTTTTTCTCATTTTCGTTCATACATTCACTCCGTCCTTGTAGTAAAGTAAGAGATTTTTATTGCATATATAAGTTAATCATTTAAAGTGAGGGGAACTTTACATGATAGGTCCTTATGAATAAGTAGTGTGATAGAACCCCTCAAAAAAATAAAATTGTATTCTATTCTTTTCGCCAATAAATACCGAAATCATCAATTTGAGTCATAGGAGCTTTTATGTTTCTTTCACTTCTGAAATCTGTTACAGCCTCTGCGCATGTTATCAATCCATAATCATCAATAATAATAAAGCCACCTGTTGAAACTTTATCGTATAAATTTACAAGACTATCCATCGTTGATTCATACATATCACCATCAAGGCGAGCAATTGCAATTTTTTCTACCGGTGCTGAAGGCAATGTATCTTTAAACCAACCCTTTAAAAATTTCACCTGATCATTTAATAAATCATATTTTCTAAAGTTTTCTTGCACTGTTTCTAAAGAAACTCGTAAGTAATCGAATGTGTGCAAATAATCACTGTAATCTTTCGGATATTGTTCTAAGTTAGGTGCGGGCAGACCTTCAAACGAATCGGCAACCCATACAGTACGATCCTTAATGTTGTTTGCTTGTAAAAACCCATTCATAAAAATGCATGATCCTCCGCGCCATACACCAGTTTCAATAAAATCGCCTTCTATATTTTCCCTGACTACAGTTTCCATCGCCTCTTGTAATTGATTCATACGTTTTCGACCAACCATACTGTGTGCAGCTCTTGGCCAATCCTTGCCACCTTGACGCTCATCGTTTGAAACATTAGGATTAACGATTTTTAAATTGTGATTTTCTATATACTGCTTAAGAAATAAAGGAAGTGGAACCGTAACTGGTTCATATGATAGTTCTTTAGATATATGTAAAGAAGCAGGTAAGTATGGTTCGTATTCTAGCCATATTTCAAATAAAATTGTTTTCTTTAATAACTCAAGATAAAGCTGGACAGCCGATTTATTTTCCATATAATTGCCTCCTGAAGAATGTCATACAACATTATGACTATGTAGAAAAGAAGGATTTAATGATTGAATTTACCAATGAAAAAGCAGTAAAACTGATATCAGTTTTACTGCTAAGGAAAAAATTAAGCGATTTTTTCAATAATAATGGATGCACTCGTACCAAGAGCTAATGATAATCCAAGTCCTGTAACAATTACTTCAACTAATGATGGAGTTGTCGTAATTTGCGTAATTGCTTGAACAACGATAGGTGCTCCAACTGAGATTAAAGTCGTTCCAGTACCAGGTACAGGTACCCCATTTACTTGGATTGTAAGTCCTCCTAATAGACTTACGGCTGCAGTATATACGATAACAGTGATTTTATAGAATCCAGTTTCACTAATTACGAAAGTATCGGCATCTAATTGAGAAATTGCTGTGCCGAACTGAGATCCAACAGTATTAAATGGTACTGGAGCATTAAGTCCAAGATCCAAAGAAATTCCACCGGAGTTAAATGCATATAATCCTGCTGGAAGTCCTAGCCCTGATGGTCCAGTCGGTCCAGTTGGCCCAGTTGGTCCAGTTGGTCCAGTTGGTCCAGTTGGCCCAGTTGGTCCAGTCGGTCCGGTAGCACCAGTTGGTCCAGTCGCGCCAGTGTCTCCAGTTGGCCCAGTCGGTCCAGTAGTACCAGTGTCTCCAGTTGGCCCAGTTGGTCCAGTAGCACCAGTGTCTCCAGTTGGCCCAGTTGGTCCAGTCGTACCAGTGTCTCCAGTTGGTCCAGTCGGTCCAGTTGGTCCAGTTGGTCCAGTCGGGGTCCAGTCGGTCCAGTCGGTCCAGTCGGTCCAGTTGGTACAGTTGGCCCAGTCGGCCCAGTCGGTCCAGCCGGCCTCTACGTCCTACAAATAACGCCAGCCGGTCCAGTCGGTCCAGTTGGTCCAGTTGGTCCAGTCGGTCCAGTCGGTCCAGTCGGTCCAGTCGGTCCAGTCGGTCCAGTTGGTACAGTTGGTCCAGTCGGCCCAGTCGGTCCAGTCGGCCCAGTTGGTCCGGTAGGAAGGGTAAACGGTGGTATTGGTGGTAATGTTGGTCCTACAAGATTAGGGTCAAATGCACTAGCTGATAAAGATTCATCGGGATTCAATCCATCTGAATAATTATTATTTGACATAAATTCACCTCCATAAAGCGTTCATTATATAGTAGATGCAAAACCGGAAGAAAATGACACGGACATTTGAATTATTGAAAAGAAATCTTAAACTGCTTGTGTAAGTTAAAAAAGTGGAAAGTTTATTGTATGTATAACATATGATTGATTTGGAAGAGGGTGATTATGTTGAACAAGCAAGGAATCACAATTAGTTTATGTATGATTGTTCGAGATGAGGAAGATACAATAGGTCGATGTTTAGATGCAGTAGAAAAAATTGTTGATGAAATTATTGTAGTTGATACAGGTTCCATTGATCGAACGAAAGAAATTGTAGCTCAATATACTTCCAACATATATGACTTTCCATGGATTAATGATTTTGCGGCAGCTAGAAATTTTTCTTTTTCGAAAGCAACACAAGAATATATATTATGGCTAGATGCTGATGATGTGTTATTAGAAGATGCTCAAGAGGCATTGATCCTATTAAAAAGAGAATTAGATCCTAATGTGGATGCAGTTTCGATGCCGTATCATCTTGCAATGGATTCTAACGGGAAACCTTTATATTGTACAAAAAGAAATCGACTTGTAAAGCGTGAAAAACAATTTCAATGGTTTGGAAAGGTTCATGAATATTTAGCTATTTCTGGTGAAACTTTTAGTAGTAATGTTGCTATTACACATAAAAAAGAAAAAAAGGTAACAAATCGTAATTTGAAAATTTTTCAAGATGCTGTAGCAGCTGGAGAAGAATTGAGTCCGAGAGATTTATTTTATTACGCGAATGAATCTATGGATAATCAAAAATATGATGATGCAGTTCTACTATATGAAACATTTCTTAATCAAGACGAAGGATGGTATGAAGAGAAAATTTATGCATGTGGTAAGTTAGGAGATTGCTATGCAAAGATTGGAATGTGGGAGAAAGCAGTTGAATCTTGCGTGAAGTCGTTTCGATATGATGTTCCTAGAGGAGAGAATTGTACAAGAATAGGATATATATATATGGAACAACAAAAATATAACGAAGCGATATTTTGGTTTAAACTTGCAACGGAAGTACCAATGGCGACGGAGAGTCCGTTTCATAGTCCAGCGAGCTACACATGGCTTCCCTATTTACAAATGTGTATTTGTTATAGCAAGTTAGGAGAGCAAGATAAAGCTTATTATTACAATGAACTAGCAGCTTCTTATGTTCCGAATAATGCTGCAATTGAATATAACCGCAAATATTTTCGGGGTGTTTTTGATAAACAATATAAAGTGTAATAAGTTTCGTTTTGTTAGAAATGATTTATCGTTATTCTAACACTAATAGATTGGTTATATATTAGTGTATCAGTAATGGAACCAATATTTGGTGAATGAGATTTATATTTCAAATTCAATTTGCATAAGGAGTGTGTAAAATGAATCGTGAAAAAAGTTCTCTATATGAAGAAAAGTCCGAGCATTATTACAATGCAGCGAATCCGAATTTATTAAAGCATATAAAAAAGGAATGGAAAGAAGTTCTTGATATTGGTTGCTCGGGCGGTGCATTGGGAGCAGCTATAAAAGAAAATGGCATACGTGTATCCGGAATTGAGGCATTCCCAGAGGCGGCAGAAAAAGCAAAAGAAAGACTTGATCATGTTATTTTAGGGGATATAGAGAAAATAGATCTCCCTTATGAGGAGGAGCAATTTGATTGCGTCATATTCGGAGACGTATTAGAGCATTTATTTGATCCGTGGGCTGTAATAGAAAAAGTAAAGCCATATATAAAAGAAAATGGTGTGATTTTAGCAAGTATACCAAACGTTGCTCACATTTCAGTATTAGCGCCGTTACTTGCTGGAAATTGGACGTATACAGAATATGGTTTATTAGATAAAACGCATATTCGTTTCTTTACATTTAATGAAATGCTCCGAATGTTTTTAAAAGCAGGTTATTCGATTAGTAAAGTAGATCGTGTATATGTTGATCATAAAATGTACGAACCACTTATTGAGGAATTATATGGAATTTGTAAAAAATATCGTCTTGGAAGTGGCTTCATGGCTGAGACGGTCGTATTTCAGTATATTATTGAAGCAGAAAAATCACAGCTATGAGTGCTGCTGAAAAAACAATATTATTTGTTACATGTATAAATGATCGGAAAATGTATGCACAGTGTGTACGACATATATTGAGCTTAGCAGTGCCTCCAGGGTATACTGTACAATTTATGCCAATTCGGAATGCGAAAAGTATGACGAGCGGATATAATCAAGCGATTTCGCATCCAGCGAAATATAAAGTATATATACACCAAGATGTTTTCATTATGAATGTGGCATTTTTATATGGATTACTTCAATTATTTAACGAACATGAACATCTTGGAATGATTGGAATGATTGGAGCCCAATATGTTCCTCCAAACGGGATATGGAATGAAGGCAAGGGAGTTGTTGGGAAAGTAATTGGTTATATGAACGATTTATTTTATATGGCAACTCAAGAACAGCCGTACCATGAGTCAAAAACATTTATGCCTGTGGAATGTATCGACGGTTTATTGATGGCAACGCAATACGATATTCCCTGGCGAGAAGACTTGTTTGATGGGTTTGACTATTATGATGTATCTCATTCATTTGAATTTAGAAAAGCTGGCTATACAGTTGGGGTTCCTGTACAGCGTGATGCGTGGTGCATTCACTATCATATTGATGTGAATATGACCAACTATGACAAGTATAGAAAGATATTTGTGGAGAACTATATGTCAGATGTAAATCAAGACGAATAGAGGGGCTACAAAATGAAGGATCGTACAATATTAGTTGTTGTTTGTGTAAATAATGAAGAGCTATTTGAACAATGCGAGAGACAAATAAGAAACCTTTTTGTTCCCCCTGATTATGTCGTACAAATTTTTCCGATACGAGATGCGAAAAGTATGGCAAGCGCATATAACCGAGCACTTTCATATCCCGCGAAGTATAAGGTTTATATACATCAGGATACTTATCTTATTAATCGAGAGATGTTCTATACAATTATTTCCCTTTTTAAAGATAATGAAAAGCTCGGCTTAATTGGAGTAGCTGGAGCCCAATTTTTACCGAGTAACGGGATATGGTGGGAAGGGAAAAATTTAGTAGGGAAAGTGATTGAGTATAGAAGACGGAATTATCAATTATTAAATTTAGATCAGGGGTTTTATGGAAGCCAATCTTTTATGTCGGTGCAGGCAATTGATGGCTTATTCATGGCAACACAGTATGATATTCCGTGGCGAGAAGATTTGTTTCAAGGGTTCCACTTTTATGATGTATCACAGTCTTTAGAGTTTCAAAGGGCTGGTTATTTAATTGGTATCCCAAATCAATCAAATTTATGGTGTATTCATTATAACGGAGATGAATTTGATGCGGATACATATGAGAAAGATCGAAAAGTGTTTGTAGAACAGTATAAAGATATTTTATCTCCATCATAAGGGAGAGATGCAGAGTGAAAGGGATTATTTTAGCAGGTGGTACTGGATCGAGGCTATATCCAATAACAAAAGTAACGAATAAACATTTGCTTCCTGTTGGACGTTATCCAATGATTTATCATGCAGTATATAAGCTGAAACAATGTGAGATTACAGATATTATGATTATTACAGGTAAAGAGCATATGGGAGATGTTGTTAGTTTTTTAGGAAGCGGTCAAGAGTTTGGCGTGTCCTTTACGTATCGTGTGCAAGATAAGGCTGGCGGAATTGCACAAGCATTAGGGCTTTGTGAAGATTTTGTTGGGAATGATCGCATGGTAGTTATATTAGGCGATAACATTTTTTCGGATGATATTCGTCCGTATGTTGAAGAGTTTGCAAATCAAAAAGAAGGTGCGAAAGTACTGCTGCAATCTGTAGATGATCCTGAGAGATTTGGCGTAGCAAATATTCAAAATCGTAAAATAATTGAAATTGAAGAAAAGCCGAAAGAGCCGCAAAGTTCCTATGCAGTCACAGGAATTTATTTATATGACCCGAAAGTCTTTTCTTATATAAAAGAATTAAAACCTTCCGCAAGGGGAGAGCTTGAAATTACAGATATCAATAATTGGTATTTAAAACGAGGGGTACTTACTTATAATGAAATGAGCGGTTGGTGGACTGATGCAGGAACTCATGTTTCTCTTCAAAGGGCGAATACGTTAGCGCGGGATATAAACTTTGGTAAACAGTTTAACGGAGAATAGGTGAGAATATGAAAGTTATAGAAACAAACTTTACCGACGCGAAATTGTTAGAACCGAGGTTATTTGGAGATGAGCGTGGCTTTTTTACTGAAAGTTATAATAAGAAGGTGCTAGAAACATTGGGAGTTACGTATTCATTTGTACAGGATAATGTTTCGTATTCGGCAGAAGCGGGAACGATTCGGGGATTACACTTTCAAAAAAATCCGAAAGCACAAACGAAACTTATTCAAGTTATGCAAGGAGCAATTTATGATGTTATCGTTGATTTGCGAAAAAATTCACCAACGTTTAAACAGTGGAGAGGATATATTTTAAGCGCGGATAATCATCGGCAATTATTAGTGCCAAAAGGATTTGCACATGGTTTTTGTACACTTGTCCCGCATACTATTGTTATGTATAAAGTAGATGAGTATTATAGTGCTAATCATGACTCAGGGGTACTTTGGGACGATAAAGACTTAGCAATTCCATGGCCGGTAACAAGCCCTATTTTGTCTGATAAAGATCGAATATTACCGTTACTTCAGGAATATGAAGATAGTTTTTGAGTAGGAGAGTTGTGTATGAATATATTAGTAACAGGTGGGGCCGGATTTATTGGAAGTAATTTTGTGCATTATATGTTACAAAGCTATGAAACATATAAAATTATTAATTTCGATGCATTAACATATAGTGGAAACTTAAATAATGTAAAGTCTATTCAAGATCATCCGAATTACTATTTTGTAAAAGGTGAAATTCAAAATGGAGAGCTGCTGGAGCATGTTATTAAGGAACGTGATGTGCAAGTAATTGTCAATTTCGCAGCTGAATCACATGTGGACCGTAGTATTGAAAATCCGATCCCTTTTTATGATACAAATGTAATTGGGACAGTCACCTTATTAGAATTAGTAAAAAAATATCCACATATTAAACTCGTGCAAGTATCAACAGATGAGGTGTACGGCTCGTTAGGTAAGATAGGTAGATTTACCGAGAAAACCCCGTTAGCTCCAAATAGTCCATATTCTTCAAGCAAAGCGAGCGCCGACATGATAGCTTTATCTTATTATAAAACATATCAATTACCAGTTATAGTAACGCGTTGCTCCAATAACTATGGGCCGTATCAATATCCTGAAAAGTTAATTCCGTTAATGGTTACGAATGCGCTGGAAGGAAAAAAACTACCGTTATATGGCGATGGATTAAATGTAAGAGATTGGTTACATGTAACGGATCATTGTAGTGCGATTGACGTTGTTCTGCATAAGGGACGTATAGGAGAAGTATATAATATAGGTGGAAATAATGAAAAAACCAATGTAGATGTTGTGGAACAAATTATCTCTCTCTTAGGAAAAACGAAAGAAGATATTGCGTATGTTACAGACCGTTTAGGGCATGATCGTCGTTATGCGATTGATGCACAAAAGATGAAGAATGAGCTCGGGTGGGAACCACAGTATACGTTTGAACAGGGGCTAAAAGAAACGGTGGAATGGTATGAAAATCATATAGAATGGTGGAAACCACTAAAAGAAAAATAAGGGGCATATAAATGAAAGAACGGATTATCATAACGGGAGCAAATGGTCAATTGGGAAAGCAACTACAAGAAGAGTTAAATGCTGAAGAATATGACATATATCCATTTGATAAAAAGTTACTAGATATAACAAATATATCCCGAATGCAGCAAGTGGTACAAGAAATAAGGCCACATATAATTATTCATTGTGCAGCGTATACGAAGGTTGATCATGCTGAGAAAGAACAAGACCTTGCTTATGTAATAAATGCAATAGGAGCTCGAAATGTAGCGGTTGCTTCACAATTAGTAGGGGCGAAATTAGTTTATATTAGTACCGATTATGTATTTCAAGGTGACAGACCAGATGGCTATCATGAGTTTCATAATCCATCACCGATAAATGTATACGGGGCTTCTAAGTATGCGGGAGAGCAGTTTGTCAAAGAGTTACATAATAAATATTTTATCGTTCGAACATCGTGGTTATATGGTAAGTATGGAAACAATTTTGTGAAAACGATGATGCGGTTAGGAAAAGAAAGAGCAGAATTATCTGTTGTAGCGGATCAAATTGGTTCTCCTACTTATGTGGCGGATTTAAATGTGATGATTAATAAGCTCATTCACACTTCTTTATACGGTACGTATCATGTATCAAATAGAGGTTCATGTTCTTGGTTTGAATTTGCCAAAAAAATATTCTCGGATGCAAATATGAAAGTGAATGTATTACCTGTTTCCACCGAAGAATTTGGATCGGCGGCAGCTAGACCGAAATATTCTGTTTTCCAACATAACATGCTACGATTAAATGGTTTTTCACAAATGCCTTCTTGGGAAGAAGGATTAGAGCGGTTTTTTATAGAAACAAAAAGTCATTAACAAAATTTAAGTTAATGACTTTTTTGTTTGCCTTTAAGAGGTTTTATGGTACTATAATTATAGTATCAGGTACTAATAACAAGTATAAGTAATTCTGGGAGGATATATCATGGAACTATTACAAGGGAAAACATTTGTTGTTATGGGCGTTGCGAACCAAAGAAGTATTGCGTGGGGAATTGCTCGCTCTTTGCATAATGCAGGTGCAAAATTAATATTCACATATGCAGGAGAACGTTTAGAAAGAAACGTTCGTGAATTAGCGGACACATTAGAAGGACAAGAATCACTTGTATTACCTTGTGATGTAACAAATGATGAAGAACTTACAGCTTGCTTTGAAACAATCAAGCAAGAGGTTGGTACAATTCACGGTGTTGCACACTGTATTGCTTTTGCAAATCGTGATGATTTAAAAGGTGAATTTGTAGATACTTCTCGCGATGGATTTTTACTTGCACAAAATATTAGTGCATTCTCTTTAACAGCTGTAGCAAGAGAAGCGAAGAAAGTAATGACAGAAGGCGGAAATATTTTAACGTTAACATACCTTGGCGGCGAGCGCGTTGTGAAAAACTATAACGTTATGGGTGTTGCGAAAGCTTCATTAGAAGCGAGCGTAAAATATTTAGCTAACGATTTAGGCCAACACGGCATTCGCGTTAACGCTATTTCTGCAGGACCAATTCGTACGTTATCTGCAAAAGGCGTAGGCGACTTTAACTCAATTTTAAGAGAAATTGAGGAGCGCGCACCACTTCGTCGTACAACAACTCCAGAAGAAGTTGGGGATACAGCAGTATTCTTATTCAGTGATTTAGCACGCGGCGTAACAGGAGAAAACATTCACGTTGATTCAGGGTATCATATCCTAGGATAAATATAATATTAATTTTTAAAGGACAATCTCTAAATGTTGAGATTGTCCTTTTTATTTGTTCTTAGAAAGAACAATTTTTAACGAAAGTTCTTACCACGTTATGAATATAACTATAATAGTACACAATTTATTCAGCTACGTATGGAAGTGGGAGGGACGAGTGTGAAGAATAAAAATAAAAGTTCAACAGTTGGAAAACCGTTGTTATATATTGCGCAAGTAAATTTGGAACTTGCTGCACCGAAAATAAAAAGAATTATCTTAACAAACTTTGAAAATGAAGATCGAAAAGAGGAAAGTAATAGAAACGAAAACATTGTAAGTAGTGCTGTGGAAGAGGTAATAGAGCAACAAGAAGAGGAACAAGTAGAAGAAAAAATGGAAGAAGCGGAACAAGTACAAGAGCAACAAGAGCAACAAGAACAACAAGAACAACAAGAACAACAAGAGCCAGTGAGAACTGTCCCATATAATAAATCATTTAAGGATATGAATAATGAAGAGAAGATTCATTTTTTATTAAACCGCCCTCATTATATTCCGAAAATAAGGTGCAGAATAAAAACAGCTACAGTCTCATATGTTGGATCAATCATATCGTATCGTAATGGAATTGTAGCTATTATGCCGCCAAATAGTATGCGAGATATTAAGTTGTCTATAGATGATATCCAATCGATTAGTATGGCCGGCTTTTAAATATGTAAAGGTGGTAGAAAATCTTCTACCACCTCAATAGTTTTTTAGTTTACTTAACTTATTAGATAGAAACGTCGCGTAAGCACTGAATCGCACAGAAACAGCTTAAATCTACAGTGATACAAGTAGATGTCGATACTAATCTTGCATTTGGTACAGCTAAAAACGTACAAATTGGATCGTCACCAGGCGGTACAGGAGAACCGTCACCTAATACTACAGTTAACACACGTAAGACAGCACAGCTATCATCATCTACGCTTTCCACACGGAAAATTGGAGATCGGCAGCTAGTAAGGCTTGCAGATGGTGCAAATGCTTCAAAAGGTTCTCCAGTTTTTGTGTATAAAATAAAAGGGCGTGTATTTGCTACCGATGCAGTGTTGTGTGCACCTAAAAATGGAATTTCACAACCAGATCCACACGTTGTTGTAGAACAATCTTGTAATTCATTGATGAATTTTACAACGTCAACTACACAATGAGAAGAGCTATGGTGTTTATTTTCGTTACAACTCATTAATGTCACTCCTTATCTTCTTGTTTGTATTTACATTAATAAGATATTGGAGTCGAGGAGATTTGGTCACAATCTCAAGACCTTTTTTTTTAAATAGGCGAAAGAAGATAAGGGAAGGTGGAATCATGCTGTTTACAAGCTGGCTTTTATTTTTTATTTTTGCGTTAGCTGCCTTTAGGCTCACTCGTTTAATTGTTTATGATAAAATTACAGCCTTTTTGCGAAGACCGTTTATTGATGAGTTAGAGATTACAGAGCCAGATGGAAGTGTATCAACTTTTACAAAAGTAAAAGGTAAAGGATTAAGAAAGTGGGTTGGCGAATTATTAAGCTGTTATTGGTGTACAGGTGTATGGGTTAGTGCTTTTTTATTAGTTTTATATAATTGGATTCCTATCGTTGCAGAGCCGTTACTTGCATTATTAGCTATTGCAGGTGCAGCAGCAATCATTGAAACAATCACAGGATATTTTATGGGAGAATAGTATATTTGCATAATACGAGAAAAAGCGGAGTTTAAATGAATGAGGGAACGGAAATAAGGAGTTGTTCATATAGTAAATAGACAGAATTGACAGTAGAGGAGATGTTTGCTGTGAGCAATAATCCAAGGCAAAATTCATATGACCTGCAGCAATGGTATCATATACAGCAACAACACCAATTGCAACAACAGGCATATCAAGAACAATTGCAACAACAAGGTTTTGTGAAGAAAAAAGGATGTAATTGCGGGAAAAAGAAGAACACAATAAAACATTATGAAGAATGAAACACTCATGTTACTGTGAGTGTTTTTTATTATATATAAAAAGCGGTATTTCTGTATTAGAAATACCGCTTTTTACTAGCTAATTTGTGCAACTGTTAATGCTGCAGCACGGATGTCTACAGTTCCAATTAACTGAACTGGCACAATTTGAATTAAGTCACCAGGGTTTAAGTTAATAAGAATAACACCGCTGGATACGTCTACTTCACCAGTACCAATAACATTAGAACGAACCGCTGTACCTGATCCAGGAATAATATTTGCTGGTGTATTTAATGATAAGAAGAAACGACCAGCTTCTGGCGCGGTAGGTACGTTATCAAGACTAATCGTTAATGTATAACTGATTTGATAAATACCAGCTCGTAGAATTCGGATGCCATCTCCGACACTTACTGTATCATTTATTACAGGAACAGTAATATTTGGGTTTGGACTTACGCTAGGTAATAGTAGTGGTGTAAATAATGAAGCAAACTGAGGTGCAGACGCGTTGAAAGCAAAACCGAAGGCAGGTAGTGTACTAGCTGGTTTTGCCTCACAATCGATTTTAGTAAATTCGCAATCAGAAGAGAACATGTTTTTCACTCCTTTATCTGTTTCTACTTTCAGTTAATGAAAAGGACAGGTTCTATGTTCTAGACAAGTTCCCAATTTTATGAAAAATACATAATAATAGCTTTTAAGCATGGATTGGGTGGCTCTGCCACCCAATCCATGCTTAAATTAATATTTAGTTTTATATAGAAACATCACGTAAGCATTGAATAGCGCAGAAACAACTTAAATCAACAGGTTCTAGACAAGTTCCCAATTTTATGAAAAATACATAATAATAGCTTTTAAGCATGGATTGGGTGGCAGAAAACTCTGCCACCCAATCCATGCTTAAATTAATATTTAGTTTTATATAGAAACATCACGTAAGCATTGAATAGCGCAGAAACAACTTAAATCAACAGTAATACAAGTAGATGTCGACACTAGCCTTGCATTTGGTACAGCTAAAAACGTACAGATTGGGTCGTCACCAGGTGGTACAGAGGTACCATCACCTAAAACTACAGTCAATACACGTAATACAGCACAGTCATCATCATCTATACTTTCTACGCGGAAAATGGGAGATCGGCAACTAGTAAGGCTTGAAGATGGTGCAAATGCTTCAAAAGGTTCTCCAGTCTTTGTGTATAAAATAAAAGGACGTGTATTCGCTACTGACGCATTGTTATGTGCACCTAAAAATGGAACTTCGCAACCGGATCCACATGTTGTAGTTGCGCATTCTTGTAATTCATGTATAAAACGAACGACATTCGATACACAGTTGAAATCACAATCATGGTGATGATGGTCTTCGTTACAATTGCAGCTCATTATGTTCACTCCTTATCGTGAGTTCTGACATACACTATTACAATATGAATGAGATATGGTTGATATTACGTTAATTCTTACGATAAAAGCAGGGAATTTATATAGTAGGGATGTACATAATGCAATATAAAAAAAGACATCCTTATTTAGTGGATGTCTTTTCAGGTAAATCTTTTCGCGCAGTATATAAAAAACGAGATATATCTAATTTTTTTCCTCTAAAAAATTGCGGAGAGGAAATGTAAAGTTCTTCTTTCGCACGTGTAATTGCGACATAAAGTAGTCGACGTTCTTCTTCTAAAGCTTCAGAAGTCTCTGTAACACGATCATTTGCATCTTTTAAAGAAGAAGTATGGGGAAGAATACCATCGCTCGCTCCAAGTAAAAAGACGCATGGAAATTCAAGGCCTTTTGCGTTATGAATAGACATAAGCGAAACAGCATTTTTTTCCGGCATTGTTTTTAATGCTTCCATTTCTTTTTGACCTTGAATTGCTTCATCAATAAATTGTAAATAAGCTGGAATATCGCTGAAACGAGTTGCTGACTCCATTAATTCTTCTAACATTTCTTCTTGTATATCTTTATGCATCGTAAAGGAAGAACGATCGTTACTTTGTAAGTACTCTAAATACTTTCCTTTACCATGAATAATTTCTTTTAATGCTTTTTTCGGTTCTAATTCTTTTATAAATTTAATAAAATCGATACGCTCATTTACCTTTTTTACTTGAAAAGGTTTTAAGCTCGGATTTAATAATAAGAAATGAAGAAGAGAAGGGAACCGCCCCTCACCATATTTCCATTGTTCACGTTCAATAAATGAAATACAATCATCACGCCCGATATACATAGTTGGCAATATATTTGAAAGTGATTCTAGTCGAAACGGTTCAATCACCAGTCTTAAATGATCTAATACAGGCTTAATTAAAGAATGTTCATAAAATGATTGACTCGCCCCGTGCTTAATAAACGGGATTTTGTGAATTGTAAGCTGATCAAGTAACGAACGGCTTACAGAATGTGTGCGATACAGTAAACAAAAATCTTTAAAGTTGCGTTCGCCGCTATCTACTTTTTCTTGAATGAGCTGCAAAATTTGATTTGCTTCATCAAGAGTCGTAGCAGGTCTTGCGTAAAAAGGTTGTACACCTTCTTCACGCACAGAATATAGCTCTTTATCAAAACGCTCCTGATTTAGTTTGATAACTTCATTTCCAAGCCCAACGATAAAAGGATTGGATCGATAATTCGTATTAAGTGCGATAATCGTAGTGTTATCAAATTCTTTTGGAAAAGATAAAATAATTTGGTGACTTGCTCCTCGCCAGCCATATATCGCCTGATCGTCATCACCTGCGATAAATAAATTATTTCTTGGCGTGGCTAACAATTTTACAATTTCATATTGTGCATACGATGTATCTTGGAACTCATCTACTTCAATATAGTGGAAACGTTGTTGTAATTGGGTAAGCAAAGGAACGTTATTTTCTAACATATAATATGTTTCTAATAAGATGTCATCGAAATCAATATAATTATATCGTTGTTTTACTTCTTCAAAACGCTCGTATACTTCTTTAAATTCTTGTTCAACGGGTGTTTTTGTTTTTATATCTTTCGGACGATTCAATTTGTTTTTCTCAAGTGAAATCATAGCGAGCATTGTTTCAGCATCATAATCGTCTTTTAGACGCAATTCTTTCAAGATTTTCTTTATCATAATTTGTTTATGTTTTTCGTTTGCTAAAATTTGCTGATTATATCCTTGACTACGAAGCAATTTTAAAAAGACAGAGTGGAATGTGCCAGCAACAACGTAGCTACTTGCAGCACGATTCATACCTGGTAAATTTGCTACACGGTTTCGGATTTCTTCAGCTGCTTTTTGTGTAAATGTAAGCAATAAAATATTTCGTGGATGAACTTGTTTTACATTTACTAAATAACCTACGCGGGTTGTTAAAACAGATGTTTTCCCGCTTCCGGCACCAGCCAATGTAAGGACAGGGCCTTCTGTCGTTCGCACAGCCTCTAATTGTTTTTCATTTAAAAAAACATTTTGTTGTTCGAGAGCGCGAAAATACGCCGCATCTGCATCTTCTTCCATAATTAAATGGGTAGATGTTTTCGGAATATGATATGTTGCACGCGGAATGTCAGCGTGCGTTAATGATTTTTGTGAAAATTTTTCTTGTGTCATATATTCACCTTCAAAACTATAGCATCAACATTTAACTTTAGCGGAAGAAAAAGAAAATAGCAATGTAAAAAACAGGAGGGGATACCTCCTGTTTTCAAATTACAATTCTTTTATCATAACGATGTGAGGAATATTTGCTTCCATGAATACATCAGAATGCGTTACATATCCAAGTTTCTTATAGAAATCTTCAGCATGTGTTTGGGCATGCAGCTTTAATTTTGGTAGCGAGTTTTCATTCGCATACGCTTCAAGTGCATCCATAACAATTTTTCCAATGCCTTTTTTACGATGGGAAGCTAGTACGCAAATGCGTTCCATTTTTCCTATTCCATCCAGTATGCGAAAACGACCAGCACCAACTGGAACATCATTATCATATATAACAACGTGTGTTGAAGTTTCTTCAAACTCATCATACTCTTCGTCAGCAGAAACTTGTTGCTCATTCACAAATACTTGCTTACGTACAGAGAATGCATCTCTTAGTTGTTCGTCCGTTTGTACGATCTGTGCGTGCAAATTAGTTGTTCCCCTTTCCAAGGTGGAATGTTTCGTATACAGTCCACGTTCCGTTTTCTAATTGATATAGAAGATGGAAGCGATCAATTGGTTGTTCATAATAGAAATCTTTCATACGTAATCGACCTAATACATCAGCATGCTCTGCATCGGATAAGCCTTGTCCGATTGTTAAATGAGGTACGAAAGCGTACTCGCGTTCTTGTATAAAGAATTCGCTATGCATCTCCTCATTTAAGAAAGTAAGTTCAGGTGTTTTTTCTACTTTAAAATAAAGAACATTATTAACAGGTGCGAATGAACCAACTTTTCCGACATGAAGGGTGAAAGGGTTCGTTTTACTTGCGATTGTATGTAACTCTTTTACAATCGATTCTAATTGTTCATCTTGCGTCTCAAAGGGTGTTTTCAATGTAATATGTGGCGGAACTAATGCGTAGTGCGGATCATAACGTTTACGCAATCCGTTCGCTTTATCTTGAATCATTTTAGATGGAAAAATTACAATGCCTAATTTCATGTTCCAATTCCTCCCTTTGTAAGTCTAGTTAGATTTTGAGAAAATAACTCTCTTAATCTATTATATCAAATTATTCTGAATACTGCTCTCTATTATTTCATTGATAGAATATGAGAGAAAGCTTTCGGTAAATCAGTCTGCCAATATTTCCACGTGTGGTTACCTTCAAATTCTTCGTAATGCGTGATGAAATTTCTATCTGTCAGAAGCGTATTGAGCTCACGGTTCGGTTGTACGAAATCGGATACTTGTCCATCAGTGCGTTTTACAGCTGTTTCTTCTGTCCCAATGACGTGATAAAGGTCTAGCGCCTCCGGATTTTTAAAGTCTTTTGCTAAGTTCATCACTGTTTCATCCACAAATGGTGATTGCATAACGACTTTACCGAATGTATGCGGATACATAAGTGCAGTCATGAAGGAAACTGTCCCGCCAAGAGAATCACCAATTAACACACGACCTTTTCCCATTTGGTACGTTGGATAATTTTCATCGATATATGGTGCAAGTTCATGAGCAAGGAAACGAATATACGCAGCGTTTTTCACTTCATTTGGGAAATATTTTTCTTTACGATCGTGTACATTTTTATATGGAATACCGACAATAATTGTACGGTCAATTTCTTCAGTTTCACGAAGGCGCTCAATTACACGGTGCGCTTTACCAAGCTGAAAATAATCTCTACCATCTTGTGCAATTACAACTGTATGTTTGTGCAGTGGTGTGTAATTTACCGGTAAGTAAACGAGAAGTGTAACATCTTCTTGAAGTGATGCGCTATAAAATGAAATTTCTTCAATTCTCCCTATTGTTTGATTCATGTAGATCCCCCTAAATAAAAATTTACTGTAATGATTGTAAGAGCGACGCTTGTAGTGAAAAAGAAAGAAATATTCACTAATAGGTGCTTTCGTTTCTATTTTACCATAATGGTACGAAGAATCTAAAAAATTAGTATTTAAGTTGTGAAAGAAAACGGATATAATGAAGTGGGATTTTTGACAGGTGAGAGGGGAGACGGAATTTGAAACAAGAAAGATCAATCGCGCTACCATTAGCAATTTCCATTATAGCCATTTCATTCGCAGCAGTTTTTGTAAAGATGTCCTCAGCACCATCTTCAATATTAAGTATGTATCGATTATGGATTATCGTACTTATTATGCTGCCTATCGTTTGGAAAAAGCGGGAAGAGTTTAGTAAGATTCAAATAAAAGATTGGGGATTTTTAATTGGATCTGGTTTCTTTTTAGCGCTTCATTTTCTTTTGTGGTTTGAATCTTTAAAGCATACGACAGTTGCTAGTTCGACGATTATTTTAGCGCTTCAACCAATCGTATCTTTAGTTGGAGGTTTTTTCTTATTTAAAGAAAGAACAACATACTCAGCCATTGCGACAATGGGAATAGCGATACTAGGCGTAATGTGTATTGGGTGGGGAGATTTAGGGTTAAGTGAACAAGCAATTTATGGAGATATATTATCCTTTTTAAGTGTCATAGCGGTTGTTGGTTATTTATTTATCGGGCAAACAACAGTAAAGAAAGTATCACACTGGATTTATAGCTTTACAGTTTTTGCATTCGCAGGTATTTTTATGGGGATTTATAATATAGTATTGCAAGTGCCTTTTACAGGCTATACGAAGTGGGATTGGACTGTTTTTCTTTTACTTGCGGTCGTGCCGACAGTGTCACACGTCATTAATAATTGGTTATTAAACTACGTAAATGCAACAACAATTTCAATGAGTATTTTAGGTGAACCAGTTGGAGCATCTATATTAGCGTTCTTCTTACTCGGTGAAAGACTAAATGCCATGCAAATTATCGGTAGCATGCTCGTATTGTTTGGTGTATCTGTGTTTTTACTACAGCAACAAAAACGAACAGCAAAAAATGTAGTAAACGAGCCGGCTTATACACAGGAAATATAATGTTAGAGGAGAAAAGAGAAGTTGTAATACTTCTCTTTTTGTTTTATAGAAATATAGAGGAAGAAGGTGGAGGAAAATGGAAGAAGTATTAAAGAAGTATATGCAGAACCTTACAACACTAAGTGAAGAAGAGCAGCACATGATCCTCAGTGAATTACAAATTGAAGAATATAAAAAAGGAACAGTGCTTCTAAGGCAAGGAGATGTTCCTTCGAAATGTTATTTTGTATTAAAGGGATGCATTAGGCAATATTGTATAGATGAAACAGGGAAAGAGGTTACATCAAATTTTTATACAGAAGAACAAGCAATCGCAAATTTTAATCATCATAAACAAGATAAATCATCCCCGCATACGTTAACGTGTTTAGAAGACTGTCTTGTTGTAGTTGGCGACCTGCATAGTGAAAAGGACATGTATAAGAAATATTCACAATTAGAAGAAATGACACGCCAAATGATTGAATACCACTTCGGTGAGGTACAAGAAGAACTTTCATTATTTATTGCATCGACACCAGAAGAGCGCTACAAATCATTATTACAAAAACGAACTCATTTAATCAATCGTGTTCCTCAATATCAATTGTCAAGTTATCTAGGTATTACGCCAGAATCATTAAGCAGAATTAAGAAAAGACTCAAACAGTAGCGTTTTTTCCACCTCTAATCAATAGCCATATACTAAATCCGAGTTCACCTGCAATCATTGGCAATTGGAACAGTGTTTGTACGATTGAGATCATCATATCGTATTGTGAAAACAGCGTATTCATGACGTGAATTACGATATAACTGATAGACGCGAAGAATAGTAGTATACTAATACATTTCGGTATATGTTTAGATAGGAAAGCTACATAACCTAAAACGAAAAGGTGTAAGCCGAAAATGATTAATCCTACAGACCAAATGTATTCGAAGACATTGAGAGACAACATCACATATGTTTCTGGATTCGCAATCGTACTTTTTGAAAGCAACAATGCCAATATTAGATTGAATATGGCGATTCCAAGTATCGCTGTATACATAAGACGAAGCAAGGCAGCTAGTAATGAGAGGCTAGTATGAATTGGTTTTAGAAAGAAATAAAGAGCCCACGCGGCGACAATATCAGTAATGAAAATGATAATCCAACCGAAGATTTCCGCTTCGAAAAGTGAATGTGAAGTTTGGATATTATGGAATGTCGCGCTCGCATCTTCTTGTATAACGAGATTTCCATGAACAAAACCGTAAGAAAAAAATGCAATGAATGCCATAACAAGAAGAGAAAAGCCAGCAAATAAGGCATACTTTCGTTCAGTCATAATACGTCCTCCTATTCTAATGTTATTTTTATTGTAAAAGGGAAGAGGAGGAGAATCATTGACTTAAATCAAGAGAGGGGAAATTTAATGGAATTTCCATCAAAAAAAGATATATGGTTATATCCGATTTTTTTCGTTGTCATTGGAGCGTGTTTTGCCCCCTTATTTGCAGGGAGAGAGTATTTTCTTTTATTTTTTACAATTCCATTAGCCATATTATTTATTTGGAGTTGGTTTTCGACAAGATATATCGTCGGAGAAGAAACAATTACTATTAAATCAGGTTTCGTTAAAAAGCGCATATTTATACGAGATATAAAACAGATTTCAAATACGAAAAATCCAGTAGCAGCTCATGCCTTATCATTTGATCGACTTGAAATTATTTATGGATCACATCAAACAGAAATTATTTCTCCTAAAGATAAAGAGCAATTCATCAATCTCGTTACAAGTAAAAATTCATGCATTGAAACAAAGTAAAAGAGTGGCTTCGTAGCCACTCTTTTACTTTGGATTTGTCATATAAGGTTGTACATGAATCATGCATAGGTCACGGAACTTTCCTTCAGCAGTTGTGACAATTACGACTGCTCTTCCGGCACTTTTTCCAGTAATCGTTACCGTATCACCTTTTGGATGCATTGTGATAACATCAGCATTCATATTTGTCCAAATAAGTTCTTTATTCGTTGCTTGCACTGGCAAAACGGAAGCTGATAACTCAGTGCTTTGTCCAGTTCTTACTTTCAACTTATTTTTTTCCATATGAACACCAATGACTGAAATAACAGAAGGAGCGATTGAAATTTTAGGTGGTTTAGGTTGTATGTTCAAACAAGACGCAGAAGTATTTGTAATAGGTGAAAATTTTCGTGTTTGTTGTTGCTGGAAAGCTGCTAACATGTTGGAGTCCCCTTTCTGTATAAGTGCTGATAGTAATACTATAAAGGAGTAGTGTTATGTTTAATTTAACGAAACATAAAGAAATTGTTAAATTCGAGTAGAAGATTGTCGAACTTTCATAAAAAGAAAGCTCTGCTGATACGATAACAGCAGAGCTTTTCCTTTATAGATTATGACTATGTTGTTTTTCGAAATTCTCAAATTGCTCTTCAACTTCTTTTGAAGGTTGTGTTAGTAAACTAACAATTACGATGGCTAGTAAACTAATAGCGAAACCTGGAATCATTTCATATAAGAAATCTTTTAAGAATTCGAATTGAGTCCATATAATAACAGTAGCGGCACCAGAAATCATACCAGCAAGTGCGCCCCACTTCGTCATACGTTTCCAATATAAGCTTAATAAAATAGCAGGTCCGAATGAAGAACCGAAACCAGCCCAAGCGTATCCAACAAGAGCTAAAATCGTATCATTTTGTTTAAACGCTAATGCGCACCCAACTAATGCAATAACAAGTACAGCCATACGACCGACAAATACAAGCTCTTTATCAGAAGCAGAGCGTTTAAAGAAGGTACGATATAAGTCTTCGGTTATAGCACTAGAAGTAACGAGTAATTGAGATGAAATTGTACTCATAATAGCTGCTAAAATAGCTGCTAATAAAAATCCAGTAATAAGTGGGTGGAATAAAATTTTTCCTAGTTCAAGGAAAATTGTTTCTGGATTAGATAATGTTAACTCTTGTTGTGAGTAGTAAGCGATACCGATAAGACCAGTAAACATAGCTCCAACAACAGAGAAAATCATCCAGCTCATACCAATTCTTCGTGCGCTTTTAATCTCTTTTACAGAAGAAATCGCCATAAAGCGTACGATAATATGAGGTTGTCCAACATAACCAAGGCCCCATGCGAATAAAGAAATCATTCCTAAAGTAGAGGCACCTTTAAAAATATCTAGACGTGTTGGATCTACAGAACGAATTGTATCAAATGCAGGTCCAAGTCCGTTCGAATTTATAATTGTTACGATAGGAACAAGAATAAGAGCAATTACCATAATGATTCCTTGTACGAAGTCTGTCCAACTTACTGCTAAGAAACCACCAAATAATGTGTAAGCGACAACAACGCCTGCAACAATGAATAATCCAACGTGGTAGTTCATACCAAATGAATTTTCAAATAATACAGCGCCTGAAACTAATCCTGAAGCTACATAAAAAGTAAAGAAAATCATAATAACAAGTCCGGATACTAAGCGTAGCATGTGAGATTTGTCGTGGAAGCGGTGTTCCAAAAATTCTGGGATAGTAATAGAGTTGTTTGCAATTTCAGAGTAGGTACGTAAGCGAGGAGCGACATAAAGCCAGTTTGCGTATGCGCCTAGTGTTAGGCCAATCGCAATCCAACTACTACTCAATCCAACGCTAAACATTGCACCGGGTAAGCCCATTAAAAGCCAACCACTCATATCGGATGCTCCAGCACTTAATGCTGTTACTGCGGGGCCTAGTGTACGCCCGCCAAGCATATAATCTGTTAAGTTGGACGTTCGTTTATAGGCGAAATAGCCAATGACTAACATCCCGAGCATGTAAATAGAGATTGAAGTTAAAGTTAACATCTGCGTACTCATGAAGTTCCCCTTCCTTTTGTCATGTCTTTTGATGCGTTATGCATATTTATAATCTATCATGATTATTCTGAAAAATCCATACAGAAATATGAATTTTCAGAAATGTAAGCGTTTTTTGATATCATTTTACTTTTTTAATATATAATATTCATACAAAAAACCTTATTTTTAATAGAGTATTTATTATATTTACATAAAAAGAGGTTGTTTTGTCAATATAATATTGAAAGGAGAGAAAAATAAAATTTTTTAAAAAGTATTGACTTATGAAAAAAGTAAGGTCTATAATGAGTGCAACTTAAAAAAATGCAAGCGTTGATGAAGAAGAGTACACATGATGAACATGTCAGAGAGCTGATGGTTGGTGCGAATCAGTATGGAATTGATGTGGAATGGGCTTCGGAGCTTCCAAACCGAAACGAAAGAAGTAGGCTTTGGCGACATGATCTCATCGATACAAGAGACACGTATTGTTTTTGATACGGTAAAGTGCGTTACATTCGTAACGAATTAAGGTGGCACCACGGGAGTACCCGTCCTTTCTATAGGATGAGTACTCCCTTTTTGTGTACAAAAAATTAAATAAATGAAATCGTTGAAGTAAGAAGAGTACGTATATTGGAGACGTTACAGAGAACCGGGGATAGGTGGGAGCCCGGTGCGGTGCCATATACGGAATGGGCTTACGAGAGGTATGCTGAACAATTATTTTCAGTAGGCAACCCGGGTTCCGCCGTTACAAGGATAAGGTATATATTTTGTACCTGAATAAAGCGGGATGCTTTTGCGTCCAACATGAGGTGGTACCACGGTAAATTTATCGTCCTCTACATATTTTCGATATGTAGGGGACTTTTTTATTTTTCAGATTGAGGTGAAAGGCATGATGACAAAAGAGGAATTTATGAAGCAAAAAGAACAGGGAAGAGCATTTTTAGTAATCGCTGAAGAAGAAGGAGATAGCATTACGCCAATTTCTTTATATAGACGTATGAAGGGAAAGAAAAAGTTTTTATTAGAAAGTTCGCAGCTTCATCAAGATAAAGGACGCTATTCTT
The DNA here is from genome assembly GCF_008368755.1 of Bacillus sp. AR2-1. Classification (NCBI taxonomy): domain Bacteria; kingdom Bacillati; phylum Bacillota; class Bacilli; order Caryophanales; family Bacillaceae; genus Bacillus; species Bacillus sp. AR2-1. The sequence goes on from NZ_QORY01000011.1 coordinate 104,508, forward strand.
ACTTAGGATGTAATCCATATGGTGAAGTGAAAAGTGTTGGTACGGAAGTAGAACGAACGATTTACGGCCGGGCAGAAGAGTTGCAAGGTAACGTACTACAAGTGTTAGAAGAAGAAATCGCGTCAGCTCAAGTAGACAGTCCATTCCCATTTTGCGGAGGAGCAGTTGGTTATATTGGCTATGACGTCATTCGGCAATATGAAAACATTGGAGCAGATTTACACGATCCATTGAATATTCCGGAAGTACACCTTTTACTGTACCGTGAGTTTATCGTGTATGACCACTTACGCCAAAAATTATCATTTGTATATGTATGCAGGGAAGATGATGCAGCTTCTTATGAAGAAGTATATGAAAGATTGCAAGTATACAAAGAGGAAGTGTTACAAGGAGAAGAAGCAGAAGTAACTGAAATAAGATCAACATTATCATTCACTTCTTCTATAACAGAAAAAGAATTTTGCACGATGGTAGAAACGGCGAAAGAATACATTCGGGCCGGGGACATATTCCAAGTCGTATTATCTCAGCGTTTGCAAAGTGAATGTATTGGGGATCCATTCGCGTTATACCGAAAACTTCGAATTGCCAATCCGTCACCATATATGTTCTATATCGATTTTCAAGATTATGTTGTACTCGGTTCTTCGCCGGAAAGCTTGTTATCAGTTAGAGAAGATAAGGTGATGACGAATCCAATTGCGGGTACGAGGCCGAGAGGGAAAACGAAGGAGCAAGATGCGGAAATTGAAAAAGAACTGTTAGAAAATGAGAAAGAACGAGCGGAACATATGATGCTTGTAGATCTTGGGCGAAATGATATTGGCAGAGTAAGTGAAATTGGATCCGTGACGATAGATAAATATATGAAAGTAGAAAAATACTCTCACGTTATGCACATTGTATCTGAAGTTTACGGAACATTGCGAAAATTAATGAGTGGATTTGATGCATTAGCGTATTGCCTACCAGCAGGAACAGTGTCGGGAGCTCCGAAAATTAGAGCGATGGAAATTATAAATGAGCTAGAGAATGAAAAAAGAAATGTATACGCAGGTGCAGTTGGATACGTTAGTTTTTCAAGGAATCTTGATATGGCGCTCGCCATTCGAACAATGGTTGTAAAGGATGAAAAAGCATACGTTCAGGCCGGAGCGGGAATTGTTTATGATTCAGACCCAGTAGCTGAATATGAAGAAACGTTAAATAAAGCGAGAGCACTATTGGAGGTAATGAAATGATTGTACTAATTGATAATTACGATTCATTCACATATAACTTGTATCAACTGTTAGGTGAATGCGAGGAAGAAATTGTTGTCGTAAGAAATGATCAAATAACGATAGAACAGTTAGAAGGGATGAATCCAACAGGAATTGTGCTATCACCAGGACCAGGAAAACCAGAGGATGCTGGCATTTGTATCGAAGTGATTCGTCATTTTTATAAGAACGTTCCCATATTAGGTATTTGCCTTGGTCATCAAGCAATTATATCAGCATTTGGAGGAGACATTGTAAGAGCAGGACGCATTAAACACGGTAAAACATCACGTGTAAAACATAATGGAACTTCAATCTTTTCATATGTAACACAGCCATTAACGGCGATGCGCTACCATTCCCTTGTTGCAGCGCAAACGAGCTTGCCAGAGTGTTTTGACATACTAGCGACAGCGATGGACGATGGAGAAATTATGGCAGTTCGTCACAATTATTATCCGCTATTCGGATTACAGTTTCATCCGGAATCAATCGCGACAGAAGAAGGTGGAAAGTTAATACGTGCCTTTTTAACAGAAGTGAAGGAGGAGGAAAGAGTATGAATAACTATCTTCGTAAATTAGTGGAGGGACAACATTTAACAGAAGAGGAGATGTATAGAGCAGGGCTTCTTTTATTAAATGAAAACATATTGGAGAGTGAAATTGCAGCTTTCTTAGTATTACTGAAAGCGAAAGGTGAAACAGCAGAAGAAATATACGGCCTTGTTCGAGCTCTTCGTGAAAAGGCATTACCGTTTTCGAACCATATACAAGGAGCGATGGACAATTGTGGGACGGGTGGTGACGGTGCTCAAACGTTTAATATTAGTACAACATCGGCATTTGTACTGGCAGGAGCTGGCGTAAAGGTTGCAAAACATGGTAATCGAGCTGTTTCTAGTAAAACAGGAAGTGCAGATTTATTAGAAGAACTCGGTGTAAATATTAGCAGTACGCCAAACGAAATTGATTATTTATTAGAGCATGTCGGCATCGCATTTTTATTTGCACCAGCGATGCATCCAGCATTAAGACGCATTATGAAAATAAGAAAAGAATTGAATGTGCCGACGATTTTTAACTTAATTGGTCCTTTAACAAATCCGGTAAATTTAGAAACACAATTTGTCGGCATTTATAAACGAGATATGTTACTACCAGTTGCGCAAGTATTACAGAAATTAGGCAGAAAACAAGCGCTTGTCGTAAACGGAAGTGGATTTTTAGATGAAGCATCATTACAAGGAGAGAATTATGTTGTCATTTTGAAAGATAATGAAATAGTAGAAACGAGTATTGAACCTAAGAAATATGGTTTCTCAATAGTGAAAAACGAAGAGATTAGAGGCGGGGATTCGAAAGAAAATGCAAAGATTACGCTCGGAGTATTAAGCGGAGAAAAGAATGTTTACCGCGATACAGTTTTATTAAATGCAGGTCTAGCCCTTTTGGCAAATGGAAAAGCAGAAACGATTGAAGAAGGAATTACACTAGCGGCATATAGCATTGACTCTGGAAAAGCATTAGCCAAACTAAACTTATTAATTGCAGCAAGTAATGAAAAATTAGAAAGGGTGAATTAACGTGGGGACGATTTTAGATAAAATTGTAGACCAAAAGAAAAAGGAAGTTGCGGCATTATATGAAACGTATACACCATTAAAAGAAAGTAGAAAGACACTTTCACTTGTAGAAGCATTACAGCAGTTTACTGTCATTGCAGAAGTAAAGCGAGCATCACCATCAAAAGGAGATATTAATTTACACGTTGATGTACGAAAACAAGTGAAAATATATGAAGAATGCGGCGCAGGAGCAGTATCTGTTTTAACAGACGGTCAATTTTTTAAAGGGTCGTTTCACGATTTACAAACGGCAAGAGCAGAAAGTAACATTCCGCTTTTATGTAAAGATTTCATAATTGATAAGATTCAAATTGATAGGGCGTATGAAGCTGGAGCAGATATTATTTTATTAATTGTAGCGGCGTTAACGAAAGAAAAATTAAAAGAGCTGTACAGCTACGTACTAGAAAAAGGATTAGAGGCAATTGTTGAAGTTCATGATGAGCAGGAATTAGAAATTGCAATTCAATTAAATCCGCACGTTATCGGTATTAACAACCGTAATTTAAAAACATTCGAAGTCGATTTAAGGCAAACAGAAAAGCTTGGAAAACGATTAAACGAGGAGAAATTACTTTGGGTTAGTGAAAGTGGGATTCATTCAAAGGAAGATATTATCCGTGTTAAAAAAGCTGGAGCAAAAGGTGTGTTAGTTGGAGAGGCACTTATGACATCATCTTCTATTCATACCTTTTTTGAAGACTGTAAGGTGAACATATGAAAGTGAAAATTTGCGGCATCACTGATGTTGAAACGGCAAAACGTGCTTGCGAATACGGAGCTGATGCACTCGGATTTGTTTTTGCAGAAAGTAAGCGAAAAATCACTCCAGTGCTAGCGAAAGAAATCATTCAGGAGCTTCCAACAAACGTGTTAAAGGTTGGTGTTTTCGTAAATGAATCAGTAGAAGTGATCGAGAAAATTGCAGATGAATGTGGGTTAACGCATGTGCAACTACATGGGGATGAAGACAATCATCAAATCAGAAGATTGAATATTCCGTCTATAAAATCACTTGGGGTAACTTCAGAGAGTGATATGAAAAATGCTCAAACATATGAAACGGATTATATATTGTTTGATAGCCCGAAAGAAAAGTTTCACGGAGGAAATGGAAAGCAATTTTCATGGGAGTTACTCGCACATATGTCAAAAAAATTGCGAGAGAAAACGATATTAGCTGGTGGATTAAACGCTTTTAATATAGAAGAAGCGATTCGAACGATTCAGCCATACATGGTCGATGTAAGTAGCGGAGTGGAGACAGAAGGAAAGAAAGATCTAAAGAAAATAAAACAATTTATTATAAAAGCGAAGGAGTGTTCAAAATGAACTACGCATATCCAGATGAAAAAGGTCACTACGGTATATACGGAGGACGATACGTTCCAGAAACGTTAATGCAATCTGTATTAGAGCTAGAAGAAGCATATAAAGAAGCGATGCAAGATGAAGCGTTTCAAAAGGAATTAAATCATTATTTAAAAACGTACGTCGGAAGAGAAACACCGCTTTATTTCGCTGAAAATATGACGAAGTATTGCGGCGGTGCAAAGATTTATTTAAAACGTGAAGATTTGAACCATACAGGAGCTCATAAAATTAACAATACAATCGGTCAGGCACTACTTGCAGTACGAATGGGCAAGAAAAAAGTTGTCGCTGAAACAGGGGCAGGACAACACGGAGTGGCAACCGCTACTGTATGTGCCCTACTCGGATTAGAATGCGTCATCTTTATGGGAGAAGAAGATGTGAGACGTCAAAAATTAAATGTGTTCCGAATGGAATTACTCGGAGCTAAAGTAGAAAGCGTAGCGGCAGGTAGCGGTACATTAAAAGATGCGGTAAACGAGGCGCTTCGCTACTGGGTTTCACATGTACACGATACACACTACATTATGGGATCCGTTCTTGGACCACATCCATTCCCACAAATTGTTCGTGATTTCCAAAGTGTAATTGGGAAAGAAACGAAAAAACAATATGAAGCGTTAGAAGGGAAATTACCAGAGGCAGTCGTTGCATGTATTGGTGGTGGTAGTAATGCGATGGGCATGTTTTATCCGTTCGTACACGATGAAGAAGTCGCTCTTTACGGCGTAGAAGCAGCTGGGAAAGGTGTTCATACAGAAAAGCACGCAGCTACTTTAACGAAAGGAAGCGTTGGTGTTTTACACGGATCGATGATGTACCTTCTGCAAAATGAAGAAGGACAAATTCAAGAAGCGCATTCTATTTCAGCGGGACTCGATTATCCAGGTGTTGGGCCAGAACATAGCTTGCTAAAAGATATTGGACGCGTTTCTTATCATTCAATAACAGACGAAGAAGCGTTAGAAGCATTTCAATTATTAACGAAAAAAGAAGGGATTATTCCGGCGTTAGAAAGCTCACATGCTGTCGCATACGCATTAAAATTAGCGCCGCAAATGAATAAAGACGAAGGGCTTGTCATTTGTTTATCTGGCCGCGGGGATAAAGATGTAGAGAGTATAAAACGTTATATGGAAGAGGTGTAAGAAATGGGAGTAGAAAAAATTAAAGCAGCGTTTGAAAATAGTAAGAAAGCATTTATTCCGTACGTAATGGGCGGAGATGGTGGCCTTGAAAAATTAAAAGAAAGAATTCGTTTTCTAGACGAAGCAGGAGCGAGCATCGTTGAAATCGGCATTCCGTTTTCAGATCCAGTCGCAGATGGTCCAACGATTCAAAGAGCAGGGAAACGAGCGCTAGATAGCGGTGTAACAGTAAAAGGTATTTTTCAAGCATTAATAGAGGTAAGGAAAGAAGTACAAATTCCGTTTGTACTCATGACATATTTAAATCCGGTACTGGCATTCGGAAAAGAACGATTCATCGAAAACTGTATAGAAGCAGGTGTAGATGGCATCATCGTTCCAGACTTACCGTATGAAGAGCAAAATATTATTGCCCCGTTACTTCGAGAGGCAAACATTGCGCTAATTCCACTCGTTACAGTAACGAGCCCAATTGAGCGAATTGAAAAAATTACGAGTGAATCAGAAGGGTTCGTTTACGCTGTTACAGTAGCGGGCGTAACAGGAGTACGTCAAAACTTTAAAGGTGAGATTCATAGTTACTTAGAAAAAGTAAAATCACATACACATTTACCGGTAGTGGCAGGGTTCGGTATTTCAACAAAGGAACATGTAGAAGAAATGATTACAATATGTGATGGAGTAGTCGTTGGAAGTAAAGTCATCGAGCTGTTAGAAAATGAAAAGCGAGAAGAAATATGTGAATTAATACAGGCAACAAAACAAAAAGAAGAGGCATAAGTCTCTTCTTTTTGTTTTACGTAATAAATGTTAAAATATACAGAAAATACATATAACTTAGAGGGTGAGAAAGCATGCTAAGACGGAAACTACTATATCTTCTTCTAACTGTACCATTATACGCTTGGCTTATTAGCATGACGAAAATAGAGGTGATGGCTCTATTTTTAGGATATGTATTCATCTTTTCCAACTTAAATCGCATTCAAGAGCAATCTATTTTAGAAATATGTATATTTTCGATTAGTATAGAACTATTTAGTATCGTTTCGATTGTATTATTAAACGAATTATTTCGCTGGATCCATTCATTTGAATTAATGAAATTTGGAAATGTTGTATTGCAAGTAATATGTGCTTATATTGTGTTTGTTGTATTAGACAAAATAGTTGGACAGCAGAGCGTTTTTCAGGATAAAAGAAAATGGGAGTGATTCAAAAAAGGAGCTAAATGGCTCCTTTTTTGAATCTGTAGTAAAAACAATTGAAAATTATGGAATCTGTTATATAATAGTTAAAAATTGTATTTTTAATGAAAAGAGATGATAACATGGCCATATTGTTGGCACTTATCCCAATTATGATGATTTTCATTTGTTTATTTTTATTTAAACAAACGTCATTAAGGTCCTCTTTAATTGCTTACGTTGTGTCTGTTGGAATCGTTTTACTCTCGCCAACGTTTCAACTAGGGATAAGTGAAACTGTGCACGCAACGATTAAAGGTTGGTTAATTTGTTTTATTGTCGGGTACGTGTTGTTTTTCGGTATTTTTTTATTTCACCTCATGAATAAAATGGGGTACATCGATCAAGTAGCACGTTTTCTAGAAGAAGTGACGCACGATCGTTTATTACAAATGCTCCTTATGTGTTTTGGTATTTGTCCGCTAATCGAATCAGTAAGTGGATTCGGAATTGGCTTCATGGTTGCAGCACCTATCTTTCTATCATTAGGCTATAAACCGTTTCAAGCTGTACTACTTTCATTTATTGGTTTACTAGCTAGTTCATGGGGCGCAATGGCAACTGGTACGATTATCGGTTCGCAGCTTATAAATATGCCGCTTACAATACTTGGCACGAATACGGCACTACTAAGCATTCCGATGTTTGCTTATTTCGTCATCCTTTCTTTACACGTTGTTGGTGGTTGGCAGGCTGTTATTGAAAAGTGGAAAGAAGGATTCGGTTTCTTTCTATTATTTTCTCTCGGAATTTATCTTTCTAACGCATACGTAAGTGTTGAACTAGCAGGTATATTAAGTTCTATCGTTACAATTGCATTTGGTTTTCTTATCATTAAATTAAAAGGAAAAAGTGAGCAAAATTTAATGACAGAACATGCTGCGGCAACGGAGAGAGAAGTATCTATTATAAAAATTATTAGCCCTTATATATTCCTAACAGTTTGTATTTTACTTTCTCGCCTCGTACCAGTATTACATGATGTATTCAGATCATATGCAGTCCTTGATTTAAAATCATACTCTTATAAACTGGAGCTACTATATTCACCAGGATTTTGGCTCGGTATGACTTGCCTATTTACTATTATTTTCTTCCGCATTCCATCTCATATTATTAAACAATCACTCTCGCAAACGATAAAACAATGGATTCCTTTTGCGATTACAACGACAATGTTTATCGCCATTTCAGAACTAATGGGTGCATCTGGCATGCATTCATTACTGGCAAAAACAGCTGGTGAAACATTTGGAACATTTTTCGTTTTCGTTGCTCCGTTTATCGGCGGAATCGGTGGCTTTTTAACAGGTAGTAACGCAGGATCAAATGCGATGTTCATAAAACTACAAATGCAAACTGCGCAAAACGTAGCACTCCCGTGGCAATACGTCACAACACTGCAAAACACCGCATCATCAGTAGCGACAATCGCTTGCCCGTCACGGATTACGTTAGGTGCTTATTTATGTAATATACCGTATCGTGAAAATGAACTATTAAAGAAGACGACGTTAATGATTTTTGGTGCGGTGTTGCTTGTAGTGGTAGAGGTTAGTGTTTGGTATATGTTGAGAAATTAAAAATCCTCCTAACATAGGAGGATTTTTTTTATGATTGGATAATGTTTTAATTATGTAAAGCTTCTACTAAATGAATAGGAGATGAAATGTATGCCCCTAAAAAACTACGGTGTGTTAAAAGGTACAGTTATACAATCAAAGATTGGAAAAGGGAAAACACCTCATTATCAAGTTCATTTACAAGGCGAAGCAGGAGTAGATTATCGTATTGCAATTAACGTGAAATCGCAAAGTTATCCGTCAGAAGTTTTATATTTTGCGAGTACCGATATTCGGTCAGAGGCGATTCACATTTTACCGACATTACCATTTGGTTTTACGGAAGTAAAAAATAATGAGCCGAAAGTGGCTTTAGATTATGTAAGAGGAAATCTATTTGACTCAAAACAAATGATTCCTTTACCTCCCGAAAAAGCAGGAACAGATAATGATTTAAATGAAAAAATAGAGCGTTATATAAAACGCGCGATAGAAGAAAAAGCAATTATTTATGCGTTCGGTGAAAGATGGGGACCAGAAGAAAATACACCAGATTCCTATTTTCATTTCAAACCAGGAAACGGTATACATGATATTCATATGAATCAAGGGAATGTAGAGAAATGGAAAGGTGATAATGGTATATGGCAAGACGGGGGAATACTCATTCACTTTGAAAAGGAAGAAGAATGGGTTGGTATCTTTCTTGCCTTCCAGTCGCAGTCATGGTGTACAGATGAAGAAGGACATGCTCATGTTCCGGTTGAGCATTGTGATTATAAGGGAAATAAATGATGAGAGGAGGGCGTTCACAACGAACGCCCTCCTCTTATTTTATAAAACCCAAAACTAACAAGTGTAGAAATACAAGAGAACAGCAGAGCCACACTAGAAAACGCAATGAGGTACATATTATACTTCATCACTTTTCCAATGAGCTGGTTACTGTCGTACTGAAATAGTCCTGCTATTATGTTGAATAAAAATAATACGATAAACATGACGATAACACCGTCTATTGATCCTTTAATATCTGGTTTACTTAAAGCGATATGTGCAGAAATACAAATGGCGATAAATAAAAATAACCAAAAAGAAGGATTTAATAAATTACTTATTGTAAATAAGCTTTTCAATAATACAAACGTCGACAAGAGCATGTTTTGAACCATTTCTATATTAATAGAAGTAGAAGCGATTGTTTTTTCGAGGGTTGTATTAAATAAGAAATATGAATTTGATACGAAATAGCGCATTAAAAGGATTAACGCAGTAATACCGGAAATAATAGGACCGATTCCAATGAAGAAGTTCCCAATTCGTTGATATACACTTTTTTGATTGTATTGATGTTGTACGTAGCCTAAGGCACCTTGGCTTGTATCTGTTGGGAAAAACTGCGTTGCTACAATTTTATGACGAAATAGTACACACATAATGGCATGTCCAAGTTCATGAATAGGAACACCAATCCACGCCGTTAAAAGGAATCCTTTTCTTCCGAAAGCTCTCGACCAATACATGCGTGTGAGAGATTCTAAATAACCTAATAGAAATCCAATTACAATGATAACGCCAATTAAAGAAAATAATTGGATTACGCTTGTAAGGAGTATTTGAAAAATTGAGTTTACTAATTCCATTGCCAGTCATCCAATCTGTTAAAAATGTTATTTGTTCTGTTTCATAATAGCATTATTTTTCAAGATTGCTAGCACATATATTTTCATTTGAAAGAAGGATTTCATAATCTTTTTCTTGTAGTCATGTTTTATGTACAAAGTCATATATTGAATTTGTAACACCCTATATGGTATCTGCTTAAGGAGGGAAGAGAGAATGAAATGTCCGGCGTGTCATACAGAAAATGCAGCAGAGGCAAAGTTTTGCGGAAATTGTGGACATTCGTTAACGGAAGAAGTAGTGGCAAGTAGTGGCCAAGAAGAAGAGCCGGAACAAGCGAAGGAAACTCGACCGAATGAAACGGTAGAGCAAGCGAAGCGATTTGCGAGTGGGTATTTTCAGTTTTTTAAACATGCTTTCAAAGCACCGACAGCGATTATGAAAAGCGGCAAGGTTGAAGTACGAAATGGAATTGTAAGTCTTGTTCTTATTTGTTTTTTAGGTGCATGTATTTTTTATAGAATGATGAGTGCTGCAGCAGCTGTTACGAAAACATTTGCACCAGATATACCTACTCCTACATTCTTTTTGGACTCTGTAACGGTCTTTTTATTTTTACTAATTTTAACTTTATTTGTTGGATTTATTATTTTTGTAAGTGGGAAGATGATGAAATCATCTTTTTCGTTTCTTGAAGTATTTGGAATATGGGGGACGATAGCGACGCCAGTTATTGCTATATTAGTTCTTTCTTTTCTTTTTAGTTTTTTATTAATCTTTTTCTTACCGATATTATTATCTGTAGCTACAACTTATATAGGGATTAGTATAACTGTTGCCATATTAAAACTAGATAACGGTGGATTAGATCCTATTTACACACTTCTTATCGCAAATGTTTTAATCGGAATTGCAACATTCATTGTACTGTGGTCTTACATTAGCACGATAATTCAAACCATTACTCAGGGATTAACTGGCTTCTAACGAAAAGGTGGTTGAATGGATGAATGTATGTACAAAGTGTGGGACTCAGCTTGAAGACGGTGTGCAATTTTGTCAAAACTGCGGTCAGAAGAGGGAAAGTCTTGTAGTAAAGAAGAAAATGAGCGGTGGTACAAAAGTTGGCATTACACTCTTAATATTACTTGCTGTAGTGATTATTGGGTTGTATTTGTACGGATCATCGTATTATAAGCAGGCGGCACAAGTAGATCGGATCATTACTATTTTACAAGAGAGGGACGGGGAGAAGTTAGCTGAAATCGTCACGGCAGATGATCCATCAGTTATTGTAACGAGAGAGAGTTTAATGCCACTTTTTTCGTATATAAAAGAAAACCCATCTTATGTGAATGAATTGAAAGAACATTTGAGGATAGGTGAAAAAAAGAGGGATGGAATTGAAAAAGAAGATTTTTCGTTAACGAAAGACGGCAAGTATTTCTTTTTATTTGATCGGTATAAATTGAAAGCGAAGACGTATTATACGACGTTGCTTTCAAATGAAAAAGGTACAACTTTAAAAATGAACGGAAAAGAAATTGATAAAACAGATGACAAAAAGTTTGAGAAACAATATGGGCCATTTCTTCCAGGAACTCAAGTGTTCCAAGCAGAATATAAAAATGACTATGTGAAACTATCACGTGAAGAAAAGGTTGTACTTATGAAACAAGGACAAAATAACGTAACGATAGATTTAACGTTGCAAGGGCAATATATTACTGTCCAAACGAATGCACCGGGTGCAACATTGTACGTGAATCAAAAACCAGTTACAGCGCTGGCTGGGGAAGAAATTACGTGGGGCCCGGTAGCAACTGATGGAAGTACGACGATTTATTTAGAACGAAATGGAGAAAACGGAAGGGAAACGACGAAGGTAGAAACGGTAACGGCACTTCCGTCTTATAATCTTCCATTCGAAAAGAAAGGTACAGAAAAAAACGTTGTTTACAATGTTACTCCGCCACCTACGACTCGGTATGTATATAATGGTTTCATCTTTCCTGATAGTGATATTCGAAAATTAACGAGTACGGACTTAGCATATTTATCGAAAGAACAATTGAAAATAGCGAGAAACGAAATATACGCAAGACATGGACATATGTTTCAAACGAAAGATATGCAAGCGTATTTTTCAAAACAGTCTTGGTATAGAGAGAATCCGTATTTTACAGGAAAGCTAACGGATATTGAATCTTATAATGTTGAACTCATCAAATCAAGAGAATAGAACACGTGAAAAAAGGTACAGTGCATAACTGTACCTTTTTTATGGTTTTTTATCTGAACCAGGATCCCTTGAGAAAAAGATATGAAAGAGGAATGTGACTTTACTTGCTCCTCCTGATGTACTTGCTTGCACATCAGATAATGCGCTAGATGTTAACACACCTTCAGAATGAGGGGGTACGACTATTTTGAGAGTATCATCTGATTCTGATGATGCAGTAACTGTTATTGTATCATCGGATAAGTTCAAAATTTTTACAGTACCGATTGGTAAGATGGACTTGCCAGCGTGTGATGCTGAAGCGAAGTGAGAGCCTTTCCAAATCGTTTGTGGGAAAGTTTCATCATTAGATAACCAAGCACGAGCACTATAAATGGTTGCGTTAATAGAAAATTCTTGATCAAGCGACAAGGCGGGTTTTGGTTCTTTCGGTTCCTCTGGAGTTTGAGCGAGAAGGCCGGCGCACATGTATGTTTCACCTACTTTCAATAGTTACTGTTATAGCATATTAAACATGTTGTTTATAAGACACGACACTTACCTATTAAGGCATAGGTTTGTGCACCAAATTTGAAGTTGAAATTCTCTTTCTTTACAATGGAAGTAGGTGTTATTTCTGTAAAATATGGAAAACGTAAAGAGTATGCAAAAAAGAAGGAGTGGTAAAGTGAACTATGTCATTATTGGCGGAGATGCAGCTGGTATGAGTGCAGCTATGCAAATTGTTAGAAACGATGAAAATGCAAATGTTGTAACGTTAGAAAAAGGTGAAATTTATTCGTACGCGCAGTGTGGATTACCGTATGTCATTAGTGGTGCTATCACTTCAACGGAAAAATTAATCGCGCGTAATGTAAAGACGTTTCGTGATAAATACGGAATTGATGCGAAAGTGCGTCATGAAGTAACGAAAGTAGATACGGAAAAGAAAATGGTGTACGCAGAGCATACGAAGACGAAAGATGTTTTTGAATTTCCGTACGATCGATTATTAATTGCGACTGGAGTGCGTCCTGTTATGCCAGAATGGGAAGGTCGAGATTTGCAAGGCGTTCATCTTTTAAAAACAATTCCAGATGCTGAGCGCATATTAAAAACGTTAGAAACAAATAAAGTTGAAGATGTAACGATTATTGGCGGCGGTGCGATTGGACTGGAGATGGCAGAAACATTCGTCGAACTTGGTAAGAAAGTAAGAATGATTGAGCGAAATGATCATATCGGTACGATTTATGATGCAGATATGGCTGAATATATACATAAAGAAGCAGATAAACACAATATTGAAATTTTAACGAATGAAAATGTGAAAGCATTTAAAGGAAATGAAAGAGTGGAACAAATTGAAACAGATAAAGGAACGTATAAAGCGGATCTTGTTTTAGTATCGGTTGGAGTGAAGCCAAATACTGATTTTCTTGAAGGAACAAATATACGTACAAATTATAAAGGGGCAATTGAAGTAAATGCATATATGCAAACGAATGTGCAGGACGTATATGCAGCTGGTGATTGTGCAACACATTACCACGTTATAAAGGAAATTCATGATCATATCCCGCTCGGAACGACTGCTAATAAACAAGGCCGACTTGCAGGACTGAACATGCTTGATAAACGAAGAGCCTTTAAAGGTACGTTAGGTACAGGTATTATTAAATTTATGGATTTGACGCTCGCAAGAACAGGCTTGAATGAAAAAGAAGCAAAAGGGCTAAACATCCCGTATAAGACGGTTCATGTAGATTCAACAAATATGGCCGGTTATTATCCAAGTGCTAAGCCACTTCACTTGAAATTACTATATCGCTCGGACACAAAACAATTATTGGGCGGACAAGTAATTGGAGAAGAAGGTGTAGATAAGCGAATTGACGTAATCGCAATGGCGCTTTTTAATAAAATGAGCATTCACGAGTTAGAAGATGTCGACTTAAGTTATGCACCACCATATAACAGCGTTTGGGATCCAATTCAGCAAGCGGCAAGGAGAGCAGAATAGCACTTTTTAAGTGCTATTTTTTTTGCAAAGGTAGGTAAACTTTTTTAGCGAATAATAAAGAGGAAGAAACAGTTACATATAGGGAAGGGGATCATTAAAAATGTTTGTAGCACTTCAAACTGTTCAAGAATCTGAAAAAGAAATATTACGTAATTTGTACGCACTATATCTTCATGATCTCTCTACATTCACTCCTAATATAAAGATTGGGGCAAATGGATTTTTTGAATACGAAGATTTGCATATGTTTTGGGTAAATGACGGAATCACTCCGTATTTTATTAAAAGTGATAATGATATTGTAGGTTTTTTATTACTATTGGAACGTCCATATTTGAAAAAAGAAAATGACTTTTGTATTAATGACATTTTCATATTGAATCAGTACAAAGGAAAAGGAATCGCTAAACAAGTTATTGAGAATGTACTAAAAGAGAAACGAGGGCAATATTTCGTTATCGAACTTGTGAAAAATGTACCAGCAGTTTCTTTTTGGAAGAAAGTATATAGGGAGTTAAATATCGAATTTGATGAGAAAACACAGTTAATCGATGATGAAGAATGCCTCGTTCAAACGTTTAAAATATAATGAAATCGATGCTCCTAGTATATTACTTTGAAATTTAACTTTATCCCGCATTAACGGGCAGTAAGACCCCCACCTCAAAATTCAGCGAAAGCAAAGAAGCTAAGTGGGGGCGGGCTGCCCGTAAAAGCCCGATTGGTGAAGGCTAATAATCAGTGGGGGATGAAGAAAACCCCCACTAATTAAAGTTTCACTTTATTTCGAATATACCGTTCGCCCTTGAAAACATAGTACTTATCGCTTATATTTTCATATAGTATTTATTTTTTAATAAAGCAATGAACGAACCAGGGGGCACAGTATGGCAATTAACATGAAAACAATCGAAGAATGGATTGCTGAATCAAATGCAAGACAAGAAGAAGACTTTGGAAACGTTGTGGAAGAGATGAAAGAAGTATGCGTCGGACTTGATAATGCGACATTAATTTATACGAAAAATGTATTTTGTTTCGGTAAGAAAGTAGAAGTATTGTTCTTCTTCCAAGATCATGTCGTGATTGGACAAGAAAAAGATGAATATGTTGAAATCGAAAAATTAAAGTATGAAGCAATTACACATAGCAACTTAAAAACAAATGACAAAAATACAACGTTAGAATTAAAGTTTGCTAACGGGAAATCTATCAATTTAGATAGTTTAAATGATAACTACGGTACGAAAAACTGGTTATTTGCGAGACAAATTAAGAGTATTTTTAAGTTAATCTAGTAAAAAAGCACGCCGTCCACCGGCGTGCTTCTAATTACGCAAATCCCCTTTTAACCAATTCCGCGCTCGATACGCTCCAACAGGGATTTGAATGAGAGACGTTTCATTTCCAGTATCTATCCCGTATAACTGATCACATGAATTTGTATCAAAACTTAGTAATGGATGCCCGCCCATCCCCATCGCGGTTGCGGCGAAAACGAGTTTATGAACGAGTATGCCAGCTTCCATTTGGTGAATACGGTATCCTCTATAGCCTAATGCATTTGTATAGTAATCTTTCTTTCCGACTACATGTAGGCAAAGCGGTACTTGAAAAAGATTTACGTTATCCATCGTCATACTGGATTGAAGGGGATAACGAAGGTCTCCATATCGAAGTGGCTGTATGGAATGTGTTTTACTGTTATAAGAATAAGCGCCGTTCTCTATATCTTTTACGTTATAAAAACATCCATATAATGAGACCCGTGCATTTTCATTTACATACTGACCATCAAGGTCGTTGTAATAAGGGAAGGAGAGACTCGCTTCTTGTAGTAAAGTAGCGAGCTCGGCTGCATCCCATTTCGTGAAAGTAAAGTCAGCATCAGGGGAATACCGTTCTTTACAAAGTTGTAAGAAATCATACGATAACCGTTCTACTTGCGGCAACTGTACAGCGTGCGCATGATGCTGATAGTGCTCTTCATGATGTAGTGTTTGGAAGTGTGCTGTCGATTCAATCATAGAAGCTTCATTTATTTTTGTTATCATCGGATGTTTATATACTTGCTTTGATCGAACGAAATGTTCGTGTGCTAACGGCGGAATTTGCTGTAACAACTCATGAGAAGTAACTGTTTTATTTTCACGGTAATCATTGTGAAACCAATTCGTTTGCGGTTCTGTACTTAAAGGAACGACAGCATACACACTTTCTTCGCCTTCTGACAGTCCGAGTAAATGGTTGATTGCCCGGTCTAGAAACTGAAAGTATACGCCATTTGTGTAACCGAATTGTTTGGCACATGCAAGTAATTGTCCGATGAGAACACCACTATCTAATCCTTGAAGTCGATATGAAAAGTTATTGTATTTAAAGTAGTTTTTCCAAAACATAGTGGATACGAATGCAGCGCCAAAACAAGACTGTATGTTACAACGGTTGCCAAGTGCTTCTGTAATGTAAGAATCGAAATTTCCTTCGCGAAGTAAAATAAGTCGGTGGTGCGCAGCGTCGTAATGGTAAATACCGTCTGGATAATCATCGATCTTTAAATATATATACAATTCATTTGGATATAAAGCGCCGCCTGAAGGGATAGATCTTCGGAATAAAATTTTTTCGCTATTTAGCTGACATAACTGTGTTAAACCAAATGAGGACCAAAGGTAATGACCAATCTCCTTCAAAGTAGGTGTAGTAGAAGAGTTAGGTAAAGATAATGGGATTTCTAAAGAGAGTGGAATGATAGGGACATTTCGATATAATTTATAAGGGAGCGGTGCATCTTCCCAATCCACTTCATGGTTCGGCATAATTTCGTCTATAGAAAAATGGAGATGATGTAAAAAAGTATCCAGCTGCATAGAATCCCCTCCTTTACTATGGAAACGGATGCGGATGTGGATTTAATTGTTCATTTGTTAAAGGTTCGTTTGTATATCCAAGTGTCATCGGCACAGTATATACTCTATCCAGTCCTGTAACTCGAGTGAGATGGTGGCCGAACGTCATCGGTAGCATGCCTGGAATAATGACTTTTACACAATGTAATCCGTTTTTTTCTATAAGAGGTACTGTTTGATTTACAACGATTACGTCAAGTCCAGATTGCTGCAGACGGTTTAAAAGTTGATGAAGATCGGATGTTAAATCTAGATCAACTGATTGTAATGCATTCATTTTTTGGAATGATTGTACCGGGGCATCGTCACGTAAAAGAAAGTGAAGACGTTCTTCTGCTTCTTTTAATCCGTACAGCATACTATGGTCTTCCATTTTATTTACGAGATAAGGGTCTTGTAAGCAGTTTTCGTAATGCTCTCTTTTTTGTTCGAGTTCATCGTCTGCTATTAGTAACATGCCTGCTATTTCATGGATGGCACTCTTTAAAGCGCGGACAGGGTCTAAATGAGAGCCTCCCGCACAAACAACGTTCATTCCATTTTCACGCGTATTTTTCGCAATTACCCATAAGCTTGGGATACCGTGTTCCATCGTTGCGTTAAAAGCATGTAATTCATACCCAGTAATCGTGTACAGCCGCTGAATCATTAATTGTAATTCCGTATCATTTGCTGAACTAAGATCAAGGCGGGGGAGAGGTAATTCGGCATACCAAGTGAGCAAAAAGGCGTCACGCTCTACAATTTCTAAAATGCCATGAAAAATTGCTTCTTCTAAACTACCACCAATTGCACATCCATTTGATGTTTCATACACGAAAGCATCTCGATGACCGAGGCTATAATAAGCAATTGATTCAGGAACTAAAATTGGCTGGTTTTGTAATAAAGAGTAGCCCCATACCCAGTTTTGTTCATAGTCAGGATCAAACGGTTTAAACGGAAAACTATTACGATTATAATGTTCATTTGTATGTACACCGAGCAAGAGGGGATTAAGTGCATGATCCTCTAACTCACGAAAACTGCCGTGTACATTTGTCTTTTTTCCTCGAGGTGACATACCACAATATCGTTCTAAACCTTCTAAAATAGCAGTCGCTTCACTCATTGCAAATGAATGAGTTCGGCCTGCAACACCTTCATTTCCAAACATTAATGGCATGTTTATAATAACGTCAGCAAATGGTAATAAAGAATGCTGCATTTTTCCGTTCAACATACCGACGCGATAATCTAAATAATCTCTCGTTAAAAATGTGTTTAGTTCATGAATGGAACGACAGCGATATGCTGCTTCGCTTGTTTTTAAGCTCGGTTGTAACGAAATCGCTGCTGCATCTGCCGTATCATCAGGCAAATTGCTACATACAGGGCAGAGCGGATCGGGAAGAAAAGAATGCCGCGTACATTGCAGTGTTTGTAAGTTTAGTAAAATGAGTTCATTTTCTAAAGAAGAATGGTTATGAGTTAATATTTTCTCTGTTTCTGCACGAATAAGATGGCACATTTGTAACATACCATTTTGGGTGGCACGTACATCACGCCTTGTTACATTATCTGCCTTTAACGCATATTTCCGCTGTAGTGCCCACATTTCTTGTTGATCAAATCCAGCGATAAATCGGCGTCCATCAGAGCAGTTGGAACAGCCAGTTGCAAGAGGATGAATGTAAGGACCGATAATACCTTCACCAAATGAAGTGAATGCACGTAGCCATGGAATATGATTCGACCGAAACATTAGCTCGGCATCATGATGAATAGTAGAAGGAGAGCCATCATGTAATACGAGAGCGAGATGAATATTTTCAGGGAGTTCTTCTGTAAGGTTATGTTGGCGAATGATAGAATATTGTTTGCATAGTTGATCATGTACATAGTTTGCAAGTAAGCCATCTCCTATAAGCAATATATTTTGAGTCATAGACTGTCCTCCTTTGCAATTAATACACCGTACACACCATCTAAGTTTTCTTTCAAAAATGATTCAATGGCTAAATCAAACACGAATGGATAAAAATTATGTTCTTCTAAATGTTGCAAGGCAAGCTGCACAGATTGCGTGCTTGGAATTTCTCCTTCTTCTTGTATTTCTAATCTAAAAGAATCAGTATCATATAAAATAATCGATGATTCAGGCAAGATATTAGCTCTATAAGGAGTCTCTTCATTTTGAATATGAAGAAGTGATAGTTGTAGTGCGTTTCGTAAGGCTAACGTCATATTAATATTAGATGCACCGTACCAGCGATCATTTATACCGACCCAAACGACAGGAAAGCTGAGAATCTCTTCACTTACTGCTATTTTAGGTGTTTCATGAATTGTAGAGAGAGCATCGTAATAAAATCTACAATGTTTATCATGAATTGCAGTTAAATCAATCGTCGTAATTTCTTCTAGCATATGTGACTGCCGCTCATACAATTTATTATTTAAATGTTGTTGTAGCGCCCGGTATACACCTTCTGTCATCGTTTCTCCAGCGCCAATACCGATATCATTATGTTCAGGAATAAGGCGGTGCATAATTTCCGCTACATATGTTTCAATTCCTGCTAAACCAGCTTCTCGGCGCGCTTCATTATGAGTTAAACCACCACAAGTCATAAGAGGCAGGAGGGAAGCAGGACCATCTGATAGTGGAGTAGCTACTTGAATATGGCATTGTGATAACGGTAATTGATATGAATCTTGTTCATCCCATACATGGAATAAACCAGCTTCTTTAGAAGTTAATGAGTCGAAAAAGCGGAATAAATCAGTTGAGGTATGTTGGTTGGACCGTTGCTCAAGTTGTTCAGAAAGATTTTCTATCGTATCAATTGTAAAACTTTCATCAGTTGCGAGAGGATGTTTTATAAAAGGATGCCATGCTCCTTCGAGTGTTTCGTAATTTAATAAAAAGAATTGTGGTTCTTTTTCTCGGTAGGAATCATCAGCGACATGCTTAAGTAATTCAAATACGATTATATTTGCTAACATTGCAGATGGAAGTGGTGAAAATGATGCTGATGAATGTTCATTTTGTAAAGTTGTTTCATGTAGCCGATGCCATGCGGATTCCCAGCATTCTTCACGATTAGTTGTTACGATAGGGCCGGCTATACCAAGTGCTGATAAACAGACGGCAGGTATGAAGTTCTTTCCTACTTCTCTACAAATCGTGTGAACTGCTCTTAGGCCTTCAATATCTCCATTTTGAGAAACATACAAAATCCAGTCGAAAGGCTCGAACACTTCATGCAGGGGACGATCAATTGTCGTATCTATTTCCTGAACAAGGACATGATCATCAACTTCATGTGCAAGTTCTACTAGCTCATGAATGCGATCGTAATTTGTTTCCTCATAATCTGTAACAAGGTAATGAAAGGTAGGTAATCCTGATTCTAATAAAGAAGAAACTAAGGAAGTAAGCATATCTCCAGAACCAATTATAAGGACGTTTGCCGCGCGATACGTTTCGAATTTTAGAGCGCCTGAATGAGAATCAGCTTCTAAAAATTCAATTTGTGAAGCGTATCTATCAAGTAATGCGCTATTTAATTCATGAGGTGCATCTTGACTTACATCCCGAACGAAACCATTTTCATATAAAATCTCTCCAATTTCAAATACACGATTTTGATAGGGGAGAGGGAGACCATCGGTTATTTCTGCTAAAGAATAATTCCCGTTAAACATTGGCATTAATTTTTCAATCCAGCTGTAAATTCCATCACCGTCCATACGAAATGAACTGGCATTATTTCGAAAATAGACACCCCCGTTTGAGTCGGGGAGGAAAAAAGTATCCTTATTTGCTTTAAGTTTTGCATCAATTGGAAGGTTATTCATTTTAATCCTCCTTACGTTTTAGGCATACATTATTAGCTTATGTAATGAAATTTGTCCCATATGAATGCAATAAAAAAAGGC
This sequence comes from Bacillus sp. AR2-1, assembly GCF_008368755.1. Taxonomy (NCBI): domain Bacteria; kingdom Bacillati; phylum Bacillota; class Bacilli; order Caryophanales; family Bacillaceae; genus Bacillus; species Bacillus sp. AR2-1. The sequence continues at coordinate 125,431 of NZ_QORY01000011.1, forward strand.
TGTAGAATAATTCATTCTACAGCCTGTAATAGATTATTAATCTATCAACCTTCTAATAATAATGATTTTGGATCTTCAAGCATATCTTTAACAGCAACAAGGAAGCTAACTGCTTCTTTACCATCAACAATACGGTGATCGTAAGATAAAGCGATGTACATCATTGGACGGTTTTCCATACGTTCTGCATCAATTGCAACTGGACGTACTTGGATTTTGTGCATTCCTAAAATACCTACTTGTGGGCTGTTTAGGATTGGTGTTGACATTAGAGAACCGAATACACCACCGTTTGTAATTGTGAATGTACCACCTTGTAACTCTTTTAATGAAAGTTTGTTATCGCGTGCTTTCATACCTAAATTACGAATTTCGCTTTCGATTTCAGCGAAGTTTAATTGGTTAGCATCGCGTACAACTGGAACAACTAATCCATCTGGAGCTGCTACTGCAATACCGATATCATAGAATTTTTTAATGATAAGCTCATCGCCTTGAATTTCAGCATTTAATAATGGGAATTGTTTTAATGCTGCAACAACTGCTTTTGTGAAGAATGACATGAAGCCAAGACGTACATCATGTTTTTTCTCGAAAGCATCTTTACGCTCTTTACGTAATTCCATGATTGCAGTCATATCAACTTCGTTAAATGTTGTTAACATTGCAGATGTTTGTTGAACTTCTACAAGGCGTTTTGCAATTGTTTGACGGCGGCGGGACATTTTCACGCGCTCAACTGGTTTTTCGAATTCCGTTTTTGCAACTGGAGCAGGAGCTGGACTTTTTGGAGCAGCTGGTGCTTCTTTTGGTGCGGCAGCATGAGCTTGTACATCGTGTGGTCTCACACGTCCAAGTGGATCTGTGCTACGTACGTCGTTTAAGTCGATACCTAATTCACGAGCCATTTTTCTAGCAGCTGGTGATGCGATAGGACGGTTCGTATTCGGTAAACCTTGTAAAGTTGTAGTTTGCTCAGCATTTGGTGCCGCAGCTTTCGGTGCTTCAGTTGTTTCTTGTTTTGGCTGTTCAGCAGCCGGTGCAGGTGTACTTACTGCAACTGGTGCTCCGTTTGCATCTAAAATTGCGATAGTTGCACCAACTTCAACTGTATCCCCAGGTTCGCCTAGTAACTTCGATACAATACCTGAATCTTCTGCAATGATTTCTACATTGACTTTATCAGTTTCAAGCTCAACAACGCTGCCACCTTTCTCAACTTTGTCGCCTACGTTGATAAGCCATTGTGAGATAGTTCCTTCAGTAATAGATTCTGCAAGCTCAGGTACTTTAATTTCGATCATTTTAAATGTCCTCCCCTTATTTGCCTAACGGTGTGTTTTTTCTTCTTTTGTCTTCGGTAATCTCCATTTGTTAGCCTGCCCCCGGGCAGAATATCTGTCGGGGGAGCAAGCTAGAAACCTTCATTTTTACTTTCAGTTGCTGAAAACTTCAATTTCTTGTTTATCTTGACGGAAGTTATACTTCACATCTAAAGCGTGTGCAACAATTAGTTCTTGCTCAGCTTTGTGAGCGAATGGATCGCCACCAGATGGGCTAGAGCGATCTGGGCGTCCAATGTAACCTGTTTTCACTTTATCTCCAGCAAGTTCGAACAGAATTGGAGCCATGTAATGCCATGCGCCCATATTACGAGGTTCTTCTTGAACCCAAATAATTTCTTCTAAGTTTTTAAAGCGTTTAATAATAGATTGAACTTTCTCAGCAGGGAATGGGTACAGCTGTTCAATACGAACGACATGAACTTCATCTAAGTTATACTCATGTTTACCAGACTCAATTTCTGCTGCTAAGTCAATCGCCATTTTACCTGTGCTTAAAACGAGACGTTTTACTTTAGTTGGTTTCATGCCAAGGTTTTCTTGTTCTAGAGCAGGTTGGAAACGTCCTTCGCTTAACTGACTAGCAGTTGAAAGCGTAAGTGGGTGACGTAATAAACTCTTCGGTGTCATCAATACTAATGGTCGAACAGCTTCTGTTCCTAAGATAGATGCTTGACGACGTAAAATATGGAAGTATTGTGCGGCGCTCGTTAAGTTTGCAACTGTCCAGTTATTCTCAGCAGCTAACTGTAAGAATCGCTCTGGACGTGCACTAGAATGCTCTGGTCCTTGACCTTCATAACCGTGCGGTAATAGAAGAACTAAACCAGATTTTTGACCCCATTTTGCTCTTCCTGCTGAAACATATTGATCAAATAATGCTTGCGCAGTATTTGAGAAGTCACCATATTGCGCCTCCCACATAACAAGAGTTTCTGGAGCGAATACGTTATAACCATACTCGTAACCAACAACAGCAGCTTCTGATAACGGACTGTTATGAACAGAGAAGGATGCATTAATGTTTGGCAAGCGATGTAATGGCGAATATGTTTCATTTGTATCAGTATCGTGTAATACGATATGACGGTGCGCGAATGTACCACGCTGTGAATCTTGACCAGTTAAACGAATTGGCGTACCTTCTTGTAAAATAGAAGCGAATGCTAATGACTCAGCAAGTGCCCATTCAATTTTACCGTTCTCTTCAAGAGCGTCTTTACGGCGTTCAAGAATTTTCTTTACTTTCGGATATACGTTAAAGCCTTCTGGCCAAGATAGTAGACCTTCATTAATTGCACGAAGTGAGTCAATCTCAACACCAGTATCAATTGGCTGAATGCCTTTTGCAACAACATCTGGCACTTTAACGTCAATTGTTGCAGCGCTCGTATCAGCTGGCGGCACTTGTGCATAGTCAGATTTTAATTGCTCTTGTATAAACTGAGTCATTGTTTCAACCTCATCTGCATTTAGAACACCAGCAGCTTGTAATTGCTCTGCATAAATCGCTCTTACAGTTGGGTGATTTTTAATCTTTTTGTACACTTGTGGTTGCGTAACTGCTGGGTCATCCATTTCGTTATGACCGTAGCGGCGGTAACCAATTAAATCGATTAAGAAGTCTTTTTTGAACAATGTACGATATTGAATCGCAAGGTTAGCAGCAGCAAGACAAGCTTCTGGATCATCAGCGTTCACGTGAACAATCGGAATATCGAAACCTTTTGCAAGGTCACTTGAATATTTCGTAGAACGAGAATCATAGCTATCAGTCGTAAAGCCAACTGCATTGTTTGCGATAACATGAATTGTTCCGCCTGTTTGGTACGCGTTCAATCTGCTTAAGTTCAACGTTTCAGATACAATACCTTGACCAGGGAATGCAGCATCACCATGAACTAAAATTACGAATGATTTTGAAGTATCTTGTTCTGGAAGACCAGATTTTTTACGATTCTCTTGAGCCGCACGTGCAAAACCTTCTACAACAGGGTTAACGAACTCAAGGTGACTTGGGTTATTTGCTAATGTAACGCGAGTGCTAACTTCTTCGTTACTAACGACTTGTTCTCTACCTAAATGGTATTTCACGTCGCCAGTCCAGCCAGAATTTGCCACTGCGCCTTCTATTTTTGCATGTTTGAACTCAGCAAACATGTGACTATATGGTTTTTCTAATACGTGTGCAAGTACGCTTAGACGACCGCGGTGAGCCATACCAATCATGACATCTTCTACGCCGCCCTTTGCACCTTCGAGAACAATTTCATCTAGAACAGGTACAAGCATATCAACGCCCTCGATAGAGAAACGCTTTTGCCCAACGAATGTTTTATGCAAGAATTGCTCGAAACCTTCAACAGCTGTTAAACGTTTTAAAAGAGCAGTTCGTTTTTTATTTGATAGTGGTTGACGCAATGAATTTGATTCCACCATTTGATGCAACCACGCGCGTTCTTCACTATCTTGTATATGAGAAAATTCATAAGCTAAAGATTTTGTATAAACGTCTTTTAATCTATGAATTACATCAAGTGCAGTGTGAATACCTTCTGGTGCATCTTGCCATACTGTTTTCGCTGGAATCGCTTTCAAGTCAGCATCGCTTAGTTCGTTCATTGCTTTCTCAAGAAGAGATTGTCCATTAGCAGCATCTTCCATCGGATTGATGTGAGCCAACGTATGCCCGAATGAACGAATTTGTTCAACAAGCTGAACGACTTTAAGAATTTTTTCAATGTTCCCTGTGTTTTGAGGAGAAAAATGTGTTGCTGTGTTGTCCCCTGTTACGACATCATCTTGAAACGAAGGAGCTCCAAAAATTTCAAAAAGCTCTTGTAATTCCGGATCAACAGAACCTGCTCCAGTTACGTAAAGATCATACTGCTCAATAACATAACCAAGGTTCGGACCATGGAACTTGGCCCAAGGGTTTGTCGTTGTATTCTTCCTCGTCATTTGTTTAAACCTCCCAATGCATATAATCCTTTTTCCAAACAAAAGGTGCATTTTGCTCTTTTCAATAATTGATGAACCAACAATCAATGTAAATGTTTTCTTTATTCTTATGTTATTACAATAATTTACATAATACCAAACACTATTACTTATCTGTTTTGTAAAAAAACATTCACAATAACTTATCACCCAAGTTAATCTTTCATGTTATAAAGTAATTTCACAGAAAAATGGGGTGGATATATTTGGTATACCTACACGAATAACTAAAATCGTTGCATGTAAATATAAGCATAATAATTAGAATGTTTCGATAAAAATGAGTTCGAATTATGTATATTGAAATAATAAGCGCTTTCATTGATATTATACAACAATATAACGGAATATAGTATAAAAAATAAAAAATTATGAATTTATCGTAAACTTTATTTAGATAGTGTTAAATATTGAAAGGAAAGTGAAGGATTTCTACAAAAAAAGTTGCTAAACATAAAAAATGCTTCATAAACAGTTAGTTTCTATAAATATGCCGAAAAACACCGTAAAACCAATAACGCATTTTGTGGAATAAAGAGATAAATGAAATATTTTAAAAGGATAAAACAAATAGGGAGATATTAAATTTTTAAAAAAGAGAGGAGGAGATATAGTAACGGTTATTTACAGTGTTCCGTGTTGTGCTTCAAAATAGACGTGCTAAAATTGAAAAGTTTCTTCTATATAAATAGAGTGAAACAAACTAAAATGCATGTAAAGGAAACTTGACGTAAAGGTTGCTTTACATATATACTCACTGTAAGGAAGGAGGGAGAAATTTCCTTGGAAAATAAAATGGTTGAATACCGAAAAAAATTTGGACTATCTCAAGAAAAATTGGCTGAGAAACTTGGAGTTTCCAGACAAACCATCATTTCAATTGAAAAGGGAAAATATGATCCATCACTTCCGTTAGCATTTGAAATAGCAAAAACATTTCAGACAACGATAGAACATGTATTTATTTATGAAGGAAAAGAAGAGGGGGAATAGGGATGAATTATTCACAAAAGTACTTTTTAATTATGGGAATTATTTTCTTTATTATGAGTGGAACCATGGTATTAGCGGGCATAATGACGCATTCCGCACCACCGGCTCCAACGTATACAGTACTTGCGATGATGATTATGTGTTTCTGCTTAAGTTACTTACACCCGCAATTTAAAGAAAAAGATGAGCGAATGAAACTTATTCGTTATAAAGGAATGTTCTTCAGCTTTTTTGCGCTAACGGCATATTACCTTCTTTTCTCTTTCGGTTTAAATCTACACGTAATTACACTATCTGCGGTTGAACTATTAAACATACTTATGGCACTTACGATGAGTACAGTTTTTATCTCATTTGTTGTTTTATCGAAAAGATATTAAGATGGAAGAGAGAAAGGAAGATTAACATATGCAAATGATGTATGCTTTTGGCATTGGACTTGTATTATTTTTAGCCGTATTCTTATTTATTCGAAAAGACGTTCAAGGTGGGACGTTAACGAAAAGAGGCTTTTATAAAATGATCGGCTGTTTAGTTGTTATGTTTATAGCGATTATCGTAATGATCGTTTTAATAAATCAATCACTATAGAATATAAAAATGGAACCTTACTGTAGTAAGGTTTTTCTTTTTGATGTAAAATCCGAAAATTCCCACGACATCCATTTACTACATATAATGGATATTATATAATTTAATAAAATGATAGATAGGGAGCATAGTATATGAATAAAAAAACTATCTTCTTTTTATTAATATGCCTACTACTTATAGCTAGTATTACTTATATAATATGTAACAAACGAGAACAAGTGCCACCTATGTTAGTATGGGAGCACCAAGAATACTATGTTACGAATGAACCTGCCGAAGCTGAAAAAGTTGGACAAAGGCTCGGAGAAGTAACGAAGAAAATCGAAACAAGTAAAAAACCTACTAAAAACAGTGAATCCAACATATTACAAGAAAAAACAGAAGTATTCACAATGATAGAAGAAGAAAAAAATCCTCACTCACCTTTAATCATAAAGGAGCCTTATAGTGACGAATATAGAGTAGTAAGACCGATGTTACATGTACTATAAAGTGAAAAGGAGACTCATATGCAGACAGTAATTTATCCATGGTCGTTAAGAAAAATGTTTGTTTTTTTCCTTTGCTTCATCCTTCCGCCAATCGGCGCAATTTATATTTTGATGAATCGAGAAGCGCTACAAAAGAGAGACTTCATTTTATATGTATTATTTGCTGCTATTAATATATCGCTTTGGTTATCACTTATGATCTTTGAGCGGAGTATGTGGATGGTAGCGGGGCATTATGTGTTTGGAGCAATTGTTATTGTTTTATCGAATATGAATAAGAGATAGGCCAGCAACCTTAAAGTTGCTGGTTTTTATTTTGCTATTTATAATGAAGAAACAAATTTTTAATAGAGAGTAGTGGGCGTTATGAGATGGAAAGAGGGAACGTTTGAAAAAATAGAAACGAATGACTTATCTATTGAGAAACTCATACATACATTCAAGGAACAAAACGTAAATGGCGGAGCGGTTATAAGCTGTTTTAAAGTAAATAACGAAAATTTTTTCAAAGAAATACCATATTGGAAAGATGGACACGAACACTTCTTTAGAAGAATCTGTAACTCTTTAGATATAATCAATAGCTTAGAAGAGTTAAAAATACATACGTCAGAAAAATATAAGTTTCATTTTAAAGAGCAATGGGCAGTCATGCTTGATGGTAGCATTGCTGCTCAAATTTTGTCGGGTGGAGCATATGAAACATTTAAGAAACGACCAGTTATCGCAAAACAATTAGCAGTTAATCTATGTCAATATATGTTCCAAGATCGATACGAAGATATTAAAGTTTTTGAAAGCTATAGCCCTTGGACAGATTGGTTTTATGATGTTGCGTGGGATGTTACTTGGATGGTGTTAGATAGTAAGGAGCAGAAAATGTGGTTCATCTGTGCTACGGATACGGATTGATAGAAAAGAGCCTTGTAGGAAAGCTGCAAGGCTCTTAATATTTTGGGAATGAATAGAAAATAAATCATATAAATGCTATACTAAAAAATGTTTGTAATGTCAGTTTCATACTATTATATAATGCTGACTTACTAGAAAAGATAAGAGGAGAATGAGCGTGCAAAAGATAAAGAAACTATTACTGTTAATGATGGTAGTAGGATTAACAGTAGGTGTTTTAGCAGGGTGTGCAAATCCGAAAGATACGACAGAAGAATTTTTAACAGCGATACAAAAAGGTGATGTAGAAAAAGCTCGTACATTTGTTGAGAGTGACAAAGAATTTAATAAACTAAATGAAAAAACAGATGATGCTGAGGCAAAAGCAATGCTGAGTGCGATTACGAAAAACTTTAAATTTGAAAAGCCAGAAGAAGTATCGAAAAAAGATGACAAAGCAGAAGTGAAAGTGAAAATTACATCTGCTGATCTATCCGTTGCTGTAACAAAAGCATTGGGAGAAGTTATGCCAATGGCCTTCGCTAGCGCCTTTAGCGAAGACAAAGAACAATCTGAAAAAGCGATTGAAAAAACGATGACATCATCTATCGTCAAACACTTATCAGATAAAGATGCAATCATGGCAACTCGCGAAGTTACATTGAACTTAAAGAAAAACAAAGATGGCGACTATAAAATCGTTGCAGATGATAACTTGAAAGAAGTATTATTTGCCAATGCGAAGTCTTTGGAGAAGATGTTTGGTGGAAAGTAATTAGCTAAGATAAAAAAGAGAAACCATATCACGTAGAAGGTTGATATGGTTTCTTTTTTTTATGACCCCGGAGAGGCTCGAACTCACGACCTCCACCCTGTCAAGATGGCGCTCTCCCTGCTGAGCTACGGGATCTTCAAAAATGCGTATGTAACAGCATCTTTAATCTTTATGCCAAAGCAATTATATATAATTAACTGAAATTTTACAATATTTTTATAGTAAGTTTTAAAAGGGAAATCATATGCAATTATGCGAGTAGTGTCTGAAGGGATAATGATGAGAAGAAGACTTAGTAGAATGTAGCGGTCATATTATTTAATGTATTTATCCAAAGGGTTTTCATCGCTTAAATCAACAAGTAAAGGACATAAGAATAATAAAGGTAGAGCGGCATTAGCATGATGAAAGGTGTCATTTGATAGATACTGCCTTCCGAAACAATACGGACAATCTTTTTCAAATGTCACAAGTATTGACCATACATCTTTTATTGTCCACTTCGTTTTACAATACGTACAACACGCCATAGAGTTCCTCCTCATATTAAGGTTTTTTCTAGTATATTCCATTCTATTGTACGAAATTCATTTGTATTTGGTGTGATAAAATGTAAGTTGTTTTGTTTTTTATGTGGATTTATTTAGTCATTTATGATCATTTACATACCGTTTGATATTTTTGCATGTTGATAGGTTTTCAGTTTCAATATGCAAATTGGCCAATATATCCTTTTTACAATTTACTTAAAATCATGTATAACAGAGATACAAGATTATTTTACCCCGCTATTTGCGGACGGTAAGATCCCCACCTCAAAATTTAGCGAAAGCAAAGAAGTTAGGTGGTGGCAGGCTGCTCGTAAAAGCCCGATTGGTGAAGGCTGATTAAAGTTTCACTTTATAAATATTCAGTAGTAGAGGGAGAATTATTGTAATGGTAAGAAAAACGTTCAAGATGCGTGTATCTAGAAATAGAACGATTTCGATTAATGGATCGATTCTTGATGTGGATGTTACACATGATGAGTTTTTACAAGAGTTTGTTGAGTGGGTCGATTCTAAAGGCTGGTCGTTTATGGGGATGACAGATGAGATTACACCCGAGGAAGCTAGTCAAAATTTAATAGATTCATTGGTTGATGAGAAGGATAAGAAAGAATAATTCCTTCTTATTTTTTATTGTATATTTATGTTCTTTATCGTAAAAGTATGATATAGTAAAAAACAGTGAATATCCTTCCAATTTAATACAATTTACATATAGATTGGTAGATTCAGTTTTTAAGCTGTGAGAGTATAGTGAAAAGGGAGAGTCATATGGTAAACTTTAAGAAAATTTTGGCTTTTGTTACCGTTATTTGTTTGTTTTTTTTGACACCTATGACGTTACGTGCTGAGACGAATGTTGGAGTGAATCCAGAACAAGTGGCACCACCACCTGCGGAAGGACCAAATGTTTTTAGTCAGTTTGCAGCTACGATTGATGGGAAAACTGGAGATGTTTTGTATAACAAAAACGCACATCATCGTGCATTTCCGGCTAGTATGACGAAAGTGTTAACAGCGATTTTACTTATGGAGCATACGAAGCCAGAGGATCAATTTACGTTTTCACAATTAGCATTAGATCAAGAGAAGAGTAATTATCAAATTGAATTTCAACCTGGTGAGACGATTAATAGAAATACTGCGCTTATGATTTTAATGGTGCTGAGTGCAAATGATGTGTCGTATGCGATTGCGGAGCGTATTGGCGGAAATGTTGAGAATTTCGCTCATATGATGAATGAGAAAGCAAAGCAATTAGGGGCTACAGATAGTCACTTTGTAACGCCAAATGGCTTGCATGATCCAAACCATTATACGACGCCGTATGATATGGCAATGATTACGAGAGGTGTACAAAAGTATCCTGAGATTTTACAAGCGATGAATACGAAAAGGACGACGGTTACGACATCTAGCCAGACGGTTTCTATTTTTAATAAGTCTAATTATTTTGAAAATCCATATAGCATTGGCGGGAAGACGGGTTTTACAAATGAAGCGCGTAATACACTCGTTCTATTAAATGAGAAGGATGGCAATCGCATTATAAATGTAGTAATGGCTTCCCAAAGACCTGAAATTTATGAAGATTTGAAGCAGATGGCGGATTATTCTTTCGGTCAATTTGTGAAGCAAACTGTATTAGATAAACATAGCTGGCATCAAAAGGCAACGTATTTAAATAAAGATATTGATAGCGAGCTTGAAAAAAGTGCAGAGCTTATGCTTAAGAAAGATGAAGGTAAAAATGTGAGGACGATTTTCCGTGCGGCTTCATTAGATAAAGATTCTTTGTATCATAAAGGAATTCATCGTGGTGAGGTAGTTGGTGCAGTTGACATCACGAAAAATAATCAAACAATTGCGACGATAAATGTTCTTTCAAAAGAAGATGTTACTTTTGCGATGCCTAAAAAAGATACGGCTACGCCTGAAGTAAATGAATCAAATGTGAAAATAATAAGCATTGGGATAGGTGCCGCCGTACTATTTGGAGCCATTTTATTTGTAGTGCTACGCCGAAATACAACAGGAATGAAATCAGAAGAAAAATAAATTACTAGTAAAAAGACTGTGAAGAGATTTTGTCACAGTCTTTTTTGTATATATAAAATAACTAATAATTGTAAATTTTCTTATTGCATTTATTTATTGTTCGTTATATTATTTAGTTGTGTTCTTGTTAGAGAACAAATTGAGTATTATATACTCCAAATAATATAAAACAACGGAGAGGGAGAGAGACGATGAAATTAATTTGGAAAGTGATTAGCAACGTTATCTCGTTTGTTTTATTTGCATTAATGGTTTTTCTAGCTTTTGTAGTTATTTCGTCAAAAGCGAGTGGCGGAGATCCAACAGTGATGGGATATCAATTTAAATCAGTGTTATCAGGATCGATGGAACCAACATTTTTAACAGGATCAATCATTGCGATAGAGCCGACGAAAGATGGTTCGAAATATCAAAAAGGCGATGTCATTACCTTTAAAGAGAAAGATGAAAAAATTATCACTCACCGTATTATCGGTGTGAAAGATACAAATGGAAAAGTAACGTATGAAACAAAAGGGGATAACAACAACGGCCCTGATTTAGAACCAGTACGTGCGGAGAATGTTATTGGGAAATATGCGGATATTACAGTTCCTTATGCAGGATATGCATTAAATTATGCTAGTTCAAAGGCTGGAGCTGCATTGCTTCTTATTATTCCGGGAGTCTTTTTACTGGGCTATTCCGCGATTTCTATTTTTGGCGCGATTCGCAGCATTGAAGGGGAAAAGAAAGAGAAAAAAGTAGAACAATCCGTCTAGTTTGTTTGGTTATACTTTCCGTTTAGGAAGTTAACAAATATATAGATTAAGGGGATATGGACATGACTTTAAAGAAAAAATTAGGTATGGGTATCGCATCAGCAGTGTTAGGGGCAGCATTAGTTGGCGGAGGAACATTTGCATTTTTCAGTGATAAAGAAGTGTCAAACAATACATTTGCGACTGGTACACTGGATTTAGCATTAAATCCATCAACAGTTGTTAATGTATCGAATTTAAAACCTGGCGATACAATTAAAAGAGATTTTAAACTAGAAAATAAAGGATCTTTAAATATTAAAAAGGTTCTATTGAAAACAGATTATAAGGTAGAAGATACGAAGGGCGACAATAAGGATGATTTTGGTAAACACATTAAAGTAACATTCTTAAAAAATGTAGACAAGCATGAAACAATCGTAAAAGAAACAACGCTAGATAAATTGAAGGGTGACACACTTACAGCGGTAGATAATGATTTAGCTGCTTGGTTCTGGGATGAAAAAGGTATTTCAGCAGGTAAGTCTGATAAATTCACAGTGAAATTCGAGTTTGTTGATAATAAAAAAGACCAAAATGAATTCCAAGGCGATAAACTAAATTTAACTTGGACGTTTGATGCACAACAAACAGAAGGTGAAGCAAAATAATATTAAAAAGGGCTATCAAATGGATAGTCCTTTTTCTATTTTTCTAGTATATAGCTATCATTTTGTAGCGTTCTTTATTATAATAAAGTTAACGTTCTGTATAGAGAACATTTTGTTCGATGGGAGAGATTAAGATGCTGAAAACACCTTGCAAATTAAAAAAGATGCTTATATTGCCTTGTATATGCTCCATTACGTTTTATTTAGGCTCTCAAATAATGACGTATACAGAAGCTGCATTTATTCATGAAACGAAAGTGGAAGCCGCTCTTTCTACAGCGATTATATTTCCAAAAACAGTTGATACGTTAAAAGAGGAAGCTGAGCAACATAAACAGTTTATTGAGCATCAGTATGGAGAAATGAAGGGGAAGTTGGCAGTAACTTCTATAGAAGAAATTGAACAGGTAATTGTAGTGTGGCAACAAGGACGTGAGAAAATTGCTTCTGAGGAGGAAGCGTTGCAAAATGTATATACTGCAATAGAAGCTCCTTATAATCAAATACAAGAAGAATTAAAAGTGGATAAAAGTGAATCGATTCAACAAGTGGCCGTATATGTGAATGAAGGTTTTCGCAGTATAAAAGAGAAGCGCGATTATATTATGAAAGAAGCTAGTTTGCAAGCGATTGATGAACAAATTCAGGCTCTACAACAACTATTAAAAGATGAAACAGTAAAGAAACAGAATGAAAAAGAAGAACAGAAGAAGATAGAAGAACAGAAGAAAGCAGAAGAACAGAAGAAAATAGAAGAACAGAAGAAAGTAGAAGAACAGAAGAAAGTAGAAGAGCAGAAGAAAGTAGAAGAGCAAAAAAAAGCAGAAGAACAGAAGGAGATAGAAGAACAGAAACAAGTAGAGACAGCTAAAAATCCTGAGCAAGGAACTCATGAAAAGGCTACTACCACGGATCATAATGAGAAAACATCAGAATAAACTGACGACCGATATAAAAAATGATGTATATGAGTGTGAGGGAGTATCTGTCCTCGCACTTATTGTATTTCTTAAAATATAAACATAAAAATTCGGAAAAAACAAAATAATGTTGAGAAATAAAAATAACTGAAAATATTAATAAATATGTGTTGTATTCATATAGGTTTGTTCGTTATAATGAACGTAAGGTTTTTAAAAAAGAACAAATATTAGCTAAGCTAATATAGTTTTAGTTACAACTCTTATTTTAAATAAGAGATAGCAATAAAAATATAAAAAACAGCTAGGGGGAATTGATTGTGAGTCTGAAAAAGAAATTAGGTATGGGAGTTGCATCAGCAGCATTGGGGTTATCTTTAATTGGTGGAGGAACATTCGCTTACTTTAGTGATAAAGAAGTATCGAACAATACATTTGCAGCTGGGACGTTAGATCTTACATTAGACCCTAAAACGCTTGTAGATATTAAAGATTTAAAACCAGGGGATTCTGTTAAGAAAGAGTTCTTATTAAAGAATAGCGGTTCATTAACAATTAAAGACGTTAAACTAGCAACAAAGTATACTGTGAAAGATGCAAAAGGTGATAATGCTGGTGAAGACTTTGGTAAGCACGTTAAAGTGAAATTCCTTTGGAACTGGGATAAACAAAGTGAGCCTGTATATGAAACAACTTTAGCAGACTTACAAAAAACTGATCCAGATCTTTTAGCTAAAGACATCTTTGCTCCTGAGTGGGGAGAAAAGGGTGGATTAGAAGGTGGTACAGAGGATTATTTATGGGTACAATTTGAATTTGTAGATGATGGAAAAGACCAAAATATCTTCCAAGGTGATTCATTGAATTTAGAATGGACATTCAATGCTAACCAAGAAGAAGGCACTGAAAGATAATAAAAAAGCGGGGACTCCCCGTTTTTTTTTATAAAGAAAAAAGAAGTGCCGGTTGTAAGCACTTCTTTCTATTTATTATTTTTGATCGTGCTTCCATTTTGTAAATTCAAGAAATTCACGAAATTGTTCTTTGGAGACACCTGAGCTCATCGCATCTTTAACGAGTTGTGTCCATTCGGAGTCTAAGTGATTTTCCTTTGTTGTTTCATCATGAAGTAGAGTATCAACTGGAATTTGTAGAACTGCTGCGATTTTTTCAAGAAACTGAATGGAAGGGTTTTTTTGTAAATTGCGTTCTATAGAACTAATGTAAGATTTAGCAACACCAGCTTTTTCGGCAAGTTCAGTTAATGAAATACCTTTTTGTAAGCGAAGGCGTTTTATACGTTCTCCAATCATATTTGCGCACCTTTCTATCAATATGTAGTCGTCTTATGATGTCATTATTATAACATAAACTTCGTTAAAAAGAACAAGCCTATTGAGCCTGACTGGATGGCTTCATACGTTGGAAAAAATGTTCGATATCTTGCAGGGCGATACCAGCGTCTAGAGCTTCAAGTATTAAATCAATCCATTCTTGGTCCAGTGCGTCAGTCTTATCTTTGTACAAATGTAATTCCTCCCTAATTATCGGTCATAACTGCTGCTACAGAATATATGATAAGCAATCGCATTTTGTGTTTTATATAGTGAATTATCAAATATTTTGTAGATAAAACAAAGATAAAATCCCCATTAAATTCCCTCTATGGCGATTATAAAGTTTCTGACAAATATTTTCAATATTTTCAGAAAACATTGTTGAATTGTGATATATTCGTATGCTAACTATGGAATTTTTACAAATATGTTAAAAAAATTACATAATATAACTAAATATTGAAAAAATATTGAATTTTTAATAAAATTCAATTTGTAATACATATTTTTTATTAGGGGAGGAAATAAGGGATGAACAAGAAACCGTTCAAAGTTTTGTCATCAATCGCTTTGACAGCTGTGTTAGGTCTTTCATTCGGAGCGGGTGGCCAGTCTGCATATGCTGAAACACCTGTGAATAAGACAGCTACGAGTCCAGTCGATGATCATTTAATTCCAGAAGAACGTTTAGCAAATGCGCTAAAAAACCGTGGGGTAATTGATTCGAAGGCTTCAGAGACAGAAACAAAGAAAGCCGTCGAAAAATACGTAGAGAACAAAAAGGGTGAAAATCCTGGGAAAGAAGTATCAAATGGGGACCCACTTACGAAAGAAGCATCTGACTTTTTAAAGAAAGTGAAAGATGCGAAAGCTGATACGAAAGAAAAGTTAGACAAACCAGCAACAGGAACACCTGCAGCGACAGGTCCAGTTAAGGGTGGTCTAAATGGTAAAGTACCAACTTCTCCAGCAAAGGGAAAAGAATATAACGGTGAAGTTCGTAAAGATAAAGTACTCGTTTTACTTGTAGAGTACGCTGACTTTAAACATAACAATATTGATAAAGAACCTGGTTATATGTATACTGACGATTTTAACAAAGAACATTATGAAAAAATGTTATTCGGTAATGAGCCATTCGCATTAGAGGATGGCAGCAAAATCGAAACGTTTAAACAATATTACGAAGAGCAATCTGGCGGTAGTTATACAGTAGACGGAACAGTTACAAAATGGTTAACAGTTCCTGGTAAAGCTGCTGATTACGGTGCAGATGGTGCGACAGGTCATGATAATAAAGGACCAAAAGGACCACGTGATTTAGTAAAAGATGCATTAAAAGCAGCTGTAGATAGCGGTATTGATTTATCAGAGTTTGACCAATTCGATCAATATGATGTAAATGGCGATGGAAATCAAAAACAACCGGACGGTTTAATCGATCACTTAATGATTATCCATGCGGGTGTTGGACAAGAAGCAGGCGGCGGTAAATTAGGTGACGATGCAATTTGGTCACATCGCTGGACTGTTGGACCAAAACCATTCCCAATTGAAGGCACACAAGCGAAAGTTCCATATTGGGGCGGAAAGATCGCAGCATTCGACTACACAATTGAACCAGAAGATGGCGCAGTTGGTGTATTCGCACATGAATATGGTCATGATTTAGGTCTTCCAGATGAGTATGATACAGACTATACTGGTGACGGTGAACCAATTCAAGCTTGGTCTGTTATGAGTGGCGGAAGCTGGGCTGGTAACATTGCAGGAACAACGCCAACGAGTTTCTCACCACAAAATAAAGAGTTTTTCCAAAAAACAATTGGTGGTAACTGGGCAAATATCGTAGAAGTAGATTACGAGAAATTAAATAAAGGTATTGGTCTAGCAACATATTTAGACCAAAGTGTTACGAAATCTAACCGCCCAGGTATGATTCGTGTTAACTTGCCAGATAAAGATATAAAAACAATTGCTCCAGCATTTGGTAAGCAGTATTACTACAGCACAAAAGGTGACAATCTTCACACAAAAATGGAGACGCCACTGTTCGATTTAACAAATGCAACGACTGCGAAATTTGATTTCAAGTCATTGTATGAAATTGAAGCAGAGTATGATTTCCTTGAAGTACATGCTGTAACAGAAGATGGTCAGCAAACATTAATCGAAAAACTTGGTGAGAAAGCAAATAGTGGAAATGCACATTCAACAAATGGAAAATGGATTGACAAATCATACGATTTAAGTCAATTCAAAGGTAAGAAAGTAAAATTAACATTTGAGTACATTACAGATGGTGGTTTAGCATTAAACGGTTTCCTACTTGATAATGCATCACTAAATGTAGACGATAAAGTAGTATTCTCTGATGATGCAGAAGGTACACCGCAGTTCAAATTAGATGGATTCGCTGTATCTAATGGAACAGAGAAGAAAAAACATAACTATTATGTAGAGTGGAGAAACTATGCTGGTTCGGATAACGCATTGAAATATGCTCGCGGTCCAGAATACAACACAGGTATGGTTGTATGGTATGCAGACTCAGCTTATACAGATAACTGGGTTGGTTTACATCCAGGACATGGTTTCCTTGGCGTAGTTGATTCTCATCCAGAAGCAATTGTTGGAACTTTAAATGGTAAACCAACAGTAGCAAGTAGTACACGATTCCAAATCGCTGATGCGGCGTTCTCATTTGATAAAACGCCAGCTTGGAAAGTTGTATCTCCAACGCGCGGAACGTATACGTATAATGGCTTAGCAGGCGTACCGAAGTTTGATGATTCGAAAACGTATATTAATAAACAGATTCCAGATGCAGGACGTATTTTACCGAATCTTGGCCTGAAGTTTGAAGTAGTAGGACAAGCTGATGATAATTCTGCAGGTGCTGTTCGTTTATATCGTTAATACAGTAAAACTACCGAAAGATTTTCTTTCGGTAGTTTTTTTGTGAGCAATGAATTTTATATGCAAGAAGAAATTATATATAATGTAACTTTACGAATAGAAATTTATTATATATGAAGTCTATATAAATAATGAAAGAATTGGATAAAAATAGTGGGAGAAGGTGAATGAATGAGTGTTTCTTCTATTGTAAATAAACAAAAAGCATATTTTTATAATGGCCATACGAGAAGTGTAGAAGTGAGAAAGAATAATTTGAAGAAGCTTTATAAAGGCATTCAGCGTTTTGAAGAAGAAATATTTCAGGCATTGAAATTAGATTTAAATAAGTCAGTTCATGAGTCGTTTACAACGGAAGTTGGGTATGTATTAAAAGAAATTTCCTTTCAATTGAAGCATATTTCATCGTGGAGTAAACCGAAGCGGGTTCGAACAGCACTCACTCATTTTGGATCAAAGGGGAAAGTAGTTCCTGAACCGTACGGTGTGACACTTATTATTGCACCGTGGAACTATCCGTTTCAATTAGCAATTGCACCTCTTGTAGGAGCGTTGGCGGCTGGAAATACAATTGTTTTAAAGCCGTCAGAGTTAACGCCAAACGTTTCCAAAGTACTTACTAGGATGTTAGAGGAATTATTCCAAGAAGAGCTTGTAGCGGTAGTAGAAGGCGGTGTAGAAAAGAGTACGGAATTGTTAAAGGAACCGTTTGATTATATTTTCTTTACAGGTAGTGTCGGTGTTGGAAAAGTTGTGATGGAAGCAGCAGCGAAACGGTTGACGCCACTCACGTTAGAACTTGGGGGGAAAAGCCCATGTATTGTACATAAAGATGCAAAAATAGATGTAACAGCAAGACGAATTGTTTGGGGTAAGTTTTTAAATGCAGGGCAAACGTGTGTAGCGCCTGATTATATGTATGTGCATGCTTCGGTGAAAGAACAGTTAATCGAGGCATTACGACACGAAATTGCGGAGCAGTATGGAAAAGATCCACTAAACAATGACAATTATGTACGAATTGTGACTGAACGTCATTTTGAACGTTTATGTTCATTTTTGAAAGATGGTAAAACGGTAATCGGCGGGAACTATAAAAAAGAAACTTTACATATAGAACCAACAGTGTTAACAAATGTTACATGGCAAAGTACTGTTATGGAAGATGAAATTTTTGGTCCGATCTTACCAATTGTGGAATACGACAACATAGAAGAGGTAATTGGAACAATTCAGCAACATCCGAAGCCATTAGCGTTATATGTATTTTCTGAAGATAAAGAAGTACAAAAGAAAGTGACAAGTAATATTTCATATGGCGGAGGCTGTATTAATGATGTTGTCTATCATCTTGCAACGCCATATTTACCTTTTGGTGGTGTTGGAAGTAGTGGATTAGGTAGTTATCATGGGGAAGAAAGTTTTCGGACTTTTTCACATTATAAAAGCATTTTAGCCCAATCTACGGCATTCGATATGAAAATTCGTTACTCTTCTACAAAAAGTGCTTTAAAATTCATACGAAAGTTGTTAAAATGATGATGGTGTTTATCAGTAGGCGTAGCCGTATGATAATAGCCCCTTCGTAATGGAAGGGGTTTTTCTGTTCGACATATGTATCATGCAAAAATGAATCAAACATACTACATAAAGAATAGAAGAGAACGCTAAACAACCATTTTTGTTTGGATCGAAACAAAAAATAGTCTATAGAACATAAATATTTATTCATGAATATAAAAATTAAAATTTAAGGTAGATAGGACGGGAAAATGAAAAAGATTATTAAAGTTGAAGCAGTAGAAAAACATTTTGGAAATCAAGTGATTATCCCACCTCTTTCTTTAGACATTAAAGAAGGGGAATTTTTAACGATTTTAGGGCCGAGTGGTTGCGGGAAAACAACGTTACTTCGCATGATCGCAGGCTTTGAAACGCCAACTAAAGGGAATCTTTTATTAGATGATGAAAAGATTAACGATTTGCCACCATATAAGCGTCATATGAACTTAGTGTTCCAACATTATGCGCTATTCCCACATATGAATGTGGAGAAAAATATTTGTTTCGGTATGAAAATGCAGAAAGTACCGGCAGCAGAGCAGAAAGAGCGTGCTGAAGAGGCAATGCGTTTAACGCAGTTACTTGAGTTCCGTAATCGTAAACCTGCAAAGCTTTCTGGTGGACAGCAGCAGCGTGTAGCAATTGCGAGAGCGATTGTAAATAACCCGCGTGTATTATTACTAGATGAGCCACTTGGGGCGTTAGACTTTAAGTTAAGAAAAGATTTGCAACGTGAATTGAAAAACTTACAACGTAATTTAGGAATTACATTCATATACGTAACGCACGATCAAGAAGAAGCGATGAGCATGAGTGATCGTATTGTCGTTATGAATAAAGGACATATTGAACAAATTGGAACGCCGAAAGAAATTTACAATAAGCCGAAAACAATGTTCGTTGCGACATTTATCGGTGAAAATAATATTGTGAAAAACGGGGAAGGCTATGTAGCAATTCGCCCTGAAAACGTAAAAGTACGTTCGGTTGAAGAGCCGATTTTAAAAGAATACCATCTTGGACATATTGAAGACGTTGAGTTTGTTGGAAATATGGAAAAGCTGTATGTACGTGACGAGAAAACATCAGAATTACTAATGGCATATCAAACTGCTGAAGAAGCAGCGCAGTGGAGCATTGGAGATAATGTATACGTAGGCTGGGAGCAAGAGGACGAGGTGACCTTAAATTGAAAAAAGGGAAATTACTCGCACTACCGACAGTCGCGTGGCTGTTAATCTTCTTCCTAATTCCCCTTCTGTTTGTATTGGCATTTGCCTTTATGCAGCGCGGGGCATATGGGACAGTGGAAATGCAATTTACGTTAGAGAATATAGCTCGTGTGTTTGATCCACTATACATGGGAACGTTATGGGAAACTGTTAAGATTGCAGTTATTACAACAGTAATCTGTTTAGTAATTGGTTATCCATTTGCTTATACAATTACAATTGTTGATCGCAAATACCGTTCAATTCTTTTATTATTGGCAACGATCCCGTTTTGGATTAACTTCCTTGTTCGTTCATACGCATGGATTGTTATTTTACGTTCACAAGGTCTTGTAAACACATTGCTATTGAAACTAGGTATTATAAGTGAACCTTTAAATTTACTATATAACACACCTTCTGTAATACTCGGAATGGTCTATTCTTTATTACCATTTATGATTTTACCGGTGTATGCAGCGATTGAGCAGCTTGATAAGCGTAAGCTAGAAGCAGCTTATGATTTAGGAGCAACACCAGCAAAGGCATTTTGGAATGTAACAGTACCAATGACGATGTCAGGGATTGCTACTGGTTCTATTTTAGTGTTTGTTTCTTCTATCGGAATGTTTGTTGTATCAGACGTTATGGGTGGATCGAAAGTAGCGTTAATCGGAAACGTAATTCAAAATCAATTCTTAGGAGCGCGTGACTGGCCGTTTGGATCTGCGTTATCTATGATTGTTGTTCTATTCTCTGTTCTGTTAATTTACTTATATTATCGTGCAACGAAAGTATATAAATATGATGGGAACGGAGGGGAATAGGCAAAGATGAAGAAGTTTTTAGTTTCTTATTCTTGGTTAATTTTATTGTTCTTGTATTTTCCAATGATGGTTTTAATGGTATATTCCTTCAATGATTCTCGCATTAATGCGGAATGGGAAGGTTTTACATTCCATTGGTATACAGATTTATTTCAAAAGCAAGATGTTATTGATGCGTTTGTAAATAGTATGACGATTGCGATCGTAACGACGGTTGTAACGACAGTTCTTGGTGTGATTTTCGCGATTGCATTACATCGTTATAAATATCGTTATGAAGGGGCTATTAACGGTCTTGTGTATTTACCAATTTTAATTCCTGATATTTTAATGGGATTATCTTTACTTATCTTATTTAGTCAATTAGGTATGGAACTTGGCAAAACAACAATTATTATTGCGCACATTACATTTAGTATTTCATTTGTTGTCGTTATTTTAGCAGCGCGTCTTTCTGGTATGGGACGTGATTTAGAAGAGGCTGCGAATGATTTAGGAGCAACGCCGTGGCAAACGTTTCGTTATGTAACGTTCCCAGCAATTGCACCAGGAGTTATTTCAGCCGCATTATTAACATTCACATTATCAATTGATGATTTTGTAATTAGTTTCTTCGTATCAGGACCAGGATCAACAACATTGCCATTATACATTTACAGTATGGTTAAGCGCGGAGTATCACCAGAAATTAATGCACTTTCTACAATTTTAATTGTGGCTATCGTAGGATTAATGGTTCTATCTGAAATCTTCCGTAACAAAGGTGCAGATGGTGAAGAAAACTCTGGAGGACACCTTCCTTTATAATACGAACGATATAGAAAGTACGAGGAGGTAATAAACCGATGAAATTAATGAAAAGATTAGCCGGCGCAGCAATTAGCTTTAGCCTTGTTGCTGGTGTACTTGCTGGTTGTGGTGAAAAGAAAGAAGAATTAAACATTTATAGCTGGGCTGACAATTTTGATGAGCAAGTGCTAAGAGATTTTGAAAAGAAATATAACGTGAAAATTAACTATGATAAGTATGCAAGTAATGAAGAAATGCTTGCGAAATTACAAGCAGGTGGCGCGAAGTATGATTTAATTCAGCCGTCTGATTACATGGTTAAAACAATGGCGAAAATGGATTTATTAGCGCCGTTAGACAAAAAGAATATCCCGAATATCGAAAATATGGTTTCTAACTTCAAAACACCGGCGTTTGATCCAGAGAATAAATATTCTTTAGTATATACTTGGGGCGTAACAGGTATTGCATACAATAAAAAGTATGTGAAAGAAGCTCCTACAAGCTGGGCTGACCTATGGAATGAGAAATATAAAGGGCATGTAACTTTATTAAATGATTCTCGTGAAGTATTAGGTATGGGTCTTAAGAAGCATGGATTCTCAAACAGCACGAAAGACGATACACAGTTAAAGACAGCAGCAGATGATTTAAAGAAGCTGCTTCCAAACTTATTAGCATTTGATACAGATAATATTAAACAAAAATTCATTACAGAAGATGCTTGGATCGGAACAGTTTGGTCTGGAGATGCAGCATTTATCGCAAAAGATAATAAAGATGTAGAGTACGTTGTACCAAAGGAAGGCGGCACAATTTGGGCTGATACGTTAGCAATTCCAAAAGGTGCGAAAAACAAAGAGCTTGCAGAGAAGTTTATGAACTACTTATTAGATGAAAAAGTAAGTGTGAAAAACTACGAGTCAATTGGATACAGTAATCCTAATGAAAAAGCTCATCCTCTTCATAGTAAAGAATATCGTGATAATCATATGATCTTCTTAACGAAAGAAGAATTAGATCGTACAGAATGGCTTGTTGATGTAGACGATAAGCTAAAAGAATATGATCGTTACTGGACAGAGTTAAAAACAAAAGGTAAATAAGTAAGGAAATGCGGTTTCTAAAATAGAAATCGCATTTTTTCATAGTAGGAGGAAATCGCTTGAAAAAGAAGTTGCATCAATATGAGGTAGTATGTATCGTTTTATTACTTGCTGTATTTGGCATTGTTGCTTGGCGCGTACATGCGGGTGGCATTACAGTGATGGATACATATGTCCGAGCATTAGTAAAAGGATTACAAACAGAAGGTTTGCTTACATTTTTCTCACACTATACAAAATTAGGTTCTGCTATCGGGATCGTAACTACGCTGGCTATAAGTTTACTTGTTTTTTGGAGAAAACGTTATTATGCTGCGATGATCGTGTATCCAATGGGCATTTTAATAACACATCTTGTTAATAAAGGGATAAAAGAAATTGTGAAAAGGGAGCGCCCATCGTTAAATGAAACGTTGGATGCGCTTGGGTATAGCTTCCCTAGTGGACATGCAATGTTATCTATTATGACATTCGGGTTTCTTACTTATATTATTGCGGCAAATTTGAAGAGTGTAACTGGAAAATATGTTATAACGATTTTGATGGGAATTGTAATTGTATCGATTGGATTAAGTAGAGTTATTTTAAATGTACATTATCCAACTGATATTTTAGCTGGTTATTGCGTAGGTGGTATTTTGTTAATTATGGCGATTTACTGCCATCGTTTACTTACCAAGAGATTGGGACTTAATAAAGAGAGATAAAAAACGTCTGGAAAAACTATCATTATAGTGTTTCCAGACGTTTTTTGTTTGTACGAAGATGTGATACAGTATAAATGACAATTGAATTATTTAAAGTAGGTGAAAATGTGTGAAAACAAATGTACATAAAGTAGATAAGTGGGGGAAATTAGGAGCTTTTTTGTATCAGTTTCGTTATACAGTAATTGTAGCGTTACTATTGGTTGCAATCGCACTCGGTATTTTCGCTCCAAAGCTGCCGGGAGTATTAGGCGGTGATGGTTTCCAAACGGAAGGGGACTATCAAAAAACGAAAGAAATTTTAGATAAAGATTTTAAGAGGTCTCAAGACACACTTCTACTCGTTTTTGAAAAAAATAAGGGTGCTTCACATGAGGAATTTCAAAAGCAAGTAGAGGGAATTGTAAAGAATGTACAAGAGAAAGAGACATATGAATCTTTCCATCACCCAGTGCAAAATAAAGAAATGTTACAAGATGATATCGGCTATGCGACAATTTTATTTTCCGGGAAAACAAATAAAGAACGAATGGAAAAGACATTGCAATTTGCTGATAAAATCGAAAAGGAAAGTAATGCCGCATTAAAAGTAACGCCTACAGGGTTTCCAAAAATTAATCAAGAGATTAATGAAAGAACGCAAAATGATTTAAAAGTAGCAGAGATGATTGGGTTACCAATTGCATTTCTCGTATTACTATTTTCATTTGGTAGTCTTTTGGCATCTATTTTACCAATTGTAAATGGGGCACTTAGTGTTATTAGTACGATGGGCATATTATATTTTATAGGTAGCGATAAGGAACTATCTATCTTTGTGTTAAATGTTGCACCGATGATTGGACTTGCACTATCTATTGATTTTGCACTATTATTTGTAAATCGCTTTCGAGAGGAAGTTGCAAAGCGAGCGGTAAAAGAAGCGATAGCAATTACATATCAAACAGCAGGGCGCGCTATCGTATTTTCAGGATTATGTGTATTTGTTGGATTATCCGGCTTGTTTTTCTTTAAAATCGATTATATTCAGTCTGTCGCAATTAGCGGAATGATTGTTGTGATTATGAGTATTTTATTCTCACTCACACTTCTCCCAGCGCTATTATCATTAATTGGGAAACGAATATTAAAAAAGAATCAAGTAGCACATACGCCGGCAAAGGTGTGGCGTAAATTTGCGCAATTTGTAATGAAACATCCAATCGCAATGATTATTATTGTTACAACATTTATTGTTATTTGCTTATTACCGTTACGTACAGCTAATTTGCAGTTCCCTGACGTAGAAGCTCTACCTAAACAAAGTGATACAAGAATTGCATATGAGAAGTACGAAGAGGCATTTAATAAAACTGCAAAAAAACACGCTGATGTTACGTTAGTGGTAGAGACGAAAAAAGATATGAAAGAAAAAGAAAGTTTACAAAAGATAGAAGAAGTCGTTCAAAAGTTAAAAGATGATAAGAAAGTATATGAAGTTAGAAGCTTATACGACGGGTTAACTCGTATGAAAGCAGATCAAGTTGCTGGAATGTTAGAGTCGCCAGAAGCGGCGAAGCTAGCTCCTATATTTGAAGCGTATACGAAAGGAAATAAGACGACGATAGAAATCTTTTTGAAAACAAAACCACGTACTGAAACTGCTAAACAGTGGGTTCGTGATTTTAAACAAAATTATAAAGAAACAGATGTTACGTATTATTTAGGCGGGATGACGACGTTCCAACAAGAGTTAGAAGATGAAATTAAAGATAAAGTTGCAATTGGTATGTCTGTTATATTTGGATCGACCTTTGTTATATTATTATTTGCATTCCGATCTATACTCATTCCAATTAAGGCGATTATTATGAATATACTTAGTTTAAGCGCAACAATTGGAATTGTTGTTTGGTTATTTGAAGGTGGGCATTTTGGTTTAGAAGCGAGTCCTGTTCTATTTGTCTTACCAATCTTTATTTTCGGTCTCGTATTTGGGCTTAGTATGGATTATGAAGTTTTTCTTATTTCACGTATTCATGAGTTATATGAAGAAACAGGAGATAATGATCAAGCAACTTTAGAAGGACTTGTGTCAACAAGTAGGATCATTACATCAGCTGCGTTAATTATGATTGTTGTAACAGGTGCGTTCGCCTTTACTGATATTTTACCAGTACGGCAAATGGGGCTTGGTGTTGCATTAGCAATATTCCTTGATGCAACAATTATTCGTCTTATGCTTGTACCAAGTTTAATGAAACTGTTTGGAGATTGGAACTGGTGGTTACCATTCCGAAAGAAAAGAGAAAAATCATCGTAAAAAATACTCATCTTATAGATGAGTATTTTTTTATGAATAGCAAGACCTACATTTTGCAAATAGTATGTGATAAGAACATTACATATAAGTAGGTGAAGGCAATGTTTCGTTATTTTAAGTTTAAGCTAAATGATACAGTACAGTTTGCAGAAAACGATGGGCATATGTATCGCATTGTCGGTTATCGGTTAGAAAAAGGATATTATCCAAAAGATGAATGGACTCATATCATTTATGAATTACTTAGAGATTTTGATGGGTATACGATGGATGCGGAAGAGGAGGAACTTGTAAAGGTCATTCAAGTAGAGGATGAGTATTACAAAATACAAGAGGTATCGGGCTATCGTTATCCAGTAAAAATGAAGCAAAAACAACAAGTGATGAAAGTAGAAAAAATTGATGACTTATTAGATACGTATAATGATTATAAAAGATTGGCGGATTTCTTTAAAGATTTATCGTATGAGCAAAAAGCGGAAGAAGTATTGCAGGAAATGAAACGGCGTAGAGCGTGAGGGGGACAGTCTACTATAAGACTGTCCTCTATTTTTGACGGTGCATCAAATTGTGTTTTCCGTTACAATGAGAGAATCAATAGAAATAAGGTGATACAGTATGGAAACGAAGAAGAAGGGCGAATGGTGCGAAATTACTGTTCCAGCGAAATGGAATGGCATAAGTATTGATTCGTTATTAAAAATAGAATGGGAAATACCGAAAAAGTTGTTACATCAGCTTCGTATGGAAAAAGGTATTACCGTTAACGGAGAACAGAGAAGATGGAATGAGCTTTTAAAAGAAGGCGATAAGTTACAAGTGCATATGTTTATGGAAGAAGAATACGATGTAGAGCCTGAATATGGTGAATTAGATGTAGTATATGAAGACGATCACGTACTCATCGTAAATAAGCCTGAGAAGATGGATACGCATCCTGCGGAAAAAGGTGGGATGGGAACACTTGCAAACCTTGTTGCTTTTCATTTTCAAATGCAAGGTTTAGAGACGAAGGTTCGTCATATTCATCGGTTAGATAAAGATACGACAGGTGGTGTCGTGTTTGCTAAGCATAAAATTGCTGGTGCAATTATGGATCGTTTATTAATGGAACGAAAAATTAAAAGAACATATGCGGCGCTTGTGGAAGGGAAAGTAAAAGGTAAGCAAGGAACAATTGACGCAGCTATTGGAAGAGATCGCCATCATGCGACGAGACGACGTGTTTCTCCAAAGGGAGATCAAGCTATCACATTTTATAAAGTAGAGAAGTATTTTAAAAACCAAAATGTTACGTTCGTAACGTTACAATTAGAAACAGGAAGAACCCATCAAATTCGTGTTCATATGAGCTATCATGGTAATCCATTAGTTGGGGATGTATTATATGGTGGACAAACGCAATATATGTCCGGGCAAGCATTACATGCGATGAAGATAAACTTTTTACATCCAATTACGAAAGAAGAGATCGAAGTGGATGTACCATTCCCTGCAAAATTAAATGATACAATGAAAGAATTTCAAAGAATGAATGCGTAAAGTGTAAGTTTAAATTTGAGAAAAGTAGATTCTTGCAGGAATTTCTCTAAAAGAAGCGAAGCCGTTAAGAGAAAAGAGAGGTGAGAATTGCTTGGTCAAATATAAATACATACTAGGAATATTTTTCGTTTGTCTTTTAGTTACTCTATGCCTCTATCCATATTTACCAAATGAGATGGCTGTACATTGGGATGAAAATGGTGGGCCGAACGATTTTATGAGTAAACAAGTTGTTATAGCATTTATTCCTTTTTTTCTTATTTTTTTACATGGATTGATGTATATTATTTCACATAATATATATAAGTTTAATAAAGGCGAACATGTCATTATAAGTGGATTTCTAAAGACGATTACTTTATTTATGTTGTTTATCCATATGCTCATTCTCTTTATTAATTTTGGAAGTATGATATCCTTTCAAACAGGACTAACAATTGGGATTAGTATGTTTCTTTTTATGCTTAGTAAGTTGTTTAAACAAGTTCAGGGTACGGAAAAAGACCCAATCAAATTACAAAAGATCCGTATAGTGAGTAGGCGGATTTTTCAAATGATGGCATGTAGTATATTATTTTCATTATTTTTGAACTTGAAGTGGGGGTTTTATGTATTACTTAGTGTAATAAGTAGTGGTTCTATTTTGTTCATGTTTTACATTTTATACTCATACATAATAGAAAGTTATGAAACATAAAAAAGAGTCTTCTCATTATGAGAAGACTCTTTTAATCTATTTACTTCGTAATAAATTGTTGTGTCCAGTAGTTGCCGCTTTCTACATAGCCAACACCGATGTGAGTGAAGCCGTTATTTAAGATGTTTGCACGGTGTCCAGCACTGTTCATCCAAGCTTGTACTACCTCTTCAGGTGTACGTTGGCCTTGAGCGATGTTTTCACCTGCAGATGTATAAGAAATACCAAATTTCTTCATCATGTCAAACGGAGACCCGTATGTAGGGCTGTTATGATCAAAGTAGTTATTCTTCTGCATATCTTCAGATTTAACACGTGCTACTTTGCTTAATTCAGTATCGATTTTTAGTGCTGGTAAGCCTTGTTTTGCACGTTCAGCGTTTGTTAATTCAACAACACGTTGTTCGAATTCGCTTAAAGATTTTGCTTCTTCAGCAGGCTTTTGCTCAGCTGGTTTTTGAGTATTGTTGTTTTCAGCAGGTTTTTGAGCTTCTGGTTTTTGAACTTCTTCAGCAGGCTTTTGTTCAACTGGTTTTTGCTCAGCAGGCTTTTGAGTTTCTGGCTTAGCTGTTGGTTGCTCAGTTACAACATTTTCAGTTGGTTGTTGACCAGGAATAATGCAATTTGGTTGGAAGTTTCCTTGTTGCCATTGTGCTAATGATTCCACGCCCATAGATTGTAAGAATGCTTGTAATTCTTGTTGGCTCATTTGCTTCATCATCACTTTTGAATGCTGAATATTTTGAACCTTTACGTTAGATGGTTGTACTGTTGCAGCTTGTGCATCTAGAGAAGATACTCCTAAAGTAAGAGCCGTTGCAGCAGCTACAGATAATAAAACACGCTTTTTCATGATGTGTGTCCCCCTATATAAAGTTTTAATTTGTTTTCACACAATTTGTTTTTGACAGCCTGTCTGACTGACAAATTCATCGTAGCATAGATTTTGTGAGAAAAAAGATGGAAAAAAATTCATAGACTTAAAATTTACCTAATTTATCCTAAGAGGGGAAAAGAGGAAAAATAAGAGAAACATAGAGTATAAAAGGAATTTTCAGCATTTTTATACTTCGTTTTAAGAGGGGTATTTTGGATGAATTTACCTAAACGGAAAATGAAGAATCCTATTGTATCAATGGTTTGAGAGTTTTTTTTAGGAATATACTGGATTGATTTTTACAAAACTGTAATGTATCTGTGGTTCTTTTTTATAATAAAGTAACATATTTTTAATATTGTAGCGGACAAAAAAGCGGCTATCTCTTTACATAGACGAAGGAGATAGCCGTTTTCCTATTATTACGTATGTTACGAGTTATTACGAGTTGGTTTCAATTGCTTCTAATAATAAATCTACAATGTGAATTCCTCTCATTTTATGAGAAAGTCCTTCTCGTTCAATGCCTAATTTCATTTGTAGTAGACAACCTGGATTTGCAGTAACAATAGTTGCTGCTTCTGTTTCATGTACACGGTCCATTTTATAATCTAGAAATTCCATGGATAGTTCTGAATGAACAATATTGTAAATACCAGCAGAACCACAGCAGCGATCCGCATCTTTCATTTCACGATATGTTGCGCCTTGAATTGCTTCTAGTAACATACGAGGTTCTGAAGATGTTCGCATAACATTGCGTAAATGACAAGAGTCTTGATACGTAATAATTTGCGATGGAAGTCGTAAGTCATTTCGTTTATGGAAATCTAGTTCTACTAGAATAGCAGTAATATCTTTAATTTTAGAAACAAACTGCTTTGCGCGTTCAGCCCACTGTGGATCATCTTTTAAAAGATAATCGTAGTCTACGAGGTAAGCTCCGCAACCACCTGCATTCGTAATAATATAGTCGATATTTAAATCTTCGAATGCTTTTATATTTCGTTTCGCTAATTCTTTCGCTCCGCTCTTTTCACCAGCATGCCCATGTAATGCACCGCAGCAACTTTGTGTTTTCGGAATAACGATATCACAACCAGCTAACTGAAGAAGTTTCATCGTTGCGTTATTTGTTTCTAAAAACATCGTATCCATTAAACAGCCTGTGAAGAATGCAACTTGTTTCTTTTTTGTACTTTCAGCAGGTAAGAATGCAGGACGATCTTTCATTGCTTTCATTTTAGGGACTTTTGGTAAAACGAGATCCATTGTTGCAAGTGTTTCAGGGAATAACTTCATAATACCCATTTTATGTGTTAGTGTTTGTAAACCAGAACGTTGGTAAAATCCGATTAACCCTGTTAATGTTCTCATTCGATTTTGATGCGGGAAGAGCCCTTCAAAAACGACTTTACGAACGGCTCTCACTGGCACCGAGAACTTTTTGTTTTGATTTATAATATCACGAGCTTCTTCTAATAAATGTCCGTAATTTACACCTGATGGACAAACAGGTTCACAAGCACGGCAGCCAAGGCAAACATTCAATGTATTTTCAACATCTTCATCTGGTTCAATTAAACCGTCAACGACCGCTTTCATTAATGCAATACGTCCTCGTGGTGAATGTGATTCTTTATATCCAGATTGAATGTAAGTAGGACAAGTAGGTAAACAGAAACCGCATCGCATACAGTTTAGTAGTTCATCTTCACTTAATCTTTCTTTAAATTCTTTTTGAATGTTTTCTTTATTTAATGTTTTCATCGCTCAACCACCACTCTTTTGCGAGTGTCTTTCGCGAACATCTTGCCAGGGTTCATAATGTTATTTGGATCGAAGGCTTGTTTAATTCCTTGCATGGCAGCAATACCTTCTTTACCTAATTTCATTTCTAAATAAGGAGCTTTCATCGCACCGACACCATGTTCACCAGTAATTGTGCCACCAAGTTCAATTGCTTTCGCAAATATTTCAGCAAAAGCTTGTTCAGCTCGGTGCATTTCTTCTTCATTACGAGCATCTGTCATACAAGTTGGGTGTAGGTTGCCATCGCCAGCATGCCCAAACGTACAAATAGGAATATTATATTTTTTTGCAATGGCATTAATAGCTTCAACCATCGGAGCTATTTGTGAGCGTGGTACCGTTGCATCTTCTAATATTGTAGTAGGTTTTAATCTTGCAAGTGCTGATAGTGCACTACGGCGAGCTGTCCGAAGCGCATCTGCTTCCGCTTCATCTTTTGCAATGCGAACATCGACTGCATTCATAGAGCGGCAAACGTTAGCCATTTTTTCAATATCTCGATTGACAACTTCAGGTGGACCGTCTTGTTCAATTAATAAAATTGCTTTTACATCAGTTGGTAAACCGATTTGTGCAAACTCTTCTACTACTTCAATTGTCGGCTGGTCTAAAAACTCAAGTGTCGCTGGAATGATTTTATTTGCAATAATAGAAGAAACAGCACGTGCAGCTTCATTAATATCTTCATATAGTGCAAGCATCGTTTTCTTCGTTTCAGGCATAGGAACAAGTTTTAATATTGCTTCTGTTACGACACCAAGTGTTCCTTCAGAACCGATAAATAAACGAGTTAAATCGTAACCGGCTACATCTTTTGCTAATTTACCGCCAGTACGAATAATATCGCCATTTGGTAAGACAAGTTCAAGACCCATCACATAATCACGTGTTACGCCATATTTTAATCCGCGTAATCCACCTGAGTTTTCATTAATGTTACCGCCGATTGTAGAAATTTTCATCGAGCTTGGATCTGGTGGATAAAATAAACCTTTTTCTTCTACCGCTTTAATAATATCAAGTGTAATTACACCAGCTTGTACAGTAATTGTTAAATTCTCTTCATCAATTTCTAAAATGTTATTCATATGGCGGAAGATAAGGACGATACCGCCTTCAAGTGGACATGTCCCCGCGCAAAGGTTTGTTCCAGAACCACGAACATATACAGGAATTTTGTGAGTGTTACATATTTTTAACACTTCAGCTACTTCATTTGTATTACGAGGAGCAATGACTGCATCAGGCATTGCTTGGAAGTTTGGAGTGGCATCATAACTATACGTTAAACGCCCCATATTGGATGTATCTACATTATCTTCGCCAACAATGGATACGAATGAATGAATAATTTGCTTTTCTAACATTGGAAATCCCCCTCAAACTGTTAACGTATTTAGTCATCATAAAAAACGTTGTAACAGTGCTTTCATTATAATGATAAAAAAGTTGGGGGATTCTTTCTATGTATAATCATCTAAAGATTAATCTTTTTTATCATTCTTTTTTGTATGATTATCTAATAAGAGGAGCGAGAAGTATAAAATGTTTAAGTCTTTGAAATGTTTCGGGTCAAGTCCTGTATGCTCCTCAATCTTTTTAAGTCTGTAATGCAATGTGTTAATGTGTATATGTAATTGTTCAGCTGTTTGTTTATAGGATTGGTTATAATCAATAAATAAGCGTAAAGTGTGCATAAGCTCAGGAGATGATAGTAAGTTTTCGATAGTACGCCTTAGAAACTGTTCCCGCGTTTCAGCAGAAATATCTTGTAAGCACATTTCTAAACGTAAATCTTCATTAAATACAATTTGTTTCGTTTCAAGTGATACGGAAAGAGCTTGTAATGCTTGTTCGTACGATAAGTTCATATTGCTTGGTGTAACGGATTGTCCAATCCCAATATATAAAGGAATAGAAAACAAAGTTTCACAGTCTTGTTTTAATCTTTTTAAAAATTGATACGTTTGCTCTTTGGAGTTTGTGGCTGTAAATAAAATGAATCGATCATTTCCCCAACGAACAAATAGATGCTCCTTTGTTAATAGATTGCGTACGTGTTGCCAAATCTTACGCTGAAGCATCGTGTCATTTTGATCGATAGAGAACAAAATAAGTTGTTTCTTCTTATATAAATCAATACCAAGTGTTTTTGCGCGATCGAGAAAGCTTGGAGACCAGTCTGTATTTTGAAGCCAATCAAAGACAAATGCTTCATAAGAACGGTGTTCAAGTTCCAGTTGTTCCAAAAAGTAGTTTTCGTGAATGAGTAGTTCGGTCATTTTACGTAATATTTCTCCGTATTGTGAAATGTTTTCAGGTTCGCCTGTAATTCCAATGACACCAATTACTTCGTCATGAAATAGTAAGGGGAGGTTCATACCCGCCTTTACGCCTTGCAAACGTCGTTCATCTTCTTTTGTAATAATGACAGTTTTCTTTTGTTTCGCGCATCGGAGTGCACCTTCATGAAATTGGCCGATTCTTTCTACATCTGTACTTGCGATAATAACGCCTTGTATATTAATGATAATGATATTTTCTTTAATTAATCTGCGTACTTCTCGTACAATTTTATTCGCTAAATCAGGAAAAAGCATAATTTGCACACCTCAAATTTTATTTGTTGTACATTATATATGTAAATGAAGTAAGAAAGGAAAATTTCACACTTTCCACACATTTATTTGTTATTTTACAATTATAACGAAATCATCCGAAGATGGAGGGAATCTTTTGAGAAAGTATGTTTTTCTTCTCTGTTTTTTATTTCTATTAGTAGGGTGTCAAGGAAGTTCATATACACCGATTGCTAAAGATAAAAGTGTTATTATAACAACGAATATAAAAGAAGGTAGTATTAGTTTTGTTGATGAAAAAACTAAAAAGTTAATTACGACATGGGAACTTAATGAACCAATGGCAGGAGTTGCACTACTTCCAAACGGTGAGGACATACTTGTATATGGCAAGCAGTTAGAGTACATGTATGTATATTCACTATCAGAAGGAAGGCAAGTGGACAAATATAAAACGGGAAAAGGCATTGTAAATGTGATTGTATCCGAGGATAAAAAACAATTATTTGCTGCCGATCAAACTGCCCAAAAGGTAAGGTTTTTTACGATAAAAGGGAAAGAGACAGGGAGTGTATCAACAGGAAAAGGACCAATTACGATGGTAGAGCACGATAACCAGTTATCTGTATTAAACTTTTATGATACGAAGCTAACGACCATTGATACAAAGAAAAAAGAAGTGATACAATCCTTTATGATTCCCCCAGCATCAACGGGAGCGACAATTAGCCCAGATGGGAAAGAAATATGGATTGGCGGACATGGTGATGGAAATCAAGTCAATGAAAAAGTATTAGTGTATTCATTGCAGAGCGGAGAAATGGTACGTTCTTTACATGCTCCGTTTATGCCTGTGAATATAACGAAGGATAATAAGAATGTATATGCATTAAGTCACGGTTCGAATACGCTTAGAAAGTTTGATGTTAGCACGTATAAAGAGGTGGCTTCTGTAGAAGTAGGATCGAATCCATTTGCATTTTTGAAGAGCGGAGCAGAAGGATACGTAGCAAGCTATGATAGTGATGAAGTGTGTGTCATGGATATGAAGAGCTTGAAAATAAAACAAACAATTAAAGTCGGAAAAGGGCCGTTTCAACTCATAGAGAGGGAAGGGAAGGACAATGAGTAAATATAGGGTGCTAGTTGTAGATGATGAAAGTGATATGAGACAGCTTGTTGGAATGTACTTAGATAATTTCGGATACGAGTGGGGAGAAGCTGAAAATGGAAAAGAGGCTCTAAAAAAATTAGAGACTGATCATTATGATTTCGTTGTATTAGATATTATGATGCCAGAGATGGATGGACTTTCAGTTTGTAAAGAAATTAGAAAAACGTCGGATGTACCAATTATATTTTTAACAGCAAAAGGTGAAGAGTGGAATAGGGTGAACGGCTTGCGTATGGGAGCAGATGATTATATTGTAAAGCCTTTTAGTCCTGGAGAACTAATTGCTCGTATGGAAGCTGTGCTAAGACGTTATACAAAGCAAGAGCAACAAGAAGAGATTCAGTTTGGACCGATACTTATTAATGAAAAAAGTAGGAAGATTGAGGCTGATGGTGAGCCGATTTCTCTTACAGTAAAAGAGTTTGATTTACTCTATTTTCTTTGCCAACATACGGGACAAGTATTTAGCCGGGAACAATTGCTGGAAAAGGTATGGGGATATGATTATGCCGGAAGTACAAGAACAGTGGATACGCACGTGAAAACGATGCGTTTGAAGCTTGGAGAAAGTGGAAACTACATTCAAACAGTTTGGGGTGTAGGCTATAAATTTGAGGTGTAACGTATGTTTACGATGGTACAGAAGCTTTGGCTTACAGTAGTATGTGCAGTATGTGTAACAGTTTCCTTTCTTTATTTTGTATCTTTATACTCGTATGAAAAACTATACGTTGATAATTTAAAAGATTCATTAGTAATGGAAGGGAAACGTCTTGCTGCGCAATATGATAAGCGTGAAGGAATAGCAACTTTTGAAGAGAAAGTAAGAGCATTTGATCAAATATCTAGTTCAGATGTTCTTTTCGTATCTAATCCGCGTGATTTAAGCGCGTGTTTACCTTTTGATGTGCATCATCATTCTCTTATAAGTGAAGGGGACAGGCAAGCATTATTAGATGGAAAAACTGTGACAAAGATAGGGTATGAGGAACATTTTGACCGAAATATTATGGGGGTTGTCATCCCTGTTTTAGAAAATAAAAAGTTAGTTGGCATTGTATATTCTTATATTCCTTTAAAAAGTATAAAAGACTTAATATATGATATGGGCCTTATTTTAGCACCATTAGCACTTGCTATGACTTTACTGACAATATGGATTGGTAGAAAGATTATTATTGCTATTACGAGACCGCTTTCGCAAATGGAACGAGTTGCCAATCATTTGGCTACGGGAGATTTCTCAGAACGGATTACAATTTCTTCCGAAGATGAAATTGGACGATTAGGAAAAGCATTTAATAAAATGGCAAATTCTTTAGAGACAGAAGACGTAAAGCGTAAGGAATTTTTAGCTAACGTTTCGCATGAACTAAGAACACCGCTTAGTTATATAAAAGGATATAGTGAAGCTATTTTAGATGGTGTAGCGAAGGGACCACAGCAGGAAAAAGTAACACAGCTCATTCATAAAGAAGCGGGTCGTATGCAGCGTCTCGTTCATGATTTATTAGATTTAGCACAATTAGAAGGTGAACATTTTCCGTTAAAGAAACAACCTATCGTTTTTTCACAACTGATTGAAGATGTGTTAGATACGTATGAGATTAAGTTTATAGAAAAGAAAATTCGTATTTCAACAAATTTAAATCCAGAAATCATTGTAATGATTGATGAGGATCGCATGCAACAAGTGCTTCATAACGTGTTAGATAATGCGATACGGTATACAAATCAAAATGGGGATATTGTGATAACACTCAGGCAGATAGATGATTACTGTGAATTAAACATAAAAGATACAGGAATCGGTATTGAAACAGAGCATTTAGAAAATCTTGGTGAACGTTTTTACCGCGTTGATAAAGCGAGAAGTCGTCAACATGGTGGAACAGGTTTAGGCCTTGCCATTGTCAGACAAATTGTTCATATACATGATGGACAGTGGCGAATTGAAAGTGAAAAAGGGCATGGAACGACGGTTAGTATTAAATTGAAAATACAAGTTGAAGAAAGCATGTTCTAACGTGAAGGACATGCTTTTCTTCATGAGTGCAAATGAATAGAGGAATAAATATAAATTAATATCAAATAAATATTAAAAATTTGACGATTTTATGAACAAAACATTTGTACTTCTTACCAATTCGTTCTAAAATAGTTATGATGCAAAGTTCTTATAAATCGTTTCAATTGTTGTTTGGAAGATACTGAGGTGATTTAACTGGAGTACAAATCTATTAAACCGAAAAAGATTTACGAAGAAGTATCTGAAGCTATTTTAACAATGATTAAAAATGGTACGTTAAAACCTGGTGACAAACTACTTCCTGTACATCAATTAGCTGAGCAGTTTCAAGTTGGTAGATCTGCTGTTCGTGAAGCGCTAAGTGCGCTAAGAGCAATGGGCTTAATTGAGATGAAACAAGGAGAAGGTACATATGTGAAGAATTTCGATTCTTCTTCATTAACAAAATCATTAAACAATAAATTATTAATGAAGAAAGAAGATATTTTAAACTTATTAGAAGTACGAAAGGTGCTTGAAGTGGGGGCAGTTCGAGCAGCTGCGGCAAAACGTACGGAAGATAATTTGCAAAATATGAAGCATTGGTTAGATGAAATGGTAAAGAGCATTGGAGATGAAAAGGCTGGCGAAAAAGCAGATTTTCAGTTCCATATGGGAATTGCGGAGTCTTCGCATAACAACATTTTGCTTGAACTCATGAATCACGTTTCAGAGATGATTGCTGAAACGATTGGTGAATCAAGACGCATTATTTTATATGGTGAACAAACAACATCAGAACGACTTATAGAAGAGCATCAAGTTATATATGATGCAGTGTTAAAGCAAGATGTAGAATTAGCGCAGCAAGCAATGCTAGATCATTTAACAAATGTAGAACATATTGTCACAGGTAAAAACGATATAAATTCGTAATTTAATCTTTTAAAAATCAAATTTTTTGATAAAATAGAGAAAGATTAAGTAAGCGTTTTCTTTAGAAGAGGGAGAGGATAGGCCATGGTTGAGCCTACTTCTTCTTTTCTTAGTCATCTGATGACCATATGTTTGTTGGTGGAGTTGTAAAAAGGGGGAGTAATAATTATGAAAGTTACTTTATTTGTTACTTGTTTAGTCGATATGTTTGAAACAAACGTCGGCAAAGCAACAGTTGAAGTGTTGGAGCGTTTAGGTTGTGAAATTGAATTTCCAGAAGCACAAGTTTGTTGTGGTCAGCCTGCTTATAATAGCGGCCATGTAGAAGCAGCAAAAGAAGCGATGAAACATATGATTGAAACTTTCGAAGATGCAGAATATATCGTTACACCATCTGGTTCTTGTGCGACAATGTTTCATGAGTATCCGCATGTTTTTAAAGATGATCCGAAGTGGGCTAAACGTGCACAAAAGGTTGCTGATAAAACATATGAATTTACACAATTTATTGTAGATGTTTTAAAAGTGACAGATGTTGGTGCAAGCTTACCTGGGATAGCTACTATTCATAAATCTTGTCATATGACACGCCTGCTTGGAGTAAAAGAGGCACCAGGAATTTTATTATCAAACGTAAAAGG
Organism: Bacillus sp. AR2-1; assembly: GCF_008368755.1. Classification (NCBI taxonomy): domain Bacteria; kingdom Bacillati; phylum Bacillota; class Bacilli; order Caryophanales; family Bacillaceae; genus Bacillus; species Bacillus sp. AR2-1. The sequence goes on from NZ_QORY01000011.1 coordinate 163,482, forward strand.
ATTAACTGTGAGAGAACTGCCAAACGAACAAAATTGTTGTGGGTTTGGGGGAACGTTTTCAGTGAAGATGACTCCAATTTCTGAGCAAATGGTAGATGAGAAGGTAGATAGTGCAATGGAAACAGGTGCTGATTATTTAATCGGTGCAGATTGTGGGTGTTTGTTAAACATTGGCGGACGTATTGAGCGTTTAGGAAAAGAAATAAAAGTAATGCATATTGCTGAGGTACTAAATAGTCGCTCATGAAGGGGGAACATAAGCTATGTCTATGAAAATCAGTGAGAAAAAATTTAATGATCGCGTTGGCGATGGAATTCAAGATTCTTTTATGCGCGGAGCAGTATCTTCTGCGCAAACGCGCTTATATACGAATCGCTTAAAAGCAGCGGAAGAATTAGGAAACTGGGAAGAGTGGCGTGAACTAGGTGAACAAATTCGCCAACATACGTTAGAAAATCTTGATTATTACTTAATGCAGTTAAGTGAAAATGTATCAAAAAGAGGCGGACATGTGTACTTTGCGAAAACGAAAGAGGAAGCAGCAAAGTATATTCAAGACGTTGCAAAAAAGAAACAAGCGAAGAAAGTTGTAAAATCAAAATCAATGGTAACTGAAGAAATTAGTATGAATCATGCCCTTGAAGAGATTGGTTGTGAAGTGTTAGAAAGTGACTTAGGAGAGTATATCTTGCAAGTAGATAACGATCCACCTTCACATATTATTGCGCCCGCACTGCATAAAAACAGAACGCAAATTCGTGATGTATTTAAAGAAAAGCTTGGCTATGAAAATTCTGATGATCCATATGAAATGACAAAGTTTGTTCGTAAACAACTTCGTGAGAAATTTATGGATGCAGAAATTGGTGTGACAGGTTGTAACTTTGCAGTTGCAAATACTGGCTCTCTTTGTTTAGTAACGAACGAAGGTAATGCCGATCTTGTTATGTCGATTCCGAAAACTCAAATTGCAGTAATGGGTATGGAACGTATGGTTCCGACAATGGAAGAATTAGATGTTTTAGTTGGTTTACTATGTCGTAGTGCAGTAGGGCAAAAATTAACAAGTTATGTAACTGTAGCGGGACCAATCCAAGAAGAGGAAGTAGATGGACCAGAAGAGTTCCACTTAGTTGTTGTTGATAATGGCCGCTCTCAAATTCTTGGGTCTGAATTCCGCTCAGTACTGCAATGTATTCGTTGTGCTGCTTGTGTTAACGTATGTCCTGTATATCGTCACGTTGGTGGACATTCGTATGGTTCTATATACTCAGGACCAATCGGTGCGGTATTAACACCACTTTTAGGTGGATACGATGATTACAAAGAGCTTCCATATGCCTCTAGTTTATGCGGAGCGTGTACAGAAGCTTGTCCAGTAAAAATACCATTGCATGATTTATTATTAAAACATCGTCAAGTAATTGTTGAGCAAGAAGGACGTGCACCACTTGCAGAAAAATTAGCAATGAAAATGTTTAGTATGGGTGCATCTTCAGCAGCTTTATATAAAATGGGATCAAAAATGGCGCCAGCAGCAATGAGTCCATTTACATCGGGCAACCGTGTATCAAAAGGTGTTGGGCCACTTAAAAACTGGACAGATATTCGTGAATTCCCGGCTCCAAGTAAAGAACGATTCCGTGATTGGTATAAAGATCATAAGAAAGGCGGGGACAAATAATGACAGGATTAATTCAAAACCGTGAGTCCTTTCTAGATAATATTGCAAAAGAACTTGGACGTGAGCGGAAAACGGAAGGCGTAAAGCGTCCAGCATGGAAAAGTAATGTGAATGTAGAAACGCTAAAAGATTATTCAAAAGAAGAATTGTTAGAAGTATTTAAAAATCAATGTACAAACATTCATACAACTGTAGTGGAAACGACAAACGACCGTTTACGTGAAGATATTCAAAAAGTAATCGTGGAAAACGGCGGGGGACCTATTATGTTATCGGCAGACGAACGTTTTGATTCTTATGGATTGACTTCTTTATTTAAAGAAGAGCTTCCAAAGCAAAATGTTGAAGTGAATGTATGGGATTCTGAGAAAAAAGAAGAGAATATGCGTATCGCAGAAAGAGCGAATATTGGAATCGCATTTAGTGATTATACTTTAGCTGAATCTGGTACGATTGTTGTACAAAGTCATAAAGGCCAAGGTCGTTCTTTACACTTTTTACCGACTGTATACTTTGCTATTATTCCACGTGAAACACTTGTGCCTCGTATTACACAAGCAGTTCAGGATATGAACACACGTGTAGAAAATGGCGAGGCAGTAGCATCTTGTATTAACTTTATTACAGGACCTAGTAACTCGGCAGATATTGAAATGAATCTTGTTGTCGGAGTACACGGACCATTAAAAGCAGTATATTTCATCGTATAAAAGAGGGGAAAGCAGGCCAGAAAATGGCCTGCTTTTTTAATAGAATAGAAATAATATGAAGTAGAATTTCTCTCCTTTTTTTGCTATGTTCTTCTGGAAAGGAGAGGAAGGGATGTTCACTTATTTATATGCATTGTTAGTGGGGATGGTGTTTGGTTCTTTTTTTATGTTAATTGCGATGAGAGTACCACTTGGTGAGTCTATCATTACCCCGCGTTCACATTGTTATTATTGTAAGTATGTGCTAAAGCAAAAAGAATTGATTCCAATCATTTCTTTTTGTATACAAAGAGGACGTTGTACGAATTGTAAGAGGAAAATTTCAATTTTGTACGTAGTATTTGAACTTGTAACAGGAATGATATTTCTTCTTACTGTATATATGATTGGGGTGGAACGGGAGCTTATCATCATTTTATCGCTTTTTTCTCTACTTCTTATTATTTCAGTTACAGATTACATATATATGTTAATCCCCAATCGTATTTTAGCTTGGTTTGCCTGTTTACTCATTTTAGAATGTGTTTTTGTGCCGTTAGTGACTTGGACAGATAGTATAGTTGGTAGTGGCGTTATATTCATTTTGTTATATTGCATGCAAAAGATATATCCAGAAGGGCTTGGTGGAGGAGATATAAAATTACTTTCGTTACTTGGATTTATAGTGGGACTGAAAGGGATTTTTATGATCTTATTTTTAGCATCTTGCTTTAGTCTTTGTTTCTTTGGAGTTGGTATAGTATTAAAACGTATGAAAATGAGGAGCCAAATTCCGTTCGGTCCTTTTATTAGCCTTGGGGCAATATGTTACATGTTGGTCACGTATACAAAATAGAGAGAGGATAGAACATGAATGTATATATGGATGATCAAAGAAGTTGTCCGTACGGGTATGTGCCCGCCACTACAGTAGAATGTGCCTTGCAAATGGTTCGGAATTATGATGTGAATATTCTTTCCCTTGATTTTAATATGGGATGGGGGAAAAGAAATGGATTAGATTTTGTAGAGGCTTTTTGTAAAGAGGGTTTATATGTAAATGAAATTCACCTTCATACGAATGATGTCATCGGTATGCACAAGATGAAACAGAGAATTAATAAGGGAAAGGAAGAAGGCGAAATTAATCCGCACCTTGTTGTTAAATATGTGGGGAGCTAAAAACTCCAAAGTTTTACTTTGGAGTTTTTAATGTTTCATATGTGCTTGTAACGGAATGATTTCTTCTTGTTGAGCCGCTACTAATTCAGTTTCTTCTTGTTTCACGTCAGGTACTTTCTTTGTTAAGTAATGGTATACCATGCCGACAAAGACGGACCCGCCAATAATGTTACCGATTGTAACTGGAATTAAGTTATGAATAGCACCTGCAAAAGAAATTGTCTCCGGATGCGGTGAAACTAAAGATAGAGCAAACAGTGATAAGTTTGCAATGCTATGCTCGTAACCAGATAAGAAGAATGTGAAAACGAGTAGCATCATCATCATAATTTTTGCTGTATCACCTTTAACTTGAGAAGGTAAGAAACACGCAAGACATACAAGCCAGTTACATAAAATTGCTTTAAAGAATAATTGCATTGTAGGTGTATTCATTTTTCCTTCTACTACTTTATTCATGAAATGGCCGTGATCAATTGCTTCGAAAATTCCAGTTGCATAAAATAGTAAGGCAAAGAATAAAGCTCCAGCTAAATTCCCTGCATAACAAGCGACCCAGTTACGAAGTGTATCAGAAATCGTTGTTTCTTTTCTTAAAGTTGCTACAGTAAAGTACATTGTGTTTCCAGTAAACAATTCAGCACCGCCATATATAATAAGTACGAGGGCAATTCCGAAAAACATAGAAGCAGCTAAATAAGTTGCCGGTGAATCTGCAATGTGAAAAAAGTTACCTAATTTAAAACATAGTACAATAATAAAACCGATATAAATACCCGCAAGTGCGGCACGAATGAAATATTGCATCGGGTTTGTATCTAGCATTTGTTTTTTGCTCTTAGCCAGTTTGACAACATAATCTATTCCTTGCTCTAGCATGAGTAATACGCTCCTTTAGTACATCATCTATAAATACTCCTTATATGAATAAAGTACATGGAATTGTTCTTAGTTTCAATAAGTTTGTGCAATGTTTCACAAAAAGGACATACATATATTGAGAAAACGCTTACAAATGGTAGTATAATAGAATTTTTTCTGGACATTGAGAGGGGAAGGGAAAAAGAAAAAGCGCTGTAATTACAGCGCTTTTTCGTCTAAATTCTTTTCTACTTTTCCTTCTACTTCTTTCGAGAAGAACCAACCGCCAACTGCGATTCCGACTAATACAATCCAGAATGTAAGCTTCCATAGTGTAGATTCTGGGAATGAATGCGGAATTACATTTAATGCAGGGTGTGCTAATGTATAAACTGCTAGTTTCACACCAACCCAACCTACAATTAAGAATGCTGCAGTTTCAAGTCCTGGTTTACGTTTTAAGATTTGTACGAAAGCAGTTGCTGCAAATCTCATGATGATTAACCCGATAAGTCCACCTACAAAGATAACAACGAATTGCCCAGTATCAAGACTACCAATTGTACCTAATCCTGTTTTTGGTAAAGTCATTGCTAATGCAACTGCAGCTAAAATTGAATCAACTGCGAAGGCGATATCAGCAACCTCAACTTTAAATACAGTCCACCAAAAGTTCTCTTGTTTTTTCTTTGCTTCTTTTTCTTCTGTTTCTTCATCCGTATTCTTTTTAACATACGTTTTAAATAAGTGATTACCAGCGATAAACATAAGGTAAATGGCACCGATTGCTTGCACTTGCCATACGTCGACTAAGAACGAAATCATAAATAACGATCCGAATCGGAAAACAAATGCCCCCGCTAATCCGTAAAATAGTGCTTTCTTTCGTTTTTCTTCTGGTAAATGTTTTACCATAATTGCAAGAACGAGAGCGTTATCAGCCGCTAAAATCCCCTCTAGTGCAATTAGGATGAGTAATACCCAACCATACTCCAACAATAATGATACATCCATGTACATTCTCCTCTCATTTCTATAAGTACTAAATAAGTGAAGAATTTCCCCACTATTTAGTTTCCCCATACTCCTGCCTATTAACTTTGGAAGAATTTGGAAATTAATACAAAAAAGACCTCTGCCGTTAATAGGCAAAGGTCTTGCTAGACATATGTAATGAAAATGCCAACAAAGCCGGAAGAACTAAGTTCTACGTAATGACGACTTTGTTTCCAAGAAATATTCTTGGACGCTACTCCCCTTTGGAGATATGCTATTGTACTCTCATTATATGGATAATGTATACGGTTGTCAACCTGTTAAAATATCTTCATTCGGATATTTTATTTTTCGGTTCTTTTTACGTGCAAATGAAAAAGCCAATGTTAAAGGTCCCATTTTCCCAAAAAACATCATAAAGATGATAATAGCTTTTCCGATCATAGTTAAGTGTGGTGTGAAATTCATACTGAGACCGACAGTCCCAAATGCTGAAAATACTTCGAAAGCACTCATCAATAGAGGAACTCGCTCAGTAATACTTAAAATTAAAATAGCAAAAAAGATAAATGAAATGGAAATAATAGTGATGGTTAATGCTTTGACAATGAGAGTATCTTTAATAGATTTTTTAAACACGACAATATCATCTTGTTCTTGTAAAAATTTAAATACCCCAAAAAACATGATTAAAAATGTTGTTAACTTAATTCCGCCACCGGTTGAAGCACTACCAGCGCCAATAAACATAAGGAGCATCATTAATAGTAGGGAAGGCTTTGATAATGCAGAAATATCAACTGTATTAAACCCGGCAGTACGAGTTGAAACCGCCTGGAAATAAGCGGCCATTCCTTCTTCAAATGGGGTAAATCCTCTCATAGAAAGGGAATTGTGGAACTCGAATATAAAAATAAAAACAGTCGCAATAATATTGACGATTAGAGTAGAAGAGAGCATAAGTTTTGAGTGTAATGTAAGGTTTTTAAAATTTTTCTTTCTTTTTATATCTACGATTACTGTAAAGCCAATCCCACCTAAAATAATGAGGGAGGAAATAACGAGATTGACAAGAATGCTATGAGAATGGGACATTAAATTATCGCTCCACACAGAAAAACCAGCATTGTTAAAAGCAGAGATCGAATGAAAAAAGCTATAATAGATCCCTTTAGCAATCCCGTATTTTGGTACCCATTCAAAAGAAAGAATCAAAGTAGCGATACATTCGACTGTAAAAGAGAATAAAAATAATGCTTTGGCAAGACGAATGACACCACCAATGTTCGTTTGGTTTAACGCTTGTTGCAGTAAAATTCGGTTTTGAAGACCAATTTTTCTGCCGAGCATAATCGCAATTAAAACGGCAAAGCTCATAATGCCAAGTCCCCCTACTTGTATAAGCGTTAAAATGACACACTGTCCAAACAAAGTAAATACTTTTCCGGTGTCTACAACACCAAGCCCAGTAACAGTACAAGCAGAAACTGTTGTAAATAAAGCGTCGATCCATGAAATAGAAGTTGTTGTAGCAATTGGTAGTTTTAATAAGCATGTACCGAAAACTGATAACATAATAAAAGACAAAGTAAGAACACGGGGAGGACTCATGCTAATATTAATCCGTTTCATGTCACATATCGTTCCTTTCAGTTTGCTCTTACTAGTATGTGAAAAAGCACGATTATGTATGTTAAAAATAGAAAGAGGCAGAGAATATCTGCCTCTAAGCCATAGGTTATTGTATTATCCACGTAATTGTTGTTGAGCTAAAGCGACTAGTCGTTTCGTTACTTCACCGCCAACTGAACCGTTAGAACGAGATGCTGTATTAGAACCTAAGCTAACACCGAATTCTTGTGCGATTTCATATTTAAATTGTTCAAGCGCTTGTTCTGCACCTGGAACTAGTAATTTGTTTGTTTTTACCATGTTGATACACATCCTTATGAGTAGTCCAGTTCAGCTAAATACTTATCTAAACTGGTAACGTTATTTTATGTGGAAACGACGTACTCATACGCGGAAGTAATCGGTGTGATTAGAAGTTATTGGATAGAAAAAAGAGTAGCAAATTTGCTACTCTTTTTTCAGTATTGTCGCTGTACCTTCCACGACAATATCACCGGATTGATTATATATGTTTGTTTGCAACGTAATGATTTTTTTATCGTCTCGTTTTTTAATGACTTCTGCCACAACGCGAAGTGTATCACCGATTTTGACAGGAGCACGGAATGAAACGTTTTGAGATAAATAAATCGTGTTTTTGCCAGGGAGTTTCGTTCCAAGAATCGTCGAAATGAAACTGGAAACGAGCATGCCATGAGCAATACGTTCTTTAAACATCGTCGTTTTTGCAAAAGAATCTAAAATATGAATAGGATTCACATCTCCAGTTAATTTTGCAAAATTAATAACGTCCTCATCCGTAATAGTTTTTGTAAGGGATGCTTGATCACCGACTTGAATCTCATCATAACGAAGCTCCGGAACAGTTTGTGCTTCTTGAAATGGATTCATTTTGGCCTCCTTCTTTTCCATATCGAAAAATGTTAGCCATCTTGATGTAGTAGGAGGAAGAAAGAGTTTTGTTTGTGCTGCAGTTAGCTCCCACATTTTTCTTACTTGATGGAAGTAAATAAATTTTTTGAGTTTTCCTCGAACTGCTTTGCGAGTTCTAGTTGTTTGGACTTGAACTCTCCCAAAAAAACTTCTAACTGTTTTTGAACCTCTTCACGTTGTAATTGTTGTTGTTCAATAAATTGTTTTGTTGTTTCTTCAAATTGACCGCTAGTTTGAGTAAGAATAGACAAAGATGTTTTCGTAGGAGAAACAGTCAGTTGGTGCATTTGATTAGAAAGTTCATTCCATTTCCCTTGCCACTCGTTAATTTGATCATTTAAGGAGTTTCCAGTTAATTGCTTCACGTAATCTGTATATTGGTTATTGAACTGAGCAGTGAATTGTTGTAGTTCTTTTTCTAGTTCATCTACTCCTGATGTTAATTTATGCAAAGCGTCTTGTTGTTGTTTTAAAGTTTCTAAAGTAAGTTGCTCTAATTGTTTCCCAGCTGAAGAAAAGAGGGAAAGAGATTGAGACCAGTTTTTCCAAAATGCATCGACTAATTCGTATGGCTTAGTTTCCATTGTTTGACCTCCAAATGTTTTTTTTACATATTGTGAACGCAGATTACTCTGCTGTACCACCAGGTGAAGATGAAGAATCCTTTTCATCCTTTTCTGGAGAAGCAGAAAATGGAAAGAATGCATTGGTGTATAACGTAAAAAACGTCCGCAACATATTTTGATAATGTTCAAAATATGTTGCACATGTTGTTAAATATTGCTCTCCATATTCTGTTAAAGAATAAATTCGTTTCGCTGGCCCGCCTTCACTTGTATCCCAAGTGGAAGAAATGAGATTTTCTTTTTCTAACTTGCGTAATGTTCTATACACATTACCTTGGTCAACAGAAGAAAAGCCGATGTCCATTAGCATTTGAATGAGTTTGTAACCATGAAGACTCCAGTCTTTTAGACAGAGAAGTAAGAAAGGAACTAAGAAGTTTTTTGGCATGGAGTTTGGTTGTTTCGCTTGGTTTTTTTCCAAACTTTCTGGGTGTTCTGGTTCATTATGTAGCATGATTGTGCATCACCTCATGAATCAGTTAGATGGAATTTTTTGCTTATAAGTGCAATTTACACCTATCTGTTTTTAATGTCAACACATTTATTGGAAAATAAAGAAAAATAAAATATAGACTTGAAGTTTTATTCAGAATATTAGAAAATAGTGAATAGGTTGAATTGTTTCAAAAACGAAAAAGGGAGTGTAGGCGAAGTGATTGATCAAAAATTCGATCCATTGCAAGCATGGAAAAATGCTTATGAACAAACCGAAACATTTTGGGGAAAAGCGCTCAATGAAACAATTAAAACAGAAGAATATTCTGCTTGGATGGGCAGCGTTCTAGATTTGAATTTGTTTTATCAAAAAGCATTAAATGATACGACAAAAAATTATTTAGAACAGGTGAATGTACCGACGAGAGAGGATATCGCTAGAGTAGCTACGCTTGTTATCAATTTAGAAAATAAAGTTGATAACATTGAGGAAATTCTAGAAGAGAAAGTGGATTCATTAGGACAAGCTCCTACATTAAAACGTGATGTTACGAAAGTAAAACAAGATATTCGCACGCTAGAAACGAAAGTCGATCAAATTTTAGAGTTACTAGAAAAGCAAAATGCAGTACTAGCGAAACTACAAGTACCTGCAAAAGAAGAAGTAAAGCCTGCGAATAAGCCGGAAAATAAAAAATGATAATAGCGTTTGTTTATAACGTGTAAAAGGGAAAGGGAGAATCTCTTTTTCATGTATAAACAACGAAACATAATTAATATATGGACTCTATTAATATGAGTACCAAAATGATTCATAACAATCGTTCACAAATTCATTTAAGGGGGAAAAGAAATGGTTCAATTAAATGGCAAAGTAGCAATCGTAACAGGTGGGGCAAAAGGAATTGGAAAAGCAATTACAGTAGCATTAGCACAAGAGGGAGCAAAAGTAGTTATTAACTATAACAGCAGTAAAGAAGCAGCTGAAAACTTAGTAAATGAATTAGGAAAAGAAGGACATGACGTTTATGCAGTTCAAGCGGATGTTTCGAAAGTAGAAGATGCAAACAGACTTGTAGAAGAAGCTGTGAATCATTTTGGTAAAGTTGATATTCTTGTTAATAATGCTGGTATTACAAGAGATCGTACATTCAAAAAATTAAATCGTGAAGATTGGGAGCGCGTAATTGACGTGAACTTGAGCAGTGTATTTAATACAACAAGCGCGGTACTTCCATACATATCGGAAGCAGAAGAAGGAAGAATCATTAGTATTTCTTCTATTATTGGCCAAGCTGGTGGATTTGGACAAACAAACTACTCTGCAGCAAAAGCAGGTATGTTAGGATTTACAAAATCATTAGCATTAGAGCTTGCAAAAACAAATGTAACTGTAAACGCAATTTGCCCAGGATTTATTGATACTGAAATGGTAGCAGAAGTACCAGAAGAAGTACGTCAAAAAATCGTTGCGAAAATCCCGAAAAAACGTTTTGGTCAAGCTGATGAAATTGCAAAAGGTGTAGTATACCTATGCCGTGACGGTGCATATATCACAGGTCAGCAATTAAACATTAACGGTGGATTATACATGTAATGAATCGAGAAAAAAGTGCATATCCATAGCAGGAATGCACTTCTTTTTTTAGAAATAAATCGACCGAAAAGGAGATAGAAAAATGACTACATTCGTAACGGAATGGGAAAAGCAATTGGAGTTGTACCCAGAAGAATATCGTAAAGCATATCGCCGTGTGAAAAGAGCGAGCGAAGTTTTATTACGCGAACCAGAACCACAAGTTGGTTTAACACCAAAAGAAGTTATTTGGACGAAGAATAAAACGAAGCTGTATCGTTACATTCCAAAACAAGAAAAAACACAGAGAGTTCCAATCCTATTAATATACGCGCTTATTAATAAACCGTATATTATGGATTTAACTCCAGGAAATAGTTTAGTGGAATACTTAGTAGATCGTGGTTTTGATGTGTATATGCTTGATTGGGGCACATTTGGTTTAGAAGATAGTCATTTGAAATTTGATGATTTCGTGTTTGATTATATTGCAAAAGCAGTGAAGAAAGTAATGAGAACTGCGAAATCGGACGAGATTTCTTTACTTGGTTATTGCATGGGTGGAACGCTAACTTCTATTTATGCAGCACTTCATCCACACATGCCAATTCGCAACTTAATCTTTATGACAAGTCCTTTTGATTTCTCTGAAACAGGATTATACGGTCCTTTATTAGATGAGAAATACTTCAATTTAGATAAAGCGGTTGATACATTCGGAAATATTCCGCCAGAAATGATTGATTTCGGAAATAAGATGTTAAAACCAATTACAAACTTTGTAGGTCCATATGTCGCTTTACTTGATCGTTCAGAAAATGAGCGCTTCGTCGAAAGCTGGAAATTAGTTCAAAAGTGGGTTGGTGACGGTATTCCATTCCCAGGTGAATCGTATAGACAATGGATTCGTGATTTTTATCAAAATAATAAATTAGTGAAAGGTGAACTCGTTATTCGTGGACAAAAGGTAGACCTTGCAAATATTAAGGCGAATGTCTTAAATATTTCTGCGAAACGTGATCATATCGCCCTGCCCTGCCAAGTAGAAGCTTTGCTAGACCATATTTCTAGCACAGATAAACAATATGTATGTTTACCAACGGGACATATGTCGATCGTTTACGGTGGAACAGCGGTAAAACAAACATATCCGACGGTTGGAAATTGGCTGGAGGAGCGTTCTAATTAAAAATAAAAAGTCCAACTAGCGTATGTTAGTTGGATTTTTTTATGGGAAATAACAAAAGATAGAAAGGAGAAATTTATATTTTAGGAGTATAATTATGAAACTTATGACTGGTAAGTTGTTTTGGAATACAGGAGTTTCTATACCTTGTTATCCATCATTAGAAAATGATATGATATGTGATGTGCTTGTAGTCGGAAGCGGAGAAGCAGGTTCTCATATAGCGTATTCGTTAGCGAAAATTGGAATGCGTGTTACGCTCATTGAAAAACGAGCAATCGCATGTGGTAGCACAGCTGCTAATACAGGTTTACTACAATTTCTTCATGATAAATCGCTAACCTCACTTATCCATACATTTGGTGAAAAAAAAGGGGTACGAGCATATAAGCTTTGTTACGAAGCGTTACGAACAATGGAGCAAGTTGTACCGACTCTCGATATTGATCCCCAGTTTATTCCGCGAAGTAGTTTGTATTATGCAAGTAGAAATGAGGATGTATCGTTTTTACAAGAAGAATATAATACGTTACGCCATTATGGATTCCCGGTTGAATATTTTACCGATTCACATATGAAGAAGAAGTATTCATTTATAAAACAAGCAGCGTTATATACGCATGGTGATGCCGAGGTGAATCCATATTTATTAGCGCATAGCCTTTTGCATAAAGCAAATCAAATGGGAGCTACTATACTTGAGCATACAGAGGCCATACATATAAAAAAACGCCAAAATGATTTAATTTGTTACACGAAAACAGGAAATCAAATTGTAGCAAAGAATATTATTATGGCGACAGGTTATGAAGCACTTTTCGGAAAGAAAGAAAAAAATACAACAGTGGAAACATCATATGCAGTGGTGACAAATAAGGTAGATTCATTTGAAGGCTGGCATGAACAATCATTAATTTGGGAAACAGCACGGCCTTACTTATATTTTCGAACGTATCAAAACCGTATTATTGTAGGCGGATTAGATGAAGCGATGCAAATTCAAACAATTGGTGATACGAAATTATTGCATAAGCGTGATATCCTTATTAACATTGTAAAAGAGATGTTCCCGCAGTATAAGAATATACAGGCAGAGTACTATTGGGCGGCAGCATTTGGCGGTAGTCATGATGGTCTCCCTATTTTAAAAGAAGACAAAGAGATACATAATTTATTTTACGCATTGCCATATGGAGGTAATGGAACTGTGTATGGAATGGTATTTGCCAAATTATTTGAGCAGTTATTTACAAATAAAGAAAGTGAAGATTTTTCTTTATTTAATCGATAGAAAAAAGGTAGCGAAGTGATGGAATGAGAGATATAAAAAAGTTTTTACAAAAATTACGTCCTGTACAACTCATTGTTTTATTTTATTTATTAGCAGTAGTTGTATCGGTGATATTGCTTAGTTTCCCGTTTGTTACGAAGTCTGGTGTGAAATGGACATTTATCGATGCCCTCTTTACAGCTGTTAGTGCGGTAAGTGTTACGGGACTGTCTGTTGTTACAATTTCAGATACATTTACTACGGCAGGAATTATTATGTTAGCCCTTATTTTACAATTAGGCGGCTTAGGAATTATGGCACTTGGTACGTTTGTTTGGATTATAACGGGGAAAAAGATCGGTTTGCAGAGAAGAAGACTCATTATGGCAGACCATAATCAAGGGAATTTATCAGGCCTTGTAGAATTGATGCGTTCTATTTTAATTGTAATTATTTCGATAGAACTTATCGGAGCGATACTATTAGGTACAAGATTTCTACTTTATTTTCCAACTTGGCAAGAAGCTTATTTTCACGGTTTCTTTGCCGCTGTTAGTGCAACCACGAACGGCGGATTTGATTTAACTGGACAATCATTAATTCCGTACAAAAAAGATTATATTGTGCAAATGATTCATATGTTACTTATTATTTTAGGAGCGATTGGCTTCCCGGTGTTAATGGAAATAAAGCAATTCTTTAGTAAAAGGCGACAGCAATTATTCCGCTTTTCGTTATTTACAAAATTGACGACAACAACATTTTTTGCCCTCGTTATCGTTGGAACCATTATGATTTTTTTACTAGAACGAAATCAATTTTTAGCAGGAAAGTCATGGCATGAAACAGTTTTCTATACATTATTCCAATCTGTGACGACGCGAAGCGGTGGACTTGCTACAATGGATATACGTGAATTGTCACAACCGACGCTTTTATTTATGAGTATATTAATGTTTATAGGGGCATCTCCAAGTTCGGTTGGGGGCGGAATACGTACAACAACATTTGCTGTTAGTATATTATCGTTATACACTTTTGCAAGAGGTGGAAGAACGGTTAGAGTCTTCAAACGTCAGTTACATGAAGAAGACGTGCTAAAAGCATCTGTCGTTATGACGATGGGGATTTTATTATGTGCCACAGCACTCTTTATTTTATCTATTACGGAAAATGTACCGCTTATGAGTTTAATTGTTGAAGTGTGTTCTGCTTTCGGAACGACAGGGCTATCGACAGGTATTACGCCAGATTTAACAACTGTTGGTAAACTTGTACTCATTGTACTTATGTTTATTGGGCGTGTCGGTATTTTAACATTTATACTGGCTAGTGGGGGAAGAGAACAGCCACCTCGCTATAAATACCCGAAAGAGAGAATTATTATTGGATAGTATGAAACCATTCTACCTATGTGAGGTAGAATGGTTTTTTAGTCGTTAATGCCAAATTGCGGATGCATAAAAGCCTCGTTCTTATTATCCACTTCTTTTTTTAGCAACTCTTGATTTTCTTCTGAAATCCACCCAATATCATTTGTAGGATGAATCCATCCTTCTCCAGCCATAATGGCAGGGTCTACTTCATCAGTCCAATTGTGAAGTGGACTATTCTTGGAATCATATTTACTGTCTCCGATTACGACGTCATATTGATTTATGAAAGGTTGTTGCATCTTCTTTCCTGTTCCTTTAAAAGATGGGAAATTCATTTGATGCGGGAGCGTTTCATCTAAAATTGGTGACTGGATTTTATCTTTCTTCTTCAAAATAATCGCCCCTTTTCTAATGTTCTTTTCATAGGTAGTATTTCCATCTAGCGGCCCTTATGTACTTGTTAACACTTGCCAGTAATAATTATTTAATGTTGTTTCAAACTAGAGTAGAAAGTGAATTCTTGAGAGCAGGTGAATGTATTGGTAAAAAGAAAAGTGAAACAAAATGCGGCAATCAACAATAATAAAACTCCGAAAGAAAGCTTACCAGATGCAGAATTTGCATTAGAGTATGAAGGAGAAAATAGCGCGAAGTATGCAAATCGTAATTCAAAAAAAGGTAAACAAAAATGAGGCGTTTTTTACAAACGCCTCATTTTTTTGTGGGATTATAAAGGTTTTTTTAATTATTTGTAAATTTAGTGTTCATTATTAGCAGAAAAATGAGAAAAAACATAGAAGTAGCAACGTATTACACAAAAACAAACAACAAACAAAAGATTAATGTTGGTTTAATACTGCTTTTACACTAGTTGTTTATATTAGAGTTGTACATAAGATTTATAAAAGGAGAGAGAGACAGTGAAAAAAACAATCTTTAAAGCTGTAGCAACTGGAATGGTATTTTCGTTATTAATGGGGTGTGGTGCAAAGAAAGAAGAAAGTGCTGGGGCAAAAGTAAAGGATGATAAATTATCTGGATCATTAACTGTTTACACAGCGATTGAAGAAGAACTTGTACCAATTTATCTTGATTCTTTTAAAAAGAAATATCCAGATGTGAAACTGAACATTGTTCGTGATTCAACTGGAGTTATTACAGCGAAATTGCTAGCTGAAGGGAAAAATACACAAGCAGATGTTGTATGGGGAACAGCAGCGTCTAGTCTATTAGCTTTAGATAAAAAAGATATGTTAAAAGGATACTCTCCAAAAGGAGCGGATCGTGTTCTTCCGCAATTTAAAGATGATAAGCAACCAGAAAAATGGGTAGGTAATACGGCATTTATGACGGGGATTGCTATAAATAAAGAAGAATTAAAGAAGAAAAATTTACCGATGCCAGAATCATACGAAGACTTAACGAAACCAGAATATAAAGGAACGCTTGTTATGCCACATCCAGCTTCTTCTGGAACAGGATTTTTAACAGTTTCTGCATGGTTACAAATTATGGGTGAAGATAAAGGGTGGGATTACATGAAGAAACTTCATGATAATATGGCAACTTATACTCATTCAGGTTCAAAACCAGCGAAATTAGCAGGCGCAGGTGAATATCCAGTTGGCGTATCAATGGTTTATAGTGCTTTGAAAGAGAAACAAAAAGGTGCACCAGTTGAAGTTGTATTGCCGAAAGAAGGATTAGGTTGGGAAGTAGAAGCGAACGCACTTATTAAAAAAGATAATGCAAAAAATGAAAAATTAGCGCAAGCATTTTTAGATTGGGCAATTACTGATGATGTAATGAAGTTATACTTCGAGAAAAATGGATTCGCGACAATTAAAAATGATTATAAACTTCCAGATGGATTCCCTAAAGATGTGACAGAAAAGTTATACAAAAAGAATGACTTTAAATGGGCAGCAGAAAATCGTGACAAAATTTTAGAAAAATGGGAAAAAGAGTTTGGCCAAAAAGCAGAACCGAAAAAGTAAGTGAGTGGGAGAGAGAAAAAATGAGCGAATATTTATCAATTCAACACATTCAAAAACAGTTTGATGCATTTACAGCGTTAAAAGATATTTCTTTTACTGTGAAAAAAAATGAGTTTGTATGTTTATTAGGCCCAAGTGGTTGTGGGAAAACAACATTGCTTCGAATTTTAGCAGGGCTAGAAGAGGCAACAACAGGTAGTATCGCTGTGGATGGAAAAGATATTACAGCATTATCTCCTGGAAAGAGGAATTTTGGAATGGTGTTTCAATCGTATGCATTATTTCCGAATTTAACAGCACTTGAAAACATTGAATATGGCTTAAAGACAAAAAAATATGGAAAAGCAGAAGTAAAAGAGAAAGCGCTAGAGGCGTTAGAACTTGTAGATTTGCTGAATGTAAAAGATAAATATCCTGCTCAAATGTCTGGTGGACAACAGCAGCGAGTAGCACTTGCACGTGCGCTTGCTCTGTCTCCGGATATTTTGTTACTCGATGAGCCATTATCTGCTTTAGATGCAAAAGTGCGTGAAAAGTTACGTAGAGAAATGCGTGATTTGCAAGAAAAAGTGGGAGTAACAACTATTATGGTTACGCATGATCAAGAAGAGGCATTAACGATGGCCGATAAAATTGTTGTAATGAATCATGCAGAAATTATGCAGATTGGCACACCAGAGGAGATTTATCAAAGACCAGCCAATCCATTTGTGGCAGATTTTATTGGTTCTATTAATTTCTTTTCGAAAAACAATGAAGAACATGCAATTCGTCCTGAGCATGTAACAGTTGTACAAAAGGATGGTATTAAAACGGTTGTGGAAAGCATGGAATTTCGCGGATCTGTATATCGGACGGAAGTGCGGGTCGTAGAAGAAAAAACACATCTTTATAACGAGAAAATTGTAGTGGATATATTGGCATCAGAAGTAGAAGCAACCGCAATTAGAAAAGGAAAGCCGATTCAAATCTCTTTCTCAGAAAATCATATGTTGTCATATGGAAAGAAGGTCATTGTATAGATGGAGATGTTAGAAGATTTTAAGGTAGAAAGTACGAAAAAAAAGATTAAGAGACGTATCGGTAAAGAAGAGTGGATACAAAGACTATTAATTATTGGTATGCTTCTCGCGTTTTTGATCATGCTTGTATTACCTCTATTACAATTGTTTACACAAGCTTTTTACGATAAAGATGGAGCTTTCATTGGTGTTGCGAATTTCAGTAAATATTTCACAACACCAACGCTAGTTCAATCATTACAAAATACGATATGGATTTCGGGCGCGACAACAATTATTGCAGTGACACTCGCTTTCGCTTACGCCTATGCGATCGCTCGTACGAATGTGTTTGGAAAGCGTGTATTTCAATATATTGCGTTGTTACCATTATTCGCACCAACGATGATGCATGGTATCGCACTTACATATTTATTTGGTAATCAAGGGTTAGTAACGAAAGGAATGTTTGGTTTGTTTGAAGGGATACAAATCCCTTTATATGGACCAGTAGGAATTGTAATGGCTGAAGTCATGTATACATTTCCGCAAGCATTTCTTATATTATTAATTGCTTTTCAAGGCTCTGATTATCGTTTATATGAAGCTTCTAATATGTTAGGAGCGAGTAAAACAAAGCAATTTTTCACTGTTACTTTACCTAGTGTAAAGTACGGATTAATTAGTGCGATGTTCGTTGTGTTTACACTTAGTTTCACTGATTTTGGGGCACCAAAAATTGTTGGTGGGCAATATAATGTACTTGCTACTGACGTATATAAGCAAGTAATTGGGCAGCAAAATATGCCGATGGGTGCAACTGTCGGAATGATTTTATTAATACCAGCTATATTTGCCTTTGCAGTTGATCGCATTACGCAAAGAAAGCAGGCGAATCTCTTATCTTCCAAATCAGTACCTTACAGAATAATAAATAATAAGAAACGAGATGTTATTTCGTTCGTATATTGTAGCGTAGTAACGCTTATGATCATTCTATTATTTGTGGCAGTTGGTATTGCTGCAAGTGTGAAAGTATGGCCATATAATATGAGCTTTACATTTGAGCATTTTAATTTTTCCAGTTTAACAGGAGATGGACTTGAAGCATTTGAAAATAGCGTAATTGTTTCAGCAATTACTGCGGTTATTGGAGCGGTTTTAACATTTATGTTCGCTTATGCGATTGAGAAAATAGATCAGCTACAATTTTTCCGAAAAGCAGGTTACTTTTTCTCTATCGTTCCTTTAGCGATACCAGGTTTAGTACTTGGGTTAGGCTACGTCTTCTTCTTTAGTCAACCAACAATACAAATCTTTGGACTTTCCGTAACGAACCCGTTCCATTCTCTATACGGAACAATTGCTGTGCTAGTACTAGTCAATATCATTCATTTTTATTCTGTAACATTTGTTACGGCAACGACAGCTTTAAAGAAATTGGACCGAGAGTTTGAACTTGTTTCACAGTCGATGGGGATACCGTTTTATAAAACATTCTTTCGAGTTACGGTACCGATGTGTTTACCAGCCATTTTAGAAATGGTAATGTACTACTTCGTAAATTCAATGGTAACTGTCTCAGCAGTTGTATTCCTGTATGCAGCTGATTTTAAACTAGCTGCCGTATCAATTGTAAATATGGATGATGCAGGAAATGTAGCACCAGCAGCTGCAATGAGTGTACTTATTGTTTTTACAAATATTGTAGTGAGAGTTGTATATGAATGGGGAACGAAAGCACTTCGTAACCGAACGTCACAATGGCAAAAAAGATAAATAAGAAGGGTGATGGATTGGATGAAAGTAGAAGCAGTTATTTTTGATTGGGCAGGTACAACAGTTGATTACGGATGTTTTGCACCACTGGAAGTATTTATGGAGATTTTCCATAAACGCGGTGTTGCAATTACTGCAGAAGAAGCCCGTAAGCCAATGGGATTATTGAAAATTGATCATGTTAGGGCATTAACAGAGATGCCTCGTATTGCGAGTGAGTGGAATCGTATTTTCGGACAATTACCAACAGAAGCAGACATTCAGGAGATGTATGAAGAATTCGAAAAGATTCTCTTCACTATTTTACCGCGCTATGCGTCGCCGATTAATGGAGTAAAAGAAGTGATTGCTTCTTTACGTGAAAGAGGAATTAAAATTGGTTCAACGACTGGTTATACGAGAGAAATGATGGACATTGTAGCAAAAGAAGCAGCACTACAAGGGTATAAACCTGATTTTCTTGTAACACCAGATGATGTTCCAGCAGGTCGTCCGTATCCGTGGATGTGCTATAAAAATGCGATGGAGCTTGGTGTATATCCAATGAATCATATGATAAAAGTTGGAGACACGGTATCAGATATGAAAGAGGGAAGAAATGCTGGTATGTGGACAGTGGGGGTAATTCTCGGCAGTAGCGAACTCGGCTTAACTGAAGAGGAAGTGGAGAATATGGATCCGGTAGAACTTCGTGAAAAAATAGAAGTAGTTCGCAATCGTTTCGTTGAAAATGGGGCGCACTTTACGATAGAAACGATGCAGGAACTCGAAAACGTAATGGAACATATCGAGAAACAAGAACTTATTATTTCATAAAAGGGGAATAGGATCATGACTGAAAATCACTATTTATTATTAACGCCTGGACCATTAACAACAACCAAAACAGTAAAAGAAGTTATGTTATACGATTGGTGTACGTGGGATGCTGAATATAACAAAATGGTACAAGAGGTAAGAGCTAAGCTTGTATCGTTAGCAACGAAGGAAGAAGAGACATATACAACTGTTCTCATGCAAGGAAGCGGTACGTTTTCAGTTGAAGCAGTGATTGGATCTGTCGTTCCTAAAAATGGAAAGCTGCTCGTATGTACAAATGGTGCGTACGGTAAGCGAATTGTACAAATGGCAGAGCTGTTACATATAGATGTCGTGGTCAGTCAAACAGAAGAGTGGGAGCCTACTAATATTGCAGAGGTAGAAAAGATATTGCAACGAGATAAAGAGATTACACATATTGCAGTTGTTCATTGTGAAACAACAACAGGTATTATCAATCCAATTGTAGATGTATGTAAATTAGGGAAGCAATACGGAAAAGTAACACTAGTTGATGCAATGAGTAGTTTTGGTGGTATTGAAATAAATATCGCTGAGTTGCAAATTGACTTTCTAATTAGTAGTGCGAATAAATGTATTCAAGGGGTTCCTGGATTCGGCTTTGTTATTGCAAAGCGCGATGAATTGGTGAAATGTAAAGGGCAGGCACGTTCATTATCATTAGATTTATTTGATCAGTGGGAAACGATGGAAAATCAAAATGGGAAATGGCGTTTTACGTCACCTACACATGTTGTACACGCTTTTTATCAAGCACTACTTGAATTAGAAAAAGAGGGCGGAGTAGAAGCGCGTTACAATCGATATTATAACAATCAAAAAATATTAGTGAATAGAATGAGAGAAATCGGATTTAAGCCACTAGTAGATGAAAAATATCAATCGCCTATTATTACATCCTTCATTTATCCAGAAGAGGGGTTTGATTTTGGGCAGTTATATAATGAATTAAAGTGCGATGGGTTTGTTATTTATCCAGGTAAAATTTCAAAAGTAGATACATTCCGCATTGGAAATATCGGTGATGTACATGAGGCAGATATCCATCGCTTAGTTGATAGTATCGCTAAAGGAGTTGTTATAGGTTGAAAGTATTTTGCTTAGGTGGAGCAGGTAAAATTTGTCGTGAAGCAATTTTAGATTTAGTGCAATTTTCATCTTTTGAGGCGATTACAGTAGCTGATTTTAATGAAGAAGAGGGCCTGAAAGTAGTAGAATGGCTCAACGATCCTCGTGTTGATTTTGTGAAAGTAGATGTAACGAATCACGAGGATACGGTTGCAAAAATGAAAGGTTATGACATTGTAATGGACGGTACGACAATTAAGTTAAATGGATTGTCTACTCGATGTATTGCAGAAGCGGGTTGTCACGGTGTGAATTTGAATGGATTTGGTGAAGAAAATGAATCTCATTCTATATTTGCTCAAAATGAAAAAACGTGTTTACCCGGTTTTGGTATGACGCCAGGTGTAACGCAAATGATGGCAATGCATGCAGCAAATCAGCTAGATACTGTAGAGTCAGTACGTGTAAGTCATGGCTCGTACCGTCCAATTGCTTTTTCTGCATCAATTACAGAAACAACGACATATGAATATGATCCACATTTACCATCGCGTACAGTATATGAAGATGGTGAGTTTAAGCAAGTACCTCCGTTTGCGCGTCCAAGAGAAATTGAATTACCGGCGCCTTATGGTAAGGCAACGCAGTATATAATACCGCATTCTGAAACGATTACGTTAGCAAAAGCACTAGAAAATAAAGGCGTCAAACTGATAGAGACGAGAGGAACTTGGCCAAAGCAAAATATGCAGCTCGTACGTGCTTTATATGATTATGGTATATTGCGTAATGATCTGGTTGACATAAATGGGAAAGAAATTGGTATTATGGATTGTATTTCGAAGTATTTATTGCAATCGAAAGAAGGGAAAGAAACAGAAATTTACGGTTATGCACTTCATGTAGAAGTAATAGGTATGAAAAATAATGAGAAACAAAGGCACATATTATATCATACACACCCGTTATCTGATGGTTCTGTTGTAGGGTGGGAAAAATTAAGAGCTTATACGAGAAACGTCGGTATTCCATTTGGGATTGCTACAGAGTTAATCGTAAAAGGGAATGTAAATAAAGTTGGTGTTGTGACACCTGAGGAAGCTTTTGTAAATCCACAAATTATTTTTGATGAACTAAAAAAGCGTGGTATTCATATTCATGAAGAAATTTTAACTGAAAAAGAAAGTTATAACTTTGTATAAGTAAGGCAGTGTATGAGGTAGAAATCAATGGGGTGAAGCTATGTCTGTAGTAGGTGAAGAAAGAAAGCGAACCATTCTTGAGAAGGTAGAGTTTAAAGGGAAAGTAAAAGTTTCAGAGTTAGCGAGAGAGTTTGCTGTATCAACAGAGACGATTCGTCGTTATTTAGAAGAATTGGATCGTGAAAAGAAGTTGAAGAAAGTGTATGGTGGAGCCGTCCAACTTCCGGGAGCTGGAATAGAGGCACCAATGTTAGAACGAGAGATGCTGCATATAGAAGAGAAGAAGAGAATTGGGTATAAAGCAGCAACGTTTGTGGAAGATGGGGATGTGATTGCGATTGATGATGGAAGTACACCACTTCAAATGGTGCCATATCTTGTTCATCGTAAAAATTTAACGATTGTAACAAGTTCATTTCCAGTAGCTACACAATTAATTTCTTCTATTAATAAAAAGATGTTTCACGGTGAAGTTTTATTTATTGGTGGAAAAGTATCTCCAAAGCATTCACGTGTGTCAGGTTCTATTTCACAGCAAGTAATCCAGCAATTTCATTTTCATAAAGCATTCGTTTCGATTGATGGATTGTTACCTGATTTTGGGGTTTCTAGTTTTGAATTAGAAAAGGCGAAACTGTCAGAAGCGATGCTGAAATTAGCGGAGAAAACATATATTTTATGTGATCATACAAAAGTAGGGTTAAAAGGAAATTATCGAATAGCAGCATTTTCACGTATTCAACATGTAATTTGTGATAAGAAAATGCCCTATAGTTTTGAAGAGGAAGTCAAAAATCATAATATTCAATGGACAATTTGCTAAATAAATTGAACTCCCACCTGTTTTTGAGGTGGGAGTTTTACTGTCCGCAAATAGCGGGATAAAAGATTTGTATGTATGCAAAAAGTGGACACATTTTCTCATCTCTTTCATATAATTTACCAATACAAAAAAAGTTGGTCGAAGGAAAGAAGGGAGAAGCATGTCAGAACGGATATATAATAAACTTGTATTGTATGCAAATATTTTGCAAAAAATTGGTTTTATTAATGAAAAAGAAAAAAGTGAAATTCTTCATACGCTAGGTAAAAAGGCCCTTTGATTAAAGGGTTTTTTATTTTTTATCTTTGGAAATATAAACTTAGTGTAATATTACCATTGACAATGATAACGATATTCATTATCATTTATTTGTAGATAATTGATAACATTTATCAATTATGAAAATTATATATGATAGGGGATATTATTTTGAAAAAAAGTTATATTAAGGCGCTAGTAGTAGCCACAACATTAGCAATTCCATTTGCTACATACTCTACTCCAGCATTAGCAGCACTAAAAGCTGAAGCAAACCAGTCGGTGGCAGCAGCTAGTGAACGTACATACGATACTGAGATTAAAATATATAAGGATCAAAAAGATGAGCCATCTATGGTTTCTCAGTACATAAAAAATCCTAAAGTAGCAATTGAAGATGGGAAAAAAATCGTTACTGTAACAATACAAGATAGCGATTATTTTCAATATCTTAGAATAGAGGATAAAAACCAACCTGGTGTATTTCAAGATGTGAAAGTTTTATCAGAAGATAAGAGGAAAAATGGAACGAAAGTGGTCCAATTTGAAATTGGCGAATTTGAGAAGAAGCATAATATGCAAATGCATATACTTATTCCGGCCATCGGATATGATCACAAATATCAAGTTCAATTTGAAATTAAAGATCCAACTGTAGGTGACAAAGAAACAGAGAAACCAGATGATAACTCTAATTCAGGCAATACGGAAACGGATCATCCAGTTGATAGTCAAAATATGATAACAGATAACAAATTAAGAGAACTTGTTAATAAAAAAGTATTTAATAGAAAAGATTTAAATACACCAATTACGAAAGAGGAGTTATTACAAGTAAAGGACTTGTTTTTAAACACGAATGAGATTCTTGATTATAGTGCATTAAAATATATGCCAAATTTAAAATCTTTAACAGTTGCGAATGCGAAGATAACAGATCCGTCGTTCTTTGCTAATTTAAAGCAATTAAATCATTTAGCTTTGCGTGGTAATGAATTTTCAGATGTAACATCACTTGTTAAGCTGGATAATTTAGCATCTCTTGATTTGAGTAATAATAAAATTACAAATGTTGCACCACTCGTTGAAATGAAAAATGTAAAAAGTTTATATCTATCAGGCAACCAAATAGAAGACGTAACAGCATTAGCGAAAATGGAACAACTAGATTACTTGAATTTAGCAAATAATAAAATTACGAATGTTGCTCCATTAAGCGCGTTGAAAAATGTAACATACTTAACTTTAGCAGGTAATCAAATTGAAGATATTAAACCGTTATATTCATTACCTCTAAAAGACTTAGTATTAACGCGTAATAAAGTTAAAGATTTATCGGGTATTGATCAAATGAATCAATTAAATAAATTATTTATCGGTAAAAATCAAATTGAAGATGTGACACCACTTGCTAAAATGACTCAGCTTACAGAATTAGATGTACTTAATAATGAGTTAAAGGATATTACTCCATTATCAAATCTAGTAAACTTACAAAAACTTGATTTAGAAGCAAATTATATTTCAGACTTATCGCCAGTTAGTAAGTTGAATAAGTTAGTATATATAAGTTTTGTTGCAAATGAAATCCGTGATGTTAGACCAGTAATAGAACTAAGTAAGAAGGCTTATATTAATGTTCAAAACCAAAAAGTCTTTCTAGAGGATACAGAAGTAAATAAAGAAGTAAAAGTACCTATATACGAAAAAGACGGCGAGGTATCTACAAAAATCCGTCTGAAGAGTGATGGTGGTACGTATAGTAATGGTGTAGTGAAATGGAGTACACCAGGTGAGAAAGTATATGAATTTGGAGTGAAAGATCCATTTGCAGATACAGGTATTTTCTTCACTGGTTCTGTGATTCAAAAGGTTGTAAATGAAAAAGTAGCTGAAGAAGTAATAGAGTTTAAAGATGTACCAAAGGGCCATTGGTCAGAGAAAGCAATTAATCATTTAGCGAAAGAAAAATTATTTGTAGGTTATGGAAATGGGGAATTTGGATTTGGTGACAATATTACGCGTGGTCAAGTAGCGGTTTTAATACAAAAGTACTTGAAGTTGGAGCGTAATCTGGAACAAAAAATTAAGTTTATAGATACGAAAGGAAATGCGTATGAAGGGGCTATTGAGTCAGTTGCACAAGCCGGTATTATGACTGGATACGATAATGGTCAGTTCCGTCCAGATGGAGTATTAACTCGATATGAAATGTCAGTAGTATTACAAAAAGTATTTCAGTTAAAGGGAAATGAAAAGAGTGTAGAGAGCTTTACTGATGTGCCAAAAGGTCATTGGGCAGAAGGCTATGTGAAAGCTTTAGCGGATAATAATATATCAAAAGGTGATGGAAAAGGAAACTTTTTAGGTGATGATTTCGTAACACGTGAACAATATGCACAGTTTTTATATAACGCAATAAAGAAATAAAAGATGAGAAAATACGTTATTCTTTGATTTAAAAAGAATAACGTATTTTTTATGTACAAAATGAAATAGGGAATAGACGGAAGTATAGATATATGGATGGCCCATTTTAAAGAAGAGCTGTGAAACTATATTGACAAAAAGGCGTTATCATGTGATAATTCAATTAAATTTTTAGAATAATCAAAAAATACTCCTTTTACATAGAAAGGATTCGAACATTATATTAATATTATGTCGGGGGTGACGAAATGTTATTTTTTCTAAAAAAATGGAATGAATTAAAAGATGTGAAATCTGAATTGGCACTTCGTGATTGGTTTTATGGTACAAAAATTAGTTTATCACTCTGTACGTCAAAAGAGCCGTTAACTTTTTTAATAAACGTTGAGGGAAGAGATAAAGGGTTATTTTCAGAAGAAGACTTTATTGTTGTTAATTGTATGTGTGAGCCAGTATTTGAAAATGAAGAAAAACCAGCTGCAGAATCGTTTATGCATGCGGATATTTATAAAAAAAGTAGTGCAGAATGTATTTTACAAGTGCAGACTGTAGATAGTCATTTAATATCAGAGTTATATGGAGAAGAAGGGGAAGTAACATTCGATAAACGTAGTGTGGAACGTGTTTTTGGAAAAGAAGGTATAACAGAAATGACAATTCCCATTGTAGAAGATGAGAAGGAATTTGCTGATTTATTAGAAAATAATGTACCGAATTTTATTGAAGGTGGAGGAGTAGTTCTTGTTCATAATTATGGCATGATTGTGTGGGGGAAAACTCCAGAAGAAGCGAAAAAATGGCTAGAGGGTATAGAATATTTAATGAATTACCATGTAAAGTTGTTAATGATAAAAGGTGCAAAGAGCTCTGTTATATAAAAAGTTTGTGATGTCGTTACAAGTCAACAAAAAATGAAAGCGTTTTAAAAATAATTTCACTCATAAAATATAGGTCTCCTTATTATATATAGATTACATGTTGACATGTAAGGAGGAACATATTTTGCGAGTTAAATATCATTTTCTGCCAAAACAGCAAGTAACATTTTGCAAAATGAACGATTCAGGTGAAGAGGCTTTGCACATTATGAATGAAACGGGATTTCGAGCAATCCCTGTATTAGCAGAAGATGAAAAGAAATTCATAGGGATTATTTATAAAGTAGATCTTTTAGAAAAGAAGTGTAATAGCGGATTAGAGAAATTAAGTGCGGAACATATGCTGGGAGATTCCTCCGCATTTATTTTTGAAAAGGATTCTTTTTTTAGAGCATTTTATGTTATTCGTCGACTTCCATTTTTAGCTGTGCTAAATGACTATAATGAATTTGTCGGTATCTTAACGCATTCCAATATATTTGATGTTATTGAAGATTCATTCGGTATGCGGACGGGTGGTTATATATTAACAATTGCAACACAAGATTGTAAGGGAACCATTAAAGAACTTGGGACATTGTTGAAAGCATTTAATATCGGTGGATTATTTACACTAGATAACGGTGATCAATATATTCGCCGCGTTATCGTAAATATAGCAGATGAGTTAAATGAAAAAAGATTAAAGCAATTAATCGAAAAAATAGAGAAAAAAGGATTCAGGGTGAGTCATGTAGATTATATTTAAGGTGAAAAGGAAAGGTACCAATTTGCTATATGCAGATTGGTACCTTTTTAGTGTGAGTAATGAATCTTATTTTGAAACAGGAGGTGGAGATAGTGCTAAATCAGATAAAAAAATAAAATCTGCATGTGCGCGAATGTTAGGAATAGAAGTTTCTATAACACGTGATGTAATTTCACCTGGAGGTCCAACGTGTCCAATAGCTACCATAATCGGCTTTTCTTGAAGTTTTTTAATGAGTAATTGGGCTTGTTTTGAAATATGTGCCGCCGTATACACATCATCAAAAAATAATTGATTTTCAATAATAGGCACTCCTAATTCTTTCCCGATTTTTGGGACAACACTTTTAGGATTTGTTTTGCTATCTAAATAAAATAAACCGTGTTTTTTACAAGCTGCAAGTATAAGTCGTACAATTCTTTCGTCCGCGGTCACTTTTGATCCCATATGATTGTTCATGCCAATAGCATGCGGTACTTCTTGAATCGCTTGTTCGAGGCGGTTATTTATTTCTTCGTCGCTTAAATCAGTTGTAATTGCTTTTGGTCCAAGCCATTCTTTTTTACCTTTAATAGGTTCCATTGGCATATGTATAATAACTTCGTGCCCTTTCTTATGAGCCGCTATCGCATCTTCCTTTGTGGAAGGGAGAAAAGGCATAACGGCAACAGTCAGTGGAATAGGAAGTGATAACATTTTATCAGTCCCCTTCATATTATTGCCGAAGTCATCAATGACAATAGCGACTTTGTTTGTATGGGCCTTTGCTTGAACAGGAAACAAGAAGGATGGTAAAAACATAGTAAATATAAGCAATGCAATCGTATATTTGCGCATATAAATATTTCCTTTCTATTTTATCCCGCTATTTGCGAGCAGTGAGGAATGGACAAAATCCCCAATGATTAAATTTCACTTTATCAATCATCATTATGTTTTGCGTTTTTATATAAATTAAACAAAAAATGTCGAAGAAAAGTATATGGAAAATAGAGAATCCGCTATTTAATTGGTATTTGTAAAAAAAGAAGATGAAAAAAATGTCTATTATTGCGAATGTATTTACAAAGATAGAATAATTTGTAATAATTCTCAAAGTGAGGGTAAAGATTTGTAAATTACAGGGAGAAAATGTTAAATTTTCTGATTCTTCAAATTCAAATATGATTAAGTAGTTAAAAGGCCGATGGAGAAGTAAAGTCGAGAGCACGGAAGTATAATAAGGGGGATATGGATGTTTACTGTAAAAAGGAAGTACACATTAGAAAAGCTTTCACGTGATATTCATATGAAACGTGAAGAAATGATTCAATTAGGTTTAACAAGTGGGTTAAATAGTATGGAGACAATTCAAGTGAGTCAAGAATTGGACAAGCTTATTTTACAGTACCAGTGTTATAAAGAAAAACAAACACCAAAATGGTTATCAATTATAAAGGTACCTATTTTTCAAATTGGGTATGAAGGGAAATCAAGTAATTTTTGGCGAATGCTTGTGGCTGGTTTTATGAAATAAGTATAATTACCCTTTTGGGATAAGGATAATTATACTAGGTGTAACGGAATTTCGATATGAACTGTCGTTCCTTCATTTTCTATACTATCAATAAAAATATGCCCATTGTACATCTCTACAATTCGTTTACATATGACAAGTCCAAGACCGGTTCCAGTATCTTTATTAGTAAAGAACGGATGAAAGAGGTGTTTTTGAATATGTTTCGGAATTCCCTTTCCAGTATCTGTAATTTTCAATTGTGCGTGTGTTTCATTGTTCGTTACGGAAATGGTCAGTGTGTCACCAGAATTCATGGCTTCAATTGCATTTTTTGTAATGTTTAAAACCACTTGTTTCATATGGTCTTTTGAGCAACGGATATGAACAGGATGGTCTGGCAAATGTAAATGGAATACAATGTTATGTAGATTCGCCTCAGATTGAATAATTAATGCTACCTCATTTAGAATGGTTCTCACATCATATGTTTGTTCAATGATAGCAGTTGGCTTTCCAAGAATAAGAAATTCGCTTACAATTTCATTAATCCGTTCTATTTCTTGTTCGATGATGGAAAAATAGAACTGATCTTGTTCATCTTTATATTTCTCTTTTAATAGAGCGACGAGCCCTTTAATTCCGGTAAGAGGATTACGGATTTCGTGGGCTGTACTAGCTGCAAAAGTTCCAACCAATTCAATTTTTTGTAGTTCATTTTGTTGTCTTTCCAGTTTTGTTTGACGTTTTAACAACATATATTGAGCAAGTAAAAATAAAATAGACATTAAAAATAAAGTAGCTATACACTCTATTGCAACCCACTGATATAAAGTTTTTTGATGGATAGGCAATGGAGAAACAGAGACCTTCCAATTTAATCTTTTGAGTGGGGTAGTAAGCATATTAGAATGCGCATCACTTGTTTCGTTATTATCATCGGTGAGAAAAACTACATCATGTTTATCAGTTACTTCAAAATGGTATTGTGGCTTAATGGCATTTAAAGATGCTGAAATGTAGTCAAAGCGTAAACTTGCTAACAATAAGCCTGAGATTTCCTTCTGTTTATTGAAAATGGGAGAAGCAATCATAATAGCTTGATGTCCAAGAACACGATCTGTAATGACTGATGATATAGTTGTTTTCTTCGTTTGCAATACGTCTTGAATATATTTGCGATCTGAGACATCAACAGGTGGTCGGTCGCCTTCGGATGCGATTGTAATGATGCCTTCTGGTGTAGCGTAATATAAACCAGAAAAACGTGCATCGTTTCCATCTGTATCATGTACAATTTGTTTAACTCCATTTATATTTCCAGTCTCGGTTCCTACGACCTTTGAGAGCATTTTTAATGCAGAAATTGCTTCACCAAGGTGATGATCTAAATAGTCTCTATATAAAAAGAGAACCGTGTGAGCAGATAGTTTGTTTTCCTGTTTCATTTTATACGAATGATATGAATAAAATGTAGCACCAATTCCTATCGTTGGTAGGATAACAAGCACTATATATAAAACTATGCTGTGGAATTTGACTTTCAAATTTGGTACTCCTTCTTTTTTATTATCATTATATATAAACTATGTTAAAATTGTCATGTTTTTATTCAAGAATCATTCATAATATATTTGGGGAGAGGAAATGAATGAGTGAATACTCATTCGGAATTTATATGAAGTACTAAGTTGTTTTTTCTTTTTATTACTGAGAATTTAAGTGAAGGGTTGAAAGTTGTATGACATCAAATAATGAACGAGAAGATATTTCTCAATCTTTAAAAGTATTTATTGCATTATCTCGTGTACATCGTTCTGTTATGGATACTACAAATAAATCTATACAAAGTAACGGGTTAAATCCAACTGAATTTGCTGTATTAGAACTGTTATATCATAAAGGCGGTCAACCACTTCAGCAAATTGGTGAGCGTATTTTAATAGCTAGTGGCAGCATTACATATGTTGTAGATAAGCTAGAGAAAAAGGGACTAGTAAAGAGAATTCCGTGCCCGAATGACAGACGTGTTATTTATGCACAACTAACTGAATCTGGAGATAGCTTTATTGCTTCTATTTTTCCAGGGCATGAGCAAGTTATACATCAGTCTTTTGAAATGTTAACGAAACAGGAAAAGGATGAATTACTTGCTCTATTAAAAAAGATTGGAAAATATGAAAAATAATAGTATGTTCCAAAAGAGCTTTGGATAAAGAAATCCAAGGTTCTTTTGTTTACATGTAATTATGACAGCATCTGCCGTATTTTGTTGAAGAATAAGAGGAGATTTGTAAGTAAGCATTGAATTATAGTAAGGATGCACATAATGGAGAGGAGGCTCGTTCATGTCATTTAAAGACTATGAATATAAACGGCCAAATATTGAAGAATTAAAAGAAAAGTTTACCGTTGCTTTAGAGAAGTTTGATAACGTAAAAACGGTAGAAGAACAAAAACAAGTCATCAATTCAATTAACGAAATTCGCAACGACTTCGGTACAATGGGGAACCTTTGTTACATTCGTCATTCTGTTGATACGACAGATGCTTTTTATAAGGAAGAGCAAGATTTCTTTGATGAATTCTCTCCAGTTGTACAAGGATATGGTACAAAGTATTATAATGCGTTAATTCATTCTCCATTCCGTGAAGAATTAGAAGCGTATTATGGAAAGCAATTATTTGCTTTAGCGGAGTGTGATTTGAAAACATACTCTGATGAAGTTGTGAAAGATTTACAATTAGAGAATAAATTGTCTTCACAATATACACAGTTATTAGCATCTGCAAAAATTGACTTTGCAGGAGAAGAAAGAACGTTATCGCAACTGATTCCGTTTATGCAAGGGAAAGAAAGAAGTGAACGTAAAGCAGCAAGTGAAGCATATTACGGATTTTTAGCTGAGAATGAGGAAGAGTTAGATCGTATTTATGATGAGCTTGTTAAAGTGAGAACGAAAATCGCCAAATCTTTAGGTTTCAAAAACTTTGTTGAACTTGGATATGCAAGAATGTACCGTACAGATTATAATGCGGAAATGGTGGCGAATTATCGTCAGCAAGTACTAGATTATATCGTTCCCGTTACAACGGAGTTAAGAAAACGACAAAAAGCACGTATTGGTGTAGAGAAGTTAGCATACTACGACGAAAACTTTGAGTTTGCTACTGGTAATCCAACTCCAAAAGGAGATGCGAATTGGATTGTTAATCATGGGAAAACGATGTATAAAGAGTTATCGGCTGAAACGGATGAATTTTTCAATTTCATGCTAGATAATGATTTATTAGATTTAGTTGCGAAAAAAGGAAAAGCTGGTGGCGGATATTGTACATATATTGAGAATTATAAAGCGCCATTTATTTTCTCAAACTTCAACGGAACATCTGGCGACATTGATGTATTAACACATGAAGCTGGTCATGCTTTCCAAGTATATGAAAGTCGTAAGTTTGAAATTCCAGAATACAATTGGCCAACGTATGAAGCATGTGAAATTCATTCTATGAGTATGGAATTCTTTACATGGCCATGGATGAAGTCATTCTTTGAAGAAGATGCAGATAAATATTATTTCTCTCACTTAAGTTCAGCACTTCTGTTTTTACCGTATGGTGTATCTGTTGATGAATACCAACATTATGTATATGAAAATCCAGAAGCATCACCAGAAGAGCGTAAGACAGCATGGCGTAATATAGAGAAAAAGTATTTGCCGCATCGTGATTATGAAGATAATGATTATTTAGAGCGCGGTGGATTCTGGCAACGTCAAGGACATATTTATAGCTCGCCGTTCTACTATATCGACTACACATTAGCACAAATTTGCGCACTGCAATTTTGGAAACGTGCAAGAGATAATAGACAAGAGGCATGGGAAGATTATGTGAATCTGTGTCAACAAGGTGGAAGTAAATCATTCTTGGAATTAGTAGAAGTTGCAAATTTAACATCACCATTTGCTGAAGGCTGTGTGAAAAGTGTCATTACAGAAATTGAAGCGTGGCTACGTGCGATTGACGACACAAAATTGTAAAAAACATGCGCTTTTTTTCACATGTTTAACATCGACATAACGAGAAAATGATGAGATAATAAAAGAAAATTCAGAATACTAAAGAGGTGTTTCTAATAAGGAGCACCTCTTTTCACCAACAAAAAGGGGGAAAGAAGTATGCTTCAATCTAATATGGATGTGAGTTTAGAAAGTTTGTTGAACTCATTACAGTCTACTCGAAGCACGCTATTATCAGAAATTGAAATGTTAAATGATACAGAAGTGAATGTAAAGCCACGCCGTGATAAATGGAGTATTATTCAAATTTTGCATCACTTGCATTTAGTTGAACAATCAGTTACATCTGCCCTTGTATATGCTTTACAAAAAAATGAAAGAAACACGACTCCATTTAAAGACCTCCAACTTACGCTTGATCGCACACATAAACGAGAAGCTCCTCAGCAAATGGAACCAACAGAAACGTTAATGAAAAAACAGCAAGGAATTCAATTACTAGAACATTCACGACAAGAACTATTACACGCGCTTCATAGTGTGATAGATGAAAAAGATTTATTTGAAAATGGATTAAAGCATCCTATTTTTAATGATTTGAATTTGTATCAGTGGGTTCAATTTCTTGATTTGCATGAACAAAGACATCTTACGCAGTTAAAAGAGGCGAAACACGCAATTTTGCAACGATAATCAGAAGGAAGTGGGAGACCACTTCTTTTTTGATACGTGCATAGTTTTCTTTCTTATTTTGGAATACTACATGGAGAAAGAACAGAAGGAGTTGAAATGTATGTCAAAGAAAAAGAAAGAAGAAGAGCGCGCGTGGAAAGCACGTAAAGAAAATCAAAAACCACATGGTAAAGTGAAAGCCTTTGCTGAATTAGTTGAAGGAACAGAAAAAACGTGATGAGTATTTCATCACGTTTTTTGTATGAGTGGAAAAGTTAATAAGAAGGTTGTACCTGTACCTTTTTCGCTTATAATATCAATTTTTCCGTTCATAGCTTGAATAACACTGAATACGACCATCATTCCAAGACCAGTTCCTTTTTCTTTCGTTGAGTAGAAAGGGGATCCAAGGCGTTTTACTTGTTCTTGATCCATACCAACTCCTGTATCTTTTATATACAATTGTATATGCTTATGGTCTGGAACTAAAGTGAGTACGAGATCACCGCCTGTAGGCATTGCCTCAATACAGTTTTTTAAAATATTTAATAAACATTGGTTTAGTTTTTGTTTTTCACCAGCGATATAGAAAGATGTACTTTGTTTGATATAGTGGATACGAACATTTGTTAAATTAGCAAGAGGTGTGATTAAAGATAAGGCATGCAATAATTCTTCCTCTACTTGTAACTGTTGTTCTTTTTCAATACTTGGTTTCGCGAAAGTTAAGTAGTCTGTAAGAACATGATTTGCTTGTTCGATTCCGTTGATGGCTATGTCGATATATAATTTTCGCTCTTGCTCAGTGCATGTATTTGACTGCAAGAGTTGTAAAAATCCTTTTGTTGAAGTTAATGGATTGCGAATCTCATGAGAGATGGACGCTGCCATTTCTCCAATTAAATGGAATTTTTCGGCATTCATAAGTTCGTTTTGAAGACGAACTTGCATTTGTAGTATGTGTAGCAAATATAAAATAAGGATTGTTCCAATTATTGTACATATTTCGTACACGATAATATGGGGTATGTAATCGGCGCTATTTGTAACCTCTGAGAGGAAAGAAGGTACCCAGCCCAAGCCAAATATGAGACTGTAAAAGATAGCGAGTGCTATTTTTATTCGATTAGAACTTCGGTTAAATAGTTTGTATGTTAATAGTAGAACAATAAACAGTAGAACCGAAGCGATAAGGGATGGGAAAACACCTATTCCCCCTAATAAGAAGCGGTATATGTTTAATACAGTTAAGATGGAAGCACCAGCAATAGGGCCCCCTGTTAATGTACCGACAATTAATACGATATGGCGCATATCAAATTGAAATCCATAATTTGTTTTTGCTCCGAAAGTAATACATAGTATGGTAGCGAGGCAACATAATGCAATAAATATAGCTGAATTTAATTTAGGAGAACGTTTCCCTTTTTGATTCCAAAATAAATGGTATACGAGCATTGTAACAAGGATGAATAATATATTTAGAAAGAGATAAATAATAAAGGGTTTCAGTGGGGTGCCTCCTCTCTTCTCGCATTAAATTCATCATACTATAAAATGAAAGAAATGAAATGAAAAATAGCGGAAAAATCAGAAATTTTTTCTGGTAGTATACAATATGTTACAATAAGCTTTGTCAATGAAAGAAGGAATTCCGTGCATTGCACGGGAGAGGTTCGCGAACTCCCTCTATAAAAAACTATGGAAACAACAATATCTTTAGGTATTGTTTTGTTTTTTTATTGTGACAGTTCAAGAACGTTCTTTCTTCTTATTCGTAGTAGAGAAGGAGAATGAGTGAAATGAAAAAAGAAAAGGCAGTTGTTGTTTTTAGTGGAGGACAAGATAGTACGACATGCTTATTTTGGGCAATAGAGCAGTTTGCAGAAGTAGAAGCTGTAACGTTTAATTACAATCAACGTCATAAACTAGAAATTGATTGTGCAGCGGAAATTGCGAAAGAGCTAGGAATTAAACATACGGTGCTAGATATGAGTCTATTAAATCAACTTGCTCCAAATGCGTTAACGAGAACGGATATGGAGATTACACATGAAGAAGGTGAATTGCCATCGACGTTTGTAGATGGACGAAATTTACTATTCCTATCATTTGCTGCTGTATTAGCAAAACAAGTTGGAGCACGTCATATTGTAACGGGTGTATGTGAAACTGATTTCAGTGGTTATCCAGATTGCCGTGACGTGTTTGTGAAATCGTTAAACGTTACTTTAAATTTATCCATGGATTATCCGTTCGTAATTCATACACCACTTATGTGGATTGATAAAGCGGAAACATGGAAATTATCAGATGAACTTGGAGCATTCGAGTTTGTTCGAGAAAAAACATTAACATGTTATAACGGAATCATTGGTGATGGTTGCGGTGAATGTCCAGCATGTCAGCTTCGTAAAGCAGGATTAGATACGTACCTACAAGAACGCGAAGGAGCAAATAACTAATGGATAATTTCTTTGGATTTCGCATCGTAGAAAATTTGCAAAAAATGGACAAGGATATTCAGCGTAAACAGCTCAAATATCATAATAAAAGAGTAATGGTCAGCAAGGAATTTACATTTGATGCAGCACACCATTTACACTGTTATGAGGGGAAATGTAAAAACTTACATGGTCACACATATAAAGTTGTATTTGGGATTAGTGGATATGTAAATGAAATAGGTCTTGCGATTGACTTTGGAGATATAAAAGAAATTTGGAAGAATGAAATAGAAATTTATTTAGACCATCGTTATTTAAACGAAACGTTACCAGCAATGAATACGACTGCTGAAAACATGGTCGTTTGGATTTATGAAAAGATGGCAGAAGCATTACTAAAAGATAATCGTGTGAACGAATATAAAGGAGCTCGTGTTGAATTTGTTCGTCTTTTCGAGACGCCAACTAGTTATGCGGAAGTAAGACGGGAGTGGATGCTCGATGAGTAAAATCCCTGTCTTAGAAATATTTGGTCCGACCATTCAAGGTGAAGGAATGGTTGTGGGACAAAAGACGATGTTTATCCGTACAGCTGGCTGTGATTATAGTTGCGCATGGTGTGATTCTGCTTTTACGTGGGATGGATCGGCTAAGGAACAAATTAGACAGATGACAGCAGAGGACGTTTGGAACGAGCTTGTAGAAATTGGTGGTGAAAATTTTTCTCATGTTACGATTTCAGGTGGAAATCCAGCATTGTTGAAAAATATTGAGTTTCTTCTTTCTATATTAAAAGAGAATGGAATGCGGACGGCAATCGAAACGCAAGGGAGTAAATGGCAAGATTGGTTACTTCAAATTGATGAGATAACGATTTCTCCAAAACCACCAAGTTCGACGATGAATACTGATTTTCAGAAGTTAGATGCTGTTATTCAGAAACTAGCAGGAAAAGATATTAGTTTAAAGGTAGTAGTATTTGACGATTATGACTTTGAGTATGCAGTTAAGATGCACGAAC
Source organism: Bacillus sp. AR2-1 (assembly GCF_008368755.1). NCBI lineage: Bacteria > Bacillati > Bacillota > Bacilli > Caryophanales > Bacillaceae > Bacillus > Bacillus sp. AR2-1. The sequence goes on from NZ_QORY01000011.1 coordinate 200,610, forward strand.
GTTATCCAGATGTTCCATTCTTCTTACAAGTAGGGAATGATGATACAAAAACTGTGGATGATGCGATGTTGATTAAAAAATTATTAGATAAATACGAGTGGCTTATTGAAAAAGCGGTTAACTGTAAAGAAATGAATAATGCAAAAGTATTGCCACAGCTTCATGCGTTAGTATGGGGAAATAAACGCGGAGTATAATGAGAAGGGATGTTTAAAATGGCAGGAAGATTAGATGAAGATTTAAAAGATGTAACTTTATTAGGAAATCAAAATACAAAATATTTATTTGAATATAGCCCAGAAATTTTAGAGGTATTTGATAACAATCATCCAAATCGTGATTATTTTGTGAAATTTAATTGCCCTGAATTTACAAGCTTATGTCCGAAAACAGGTCAACCAGATTTTGCAACAATTTATATTAGCTACATTCCAGAACAAAGAATGGTAGAGAGTAAATCTTTAAAGCTATATTTATTTAGTTTCCGCAATCATGGTGACTTCCACGAAGATTGCATGAACGTTATTATGAATGATTTAATTAAATTAATGGATCCGCGTTACATTGAGGTATGGGGGAAATTCACACCACGTGGAGGGATTTCAATTGACCCTTACTGCAACTACGGTCGCCCAGGCACGAAGTATGAACAAATGGCAGACTACCGCATGATGAACCATGATCTATATCCAGAAACAATTGATAATCGTTAATATATAATAGAAAGAAAGGATC
>NZ_QORY01000012.1:0-154503 GCF_008368755.1 Bacillus sp. AR2-1
TATATATTTCTGTTAAATTTAAAAAATCAGACAATAAAACAACATGATTAATAAACAAGAATAAAGATATAACTAATAAACTGTTTTTACCCCTAATCATCATTTTTATAATATAATAATTACATAATATATCAACTGTTCATCCCTATTATTTTTTATCTCTCCTCCATACTAGTTGGAACTATAGTATACGGGACATAAAAATACTAAAAGATCCAATTTCTTAATTTTCACATTAAGAAATTGGATCTTCTTTCATTACCTTATAATACTCATACTGCGTTATTATAAACATTATAAAGAATATACGTTTTATATTTTATATAAGTTATGTTAATAACACATAAACTAATAAAACTTTACTGATTACTCTCAAGACATTCATAAACCGCCATCATATCTCGTTTATCCAATTCGCGAATACGATTAAAAATTGGTATTTGCGCAACAGCTTCTGTTAATAAGCTCTCATCCACAACATCACTAACTTTTCCAGTTAACCATGTTTGTACATCCACATCCTCAACCACTTCTTTTAGTCCTTCATCATTAATACCACTTGTATTACAAGTTACACATGGAATTGTTAGTTTAAACACACCATCATGCAAATTATCTTCAGTAATAACTTTCTTCCCTTTACAGAATGGACATGGATTACTTTTTTTAATTTTATTAATTTGGGTAACTAACTTTTTGTATCCAAATGCTTCATATACATACGTAAGTTTTTTATATTTACCATTTGTGAAATACTTATCTATAATATTTTCTCTCGTTTCATAAACATTAGGGAAATCACAAATAGTTACTTGATTATTAACACTAATGGATTCGATATTTCCTTTTATTTCGTCCCAGAATGGTAAGACATTTTGTAAGACCATTTCATAGTTTGAAAAGCTTGCCTGTTCTAATTCAAACATTTTCAGTGCCACTTGTGCTTTCCTTGGTAATAAAGAAACATCTTCTGTCAATCTCATATCGCCACCAACTATAGACTTTAATTTATGAAGTGCAGGTAAATCACCAACTATTTTCAACACTTCATCAACTGGTTGATTGATAATTTCACGAATATCGAAGTTAGCAAATTTAAGCGGTTTATGATGATTTAAAACCGTACCCTCACAAATTGGACATGTCATCATTTCTTTAGAAGACTTAATTTCTTCTTTAATAGCTGCTTTAGAAATAACAATATATCCACCAATAATCGTATTAAATCCTACCCATGTTCTGCGTGTCTTTCCTTTTTTATCATAAAATGATTTTTCAAAATATCCGTACCAAAACGTATGCTTTTCTTCTTCTGACATATCATTATAGCTCTTTGATAAATCGTGACCAAGCTCATTTTTAATTTCTTCAAATAGAAATTCTATTTTTTCATATTGATAAAATTTTAATACTTTCATGATTTCCGGATCGAATAAACCGTCCCAAAATGGAACGTTTTTATCTTGAATTGTAATATCTTTATCGAAAACTTCAATTTGAAGACGTCCAGAACAAGATGGACAATGATTGTCCTGTAAATAGAAATCAAAACTTCTCGTATCTTTATTAGTTGGATGAGCAGCTACAATATGATTAATTAATCCACCAATTTCATATAAAAAACTATATTGACTATATAAATGTCTTTCAAGATCAATAGCAACAACAGGTGCAATTATATCAGATTCATATTCACTATAAATTAAACGGGCCATTGATGATAAACTTTTTAAAATACCACCCTTATAAATGTTTTCGGCATTTTTAAAATAGTGAATATGATTTTCTTCTAAATAGTGAACGCCTTCTTTATGCTTAAGTGCTGAAGAAATATGTATTTGCTCAGCATTATTCACACTGCTTTTTTGACGATAATAATCTTCATGACTTACTACATCAAGATGTTTTATAGATTCAAGCTGTCTTTTCCCGAAATCTACAATATAATCAGAGCTTTCTAACATATAACTATTATGTTCAATCATGATGATAGAGACTGATTCATCTTGTAATATCCCTCTAACACTATCTATAAATTGGTTTAAAATATTTTGTGATAAACCTTTTGAAGGCTCATCAAAAATAAATAATGTATGTGGATTTCTTGTGTTTGCAAATAACTCCGAAACTAAATGAACACATTGAAACTCACCTGTTGATAATGTTTGTGTTTTTCGTTCTAACGTTAAATAACCAAGTCCTAGTTTAATTAGTAGACTCAAGCGTTTATACGCAATATCTTCATTTGGAAGTTCATCTATAATATCCTCAATCGAACGCTCAAAAATATCATCAATTTCTTCGCTATACTTTGTGAGTTTCTTTTTAATATCTAGGAAAGTGGCTACAGTTGATCGACTTGTAATGGATTGATTTCGATCTTGTCCTACCATAACTAATTTATCTTTTGGATATCGTTTCAAGAAATCTGTAGCTAAACATTCATTGACAAGTGTAGATTTCCCGCATCCAGATTCTCCAGTAACCGTCACAAGCCTATTTTTAGGGATTTGAAACTCCGCCATTTGGATATTACGGCAATATAATTCATGGAATGTATAGTATTCTGTTGGTACTTCTTTATTTAGATCCGACAGTATTGGTTTTGGTCTTGGCGATTCTTTCACAATTTGTCCACCATATTTTCCGCTACCAGGTCCAAAGAACAATTGCTCATCTGTTGTATCCAGTACAGTATCTGAATGATCAATGAGCCAAATTTGATTTTTACACCCTAACTGCTTAATCTCTTCTAATATTTGTAATAATGTTTCATGATCAAGTCCAACTGAAATCTCATCAATAATAATTACAGCATTTTCGCTTACTGCCATAAATTCAGCCAAATATAGTCTTGTTAACTCTCCACCTGACAACGTACCCATAATTCGATTTAATGTTAAATAACCAATGTTCATATTAATTATATTTTGCAGTATATGTTGCTTTGCTTCACTAATTTTTAACTCTTCCGCTAACGAAAGAATAGACTCAACACTTAAATCATTAATATTTGAAATTGTATGTGGTTTAGCAAATAAATCTATCTTATGTTGTTCGATTTCTTCGCTATAACGTTTTCCCTTACATTTTTTACACTCAATATTTTTAGTAGTACCTCGGCCTTTACAGCCAGTACACCAGCCTAACTGGTTATTGAATGAAAAAACCTCAGGTGAAAGATGAAATACATCAGCAAGTTTTTCACGTACCTCTGTGAAAACACCAGTATGTGTACCGATCGTTGAACGTGGATTGGAAGAAATCGATGATTTTCCTAGAAAAAGAACTAAAGGCATATCTTCTATCTTAATAGCACTAAAATTCGTTTGCATAATGTTAGGAAATAAATATTGATATTCAGCCTTTGGCAATAAAGAAACTAATCGTTTTTTTGATTCTTCACCAATCGTTTGACAAAAGGTTGTTTTACCTGAGCCTGATAAACCAGCGATTCCAAACGACTTATTAAATGGAATCACTGTATCTAATTTATTTATGTTATTAGCAATTAATTGATTTACTTTCATATTAACCTCTATTCTTATTTTTCTTTAAAATCATTTTTACAGTGTAATAATTACATAATGAATATAACTTTTTATACAATTACCCTCTCACTTCAAGGATCTTATCCTTATATGTTTCAAACCATTGTTGCCATTCATCTTTAGAAAATTCTTTTTCTTTTCCTTCTAGTACGGAAGAAAAAAGATCTAAGCAAATATGCCAACCAGCTATATCTTTCGGTGTATGATCAGTTAATACATGAATGTACTCTTTAAGAAGTAAAAGAGTCCCACTTTCTTCTTTATGTATTTCAAATCGGACACGATCTTTATCCCAAGTAAATTCAAGTACTGAATTTACTTGACACTCTAAAATATCAATATTTATAAATGAACCGTCCATCATGTCGAACTTTATTATTCCACCCGTTTTAAGACTTTCAATTTGTAAATTAGACATCCATTTTTTAAGCTTACTGTTTTCTGTTAAAACAGACCAAACTTCCTCTATTGTATTTGGAAATCGGCGTTCAAATTTTACAATATACCCATTAGTTAGTTTCCCAATTTCAGCTATCATATTGATTGCCCCTTTATACAGAATGTATGTTCTCACTCTATTTTACACGAATATAAATATAAAATAAATCTTTATGTCAACGAAGTATTAATTTAAAGTTAATGGTAATGAGAAAAACTTAAATATTTTCCAAGTCGAGTTATATAATGTTGAAAAATAATTATCATGTATATCCGTTTCCTTATTAAATATAGACTTACACACCAATAAAAAAAGCCGCATTTGCGACTCATGAAATTATAGTATTAACCCTTGCTTTTATTGAATGACTTACCGCTTAATCGCATCAACAATTAAAGATGGAAAACCAAGCTTCTCACCTTTATTTCTAGAATCATACCTTTTCGAACGGAAAATAACACCGTCGTTTGCATCCCATTCGTTGTAATAAAACTGACCATTTTCATCACAATATTCAAGTAAAACTACCTCAAATCCAGCAAATTTAAACATTTCCGTTAATGTTTTATAATTATGAACAATTTTATGACTTGCTGCTGGATGATCTTTCGGGCCAGGTCCGCCTATTTGAACTATGTTTTGGTATGCTTCATCTCGGAAGAATGCATCAGGAACACCACAACGAATATGCCCTCCTGGCTTTAAAAATTCATAACAAATTTCAGCTGCTCTTATACCTTCTTCAAAAGTAAGGTGTTCCCATACATGCTCAGCTAAAATAGCTGAAATAGAGTTGTATTCAAATCTTTCTTCCCACGTAGCTTTGTCTAATAAGTTAAGTTCATCTTCTTGTGTTTGAATCCAACCTGGATTATTATTAAACACGCCAGCGCCGACTACTACTTTAATTTCATCTTGTTTTGTTGCCATCACTTTCACCTCGTAAACATTTTGATTTATTAATATATTCTATGTTTACTATTATCCTTCCTTCTTCAACAAATTTAATAGCATGAATCCAGTACAATACCGAACTCATGCTGGAAATTTTTCTAACCAAACGATTTTCTAACTTTATGGAATCAGTTCATAATACACAACTGTTTTTATACTATTTATATACGATTTTTCTTATATAAGCATAACACACCAAACATTAGCACAAAACCAATCACGTAAAAACTTGTTGTTCCGCTGCCACCAGTATTAGGAATTACCCAATTATTTTTCACATTTTTCACTGTTAGTTTTTGTGTCCTTACCGCTTCTGTAATTTCTATTTCTATTGGATCTCTAAGTAACATATAACCGTTTGGCGCTTTTATTTCTTTAATCATATACTTTCCAAGTACTAACTGGTTGGAAATCACCTTTCCTTTTTCATCCGTTGTTAATCTAGTAACTTCTTTACCTTCTTTATCTAATACTTGAAATACAGCACCTTTTAGTTTTAAATTAATATCCTTATCATCAACTTTCTCAATTTCAAATTGCCCAGTCGGATCTGGTAATTTCTTATTCCCTATTTTAATTTCTACTACTGTATCTTTTTCTATTTTTACAGCTATTTTATCTTTTAATAAGTCATAACCTTTAGGTGCTTCTACTTCCACTAGGGTATAGTTACCTATTGGCAATTCTTTTGATATCGCTTCTCCTTTTTCATCTGTTACTAACTCACCAACTACTTTTTTATTTGAATCTTCAATATGAAACTTTGCCCCTGCTAGCTTTTTATTTTTATCGCTCGTATCTACTTTTACTAACTTCATTTTCCCCATTGGATCTGGTAATTTCTTATTCCCTATTTTACTTTCTACTACTACATCTTTTTCTACTTTTACAGCTATTTTATCTTTTAATAAGTCATAACCTTTAGGTGCTTCTACTTCCACTAGGGTATAGTTACCTATTGGTAATTCCTTTGATATCGCTTCTCCTTGTCCATCTGTTACTAACTCACCAACTACTTTTTTATTTGAATCTTCAATATGAAACTTTGCTCCTGCTAGCTTTTTATTTTTATCTCCCGTATCTACTTTCACTAGCTTCATTTTCCCCATCGGATCTGGTAATTTCTTATTTCCTATTTTAATTTCTACTACTGCATCTTTTTCTATTTTTACAGCTATTTTATCTTTTAATAATTCGTAACCTTTAGGCGCTTCTGTTTCCACAAGAGTATAGTTACCTATTGGTAATTCTTTTGATATCGCTTCCCCTTTTTCATCTGTTACTAACTCACCAACTACTTTTTTATTTGAATCTTCAATATGAAACTTTGCCCCCATCAATTCTTTATTATCATTATTACTATCTACTTTTTTTATCTTTACTTTTCCTGTACTAGGCTTGTTCCAATGTTGCCAATTAAATTTGAAATTGTGAAATTCAAATCCACCAGTTTGTTGTACTGCACCGACAAATGCTTGTCCATTAATCGAACCGCCTTTTGTTTCTAATACAGCATTTGGAGCAAACACACTCCCAACGACACCATATCCCTCTGTTGTGATCTTTTTTGCATTAGGAAAAACCCAAATCACCTTCCCGTATAACTCAGTGAACGGTGAATTAGGAGAATAGGGTTGTGATGTAGGAATTATATCTGTAGCCCTACCAATATTGTTCGTGTCATATAAGATAGCACCATTTTTAAATGTAACCTCTATTGCATCCGAATACATAACGATAAAATCTTTTCCTTTAGCATTAGGTAAAAAGACATCTCTTATATCTAAATTGATTTTCCCTACCAGTTCTGATGAAACATAAATATTAGGATTGTTTATATCTTTTCCGATTCCATAACTCATATTTGGAATTGGGGTATTCGTTTTATATTGACCTGCATTTTTACTGACTTGGTTCACTATGTTGTAAAATTCATTAAATTTCGCGTCAATTTCTAGTTTTTCTTTATAAACGATACGATCATAAGAAGATTGTATGATACGATCTGGATCACTCTCTTTTGTCATTACGACTATTCCGTTTTGAATGATAAAAGATTCCTCTCTTGATTTTTTAAATTTTCCAGACAATAACAAGGATGGATATCTCTCATCATCCCATTTTTCCCCAACTATATTAGATGTTCCCGCTGCTGCACCTACAATTGTATAACCAGATGCATCCATATCACCTTGAACTGCAATTGCTCCTTCAATGTCTCCACCTACTGCTATATGGTTACCAAAGACAACAGCATTATAACGCGATATATCCCCTAGACCTTCTAAGTTAGTCGTGGATCCATATGCTTCTTTTGGTGCATATACGACAAAACTTACACATAACATTAACAAAACCATAAAATGAATACTTACCAACTTTAATTGTAACCTCAATTCCTTTGTTCCCACCTTTACCGTATTTTTTCTACAGTCGAATAAAGTGAAAATTTTTTCAGTGAGGATTTACTTCATCCCCTATATACCTTCTTTACTTATCTCTGGATTTTCGGTCCCACTGCCCATTAATACAGGATAAATAAATTCATTCTATCGAGTTAATTTTTTCTTATAAATTGCGACTAGTAACACACATAATAATAGGATTAAGATTACTACGGTCCACTTATTAAACATAAATATCTCTTTACCCATTTTTTGTTTTTCTTTCTCGTTAAACTCCACACGCTCACCTCGAACCAGTAATCTATTTGTGTTTACTCCATAAGGCGTACATGTAATTAATGTTATATAATCTTTATTTTCCACAATTTTTAAATCGTCCGTTTCGTGTGGTAACACTACTTTAATTTGATCTACTTTATAAGCAAGAATTTTGTCTAAAGAATGAATATAAAAAAGATCTCCTTCACTCAACTTATCTAAATCTGTAAATAATTTTGATGATGGTAAACCACGATGCCCTGTTAAAATAGTGTGCGTATTTTCTCCACCTACTGGAAGTGAAGAATAATCTAAATGACCTACCCCGCGACTCAATACTTCCTCAGAGGTCCCTTGATAGATTGGCAGTTTTATATTAATTTTCGATATTTCAATATACCCCATTACATCACCTAAATTTAACGCATCGGCATACGCTTGATGATTATTTTTTTCTTCAGAAAATGGATCTGCAAATGTTTTCATGGAAGTTTGAACTTGTTTATTATATTCGGTTGCTTCTTTTTCCCTACGTTCAACTTCTTTCTTTTGTAGTACTTTGATCTTCTTATCGTAGGAGCTAATCTCAGAATAATGTGCACGAGTTGCCAACCAATTACTAATAGTAGGATATAAAAAAATAGCTAATCCAAATAAAAAAATACCTCCTAAAACAAGATTTCGTTTCATATTTCCACCTCTGTATATACTAAAATATTGAAAAGAGGGAAGCATTTTGCTTCTCCCCTTTTCACATCACTTGGTTACATGTTCCTAAAACCTTAATTATTAGCAAACTTTTTTCTAAAGAAAACAAATGCCGCTGTAGCCATTAACGTAAGACCTAGTACAGTAAATAGAGTCGTTCCGATACCACCCGTTACAGGAAGAATCCATCCACTTTTATTATTTTCAATCGATAATTTAACCGTTTGATTATTTTCGCTAATCTTTACATCAATAGGGTCCTTTAATAATTGATATGAAGCTGTTATACCATCTTCTTTTGTATAAATTGGTGCTTTCGTTTCAAAAATTTGATAGTCTCCATACGGAATGTTAGTCCATTTAATAACACCATTTTCATCTGATACACCTGTGACTTCTTTACCTGCCACAACAACTATTTTTCCATTTTTATCTTTAAGTACAAACTCCGCACCTTTTAATTTCTTCTTATCAGCACCATCAACTTTTGTTAACTCGATAATTCCAGTTGTCGGAACAACAACTACAGGTTTAGATTCCTTTTCTCCAATTACATCATTTTTATTTATAAAATCAATTTTTGCTGTATTTAAAATTTCCGAACCAGATAGTACTCCTTCTTTTACTTGTGATTTAATTTGTAAATGAAATTCTTTTTTACCATCTAACTTTGTGAAATCTTTTACTGTGGCTGTTACTTTTTGGCCTTCTACAGCTACCTCTACAATGCTTGCATTTACTTCCGCTCCATCAATTTTTACGACTGGTTTTCCTTGAATCATTAAACGATCGTCTAAAGTATCTGTTACTACATATTTTTTGTATTCTTTAATGTCTTCTGGAATTAATGTTTTGATATCATAATTGTAATTAGTTAACGGATTGATTGGTAGCGCTTCCAAATTCCCGTTAATCTTTTTATCAATATTTGGTTCTTCATAGTTTTGCACTTCTACTTTAACTACTGTACCAGAAGTAATTGTTCCATCTTCGTTAATAGTTCCGGAGGTCTTTATAAAAAACTCGTGTTTAGTCGGATCTAGTACATACCCTTTCGGCGCTTTTGTCTCTTGGAAATAGTATTCCCCATACTCTAATCCTTGCACGCGAATATGCCCATTACCATCTGTTGCTAACTCTTTTTTCACTTCTGTACCATCTTTTTTTAATAAAGAGAATACTGCACCTGCTAATGCTTTTTCATTTGCACCAGTTTTTACTAAATCAACTGCACCACGTTTAATCTCATTTTTCGGATACATATGAACATCATAGTTTAGTACCTTACCCTCTTTATTCGTTAATGGAATATCCACTGTATACGTATTTGGATTTAGGTTAACATGCGGAGGTCCTGCCACTTCTTTCACTTCATAACGTCCTAGCGGAAGATCTTTTAATACAGCTTGTCCGTTATCATCTGTTACTACTTGAGTTGGAGTTGCTCCCATTACAGGCTTCACATCTTCTTTCACGATTTTCCCATCGTTTGAAATTTTTTCAAACGACGCAACCCTTTTCACTTCAAACGTTACACCTTTTAATGGTTTCGCATTTGTTGGTACTTCTTGATTTGCAGAGCCATCACCTTCTAGCCCCGATGCGCCATCTTTTTCTTGTTCATATTTATGAATCGTTAAAGTACCTTTGGATGGTGAAGCTGCCTTTACTAATACACTAGACCATGTAGAAAATGTTAAGAAAAATACTAAAAGCACACTAAATATTTTTTTCATTTCTCTTATCCCCTTTACTACTTCTATCATTTTAAAAATCTCTTTATTACTATTACCCTCTTAAAAGTAATAGTGTGCCAAGTACCAGATTTAAACGAGTAACCTAAAACATAGTCGTCCAACAATCCATTGTTTACAATCACTTATTCACTCTTCTTATTTTCTATTATTACGTTGTCTCTCCGTATGATATATGTAGTTTTTTCCCTGAATTGCACTTATATCTCTACTTCAAAAATCGTTACATATTAACTTCTATCGCAAATTTTCATTAATTACTTAACTTAACTTCAATTCATTAATCTCTCCCTTCCTATCCCTATTTAAAATCCAATCTTAATCATTTTTGATACATATAAACAATGAACAACGAATAAGTGTGACAATTCATATTTTACGTTACTCCCTAAAACTATTACCTTTATATTCAAATAATATGTGCTAATCATGTTAAATTATGGTATTATTCTTAGAAGTTTATAATTTTTATAGATAAAGTTTTTCCGTTTCTACTTATGAAAAAAAGGAATATATAAACATTCAACTATTACACACAACTGTAAGGAGGAATAATATGAATAAAAAGCTCAGTCTAGTTGAGATAGAGTACATTTGTAATCTGTTTTTCCAATCTTTTGAAATTCCAGTTTGTTTTTTAGATTGTAACAAAAATATTCTTTTAGAATTTACATCAAAAGATGAATCACATTCGTTCTATAAATCAAAAATAGAACAGTTACATGTGCTTTTTCAAAAAAATGATTCAAATAATTCGCCCATCTTCAGATCTCACCAATATTTAGGGCACTTCATTTTAATTCACATAAAGAGTCATTATATGGTGAACGGTACTGTTATTATTGGGCCCTTGACACATGTAAATTTTTCTACAAGTAAAACGGATAGTAACCTTAATTTCATTTCGAATTATAAACGAACAAGAGATTATTATTTTTCATTGTCAGTCAAAGATCAAAATTTCTTTGTAAATATAGCAATATTGTTCTATAACATTCTCTACAAAAAAAAATCAGATGTACGTACCTTTTCAAATAACAGTGACTCATTTCATGTAAATCATAGCAGTATCTTAAACGAGGATGTATATATTTCAATGCAAAAAAACGAATCTATCTGTCATAATTTGTATATAGAGAACCAACTACTTGGAGCTATAGAAAACGGGGATAAAGAAAGCGTACTCAAATATTATTACGAATTCCAACAAGATACTCTTTCATCCTTATCTTCATTCCATCAATTAAGACGTCATAAAAACATTTGTATTTCATCCATCACACTTGCTACTAGATATGCTATAAAAGGAGGACTTCCTTCCGGGATTGCTTACAAGATTTACGATATACACATCCAAAAGACAGAGGATTTAAAAGACACAGAATCTGTTTGGGATTTATTAAGAAATGTTTTCTGTACTTTTGCAGACCGTGTAAAAGCACAAAAAGTAAAGAAATACTCAAAGACTATCGCTATTTGCAAAAACTATATTTTTGAAAATATTTACAATCAAATATCAGTTAAACAACTTGCTAAATTTGCAAACGTAAATTCAGATTATTTATCTATATTATTCAAAAAAGAAGTCGGTATTTCATTAATTGAGTACATACAACATGAACGAATCGAAGAAGCAAAAAAATTATTAACTTTCACAACCTATCCCTTATCAGACATATGTGCTTCGCTCAACTTTAGTGATCAAAGCTATTTTACTAAAATTTTTAAAAAATTCACTAATGAAACACCTGGTAAATACCGAAAATCTCATGTTGTCATATAGAGTTAAACTTTTATTAAAACTAAGTGTTTTTAGTAACTTATCAATGGCAGATTAGAATTACTTCCACACTCATGACCTTTTGAATTTAGGCTATTTTTAAATCAAAAAACACGTTACTATTCTTTTATTTGAATGAGAATAGTAACGTGCTTTATATGTAATGTAGGTCTGTAGGCAAAATAGCGTCCAAGCAAAAAGTTTTATAGAAGCCAAATACACTACTTAAATACTAAAATCTTATTAAGTAAAAAATTTATCTAATAATTATTGTGTAAGAAATAATCCCTACTGTTATTTTTGTATCTGTCTAAATTTGCGAGCCAAAGTGAGTACTGTACCTGCAATAACCATCCATATGCCCATTGTTGCACTGTTAGTTGTACTGGCACCTGTGTTGGGAAGCTCTTTATATGTAGATTCTTTTTTATCGGTATTACTGTTGTTCGGGATATTACTGTTATTAGCAACGCCTTTAGCTTTTCTAGTATCTTTATCCTTCACCAATACTTTTTGTATTGTATGTACCTCATTACCTACAGAATCTGTGACACTATATATTATTTCAAAAGTACCAGCTTTAGTGGTATCTCCAATACCTTCATATGCTACTTTAGAAGTAAGATCACCGTCTTCTTTATCAGTAGCTAATACTTTTGCCATTGGATTGAATTGGTCTCCTTCAGTAATTGTAGTTGTAGCAGGTACTTTTAGTATTGGTATTTCATTTTTAACTTCATCTCTAACTTTGACCGTTACAGTTTGTTCCGCAGTTACTTTATGACCTTTAGAATCTGTAACTGTGTACGTTAATACGTAAGTACCGGCTTTAGAGGTATCTACTTCACCATTAAGTTTTACTTTAGAAGTAAGATCACCCTCTTCTTTATCAATAGCTAATACTTTTGCCATTGGATCGAATGAATCTCCTACATGAATTGTCGCTGCAGTAGGCACTGTTAATGTAGGGTTTAAATCTAATGCTTCTCCATTTCCCTTTACAATTACAGTCTGTGTAGCCGTTGCATTCCCCCCTTGAGAGTCAACGACCGAGTAGTTCACAATGTATGTACCTAGTTTAGAAGTATCTACATCGCCTTTATGTTTTACTTTATTTGTTAAATCACCCTCTTCTTTATCAACAGCTTTTACATTACTCATCGGGTCAAACGTATCACCAACACGCAGTGTAATTGTAAGCGGTACAGTTAATTCAGGGACTTGGTTTTCTGCAGTTTTTTCGTTTTCTTTCACTGTCCCTTTAATTTTTGCTGCATCAAAAGCTTTTTGGACCGCTTCAACCTCAATTGAGTTCGCTCCATATTTGTTTGTTGCAACTTTAAGACACGCTAATCTTAATTCAGTGAAATTAGAAGTCATGTTCAATTCATCAGTATTTGCATAATAGAAAATATCAAACATTTTATCTTCACCAATACCATTTACAGTTACACCGTTATGAGTGCCACCTTGTGCAATTAAATACGCGACTTTATTAATAATACTTGAGTTGAAATGAACGCCCTCATTATCTTCTCCGTTTAAATTACTGTATTTGCTATAATCATCTGGATACGGTACTCCATCAAAAAAATTGATTGAAGATGGATTTTTCATATTACGTAGAACTGAGCCGCTTTGTTCTCCTATTGTCCAATTAAATTCTCCATTATTTATATATTTCTCAATAGCCGTTCCCATAATATCAGATAACGCCTCGTTAATTGCTCCAGATTCTCCGAAAAATTCAAGATTAGATTCGCTAGATGTAACCGCATGCGTAAATTCATGGCCCGCTATGTCAAACGCTCTAACCATTGAATCACCATATATAAGCATACTAACATTGTTAACATTAGCACTAAATGCATTACTCCAATTTTTAGGATCATCTGTTTCTCCAGAATCCCATGCATGTACAACTGATACTACTTTGTTCCCCTTATTGTCAAAACTATTACGCTTATATTTATCTTTATAAAAATCATATACCTTTGTTGCTAAGAAATGGGCACTTACCGCCTTTGGATCATTAAATGTTGTTGATGTGCTAGTTGCTAATATACCAGGATAATATTTTTCTTCAAAACTAATATCTCTATAATTCACATCATATGTCTCAATTCCTTGCCCTCTTGTGTAATCTGCAAGCGCATATTTCCCATTACTTTGTTCAGAAATACCGAATGTACGAGTTATTCCTAAATCATCTTTTCCAGTTCCGGTTAATGATTTAAAATTGCTTTTTTTACTCTCCTTAATAGCTTCAACATGCTCTTCACTTACTTTTAAATCTGACTCTTGCACCATATTTTTCAACATATCACCATTATGAGCATTCACTAAATAAGTTCCAGATACATAGTTTGGTGTTGCAGCGGCAAATGTAACTTGATATGCATTGGTAGCCTGTCCATGATTTTCATTAACAAAAATAACTTCCTTAACTTCTGGCTCAGAAATAAATTTAATATCGTTCCCGTACTTCATATAAATATATTGTTTTGCTTCTTCTTTTGATAAATTACTAGCATTCTTTAAATCTTCTTGTGTTAAATTTTGTGCACTTTCTCCTGAAATACTTTTAATAATACCCTTTTTATCTACATGAGCAGTCAATTGGTGTCCATATACTTCTTTACCTTCATATATTTGTTGCATACGTACAAGTGTAGTCCCATCATAAGAAGCACGTTTTTGAACAACGTTGTAATCTACCCCTTTGTCCCCACTAACTTGTTTTGGAGACAAAGCATGCTCGGTTTTTTCCTTAAGTGCATCTTTCACTACATTCTCTGGCGTCTTTTGTGATGGTTGTGTAAGTTCACCTGTACGGAATGAACCCTCTTGAATATCAACTTGCATTTGACCCGTTTCTTCTGCATAAACTACTCCGTATGGTGCTACACTTGTTAAAACTAATCCTGTTGTTAATACAACTATAGCTATTTCTTTTTTATTCTTCATTTTATTTTCCTCGTATAATTTCCTAAAATATGAAACTGCTTAAATGTATTCCTATCAAAAATAGAAAAAATAAAAAGTACATCACATTACGCAAAACCGTATTATAAAAAGATGACTTCTGTCATCAACAAAAGTCACCTCTTCAATATGTCATATCCCTAATATGTTTTTAATGCATACTTTCTATATGAAAAAGAAAAAGTATTCTTTAACGAGCGTTTTGCAATACTTTTATTAGGTCATTTATATTTTCAACTTTTTGCTGAAACTGATCAAATCTGCTATGTAGCAATGAAGGATTCTTATCTTCAGTTGAAATAACCTTTTTTAATTCTTGTTCTAATTTATCATATGTATGAAAGAAATTATCAAATTCTACACTTATAAGTTCTTCATTTTCACGATAAAATCTTTTTGCTTCTATATAAGTCATATATGATTTATTTAAAAATCCTAATGAAATTAAATATTTAGAAGTGTTTTCTTGATAAATAGCAATATCACATGCTATTTTAATATCAGAATAAGTCTTTTGAACGAAACAATGCAATTCAAAAATCTTAAACTTTAATCCATTATTCATTTCATCCCCTCCCATCCTATCTATTCTACATAAAAAAAGAATATTATACAAAGTAAAATATCAATATAGCACAAAAATAAAAAGCGAAAGAATGACTCCTTTCGCTTTTTATAATAATACATACATTTCATATTGTGCTAATGAATTCTTTTCAAATCCAGTTTTCTTTAAAAACCCTTCCAGTAAATTGTTGTTTGGAAACCCAATTGATAAACTTGATACATTTAAGTTTTCTGTTGCTACTTGTAATAATTTTGATCCAATACCACGATTTCTATAGTCTTTTTCTACGAAAAGAAAACTAATTTTACCTTGTTCATTCATACATATAGAACCTTTTAAATCATTATCGACATATGCACCATAAAATGTATTGTTTGTTTTTCCGATATAATCCATATCATTTTGCCAATTTATATGGAAGTGTAACCATTTCTGAATTTCAACTTTAAAAGCTGGAAATTCTAATTGTTTTACTTCAATTCCCTTACGATCTTTATTTATTATTTTAGTCATATCTTTTAAATTATAGTAAGATAGATCGTACACTTTTTCATAGCCTAATTTCGTATAAAAATGAATCGCTCGGTCATTGCCTACAATGACTTCAAGAAAAAGTTGCTTACACTCATTTTGAAGCGCCTCTTCCTTATGCAGTTCAAATAATTTTTGACTCACACCAATACCGCGGTAATTAGGATGAACCGCTAATGTTCCACAACGCATTGTTTTTATGTTTTCATAATCCTTTATCCCGCCAAGTATTACACCAACAGATTTGTTACCGTCTAAAGCAAGAAAGGAATGTTTTAGTGAATTCCCTTCTGATCCCAAAAACCTTTTTATAAAATCTTCTTTTGAAACTTCCATTTTAATAATGTAATCTGAAAATCCATCTTTAAAAGCTTCATACACTAAATCTATACTTACTTCACTGCATCTTTTGTATTGAATCATATAAAATTCTCCCCCACTTACTCGTGTTAAACTTAGCATTCAAATACGTAAAATGTACTAGTTTCACTCTACCCATCATTCTTTAACATTTAATTTGAAATAAACGGGCACTTCCCTACATATCTCTCACTGTTAATTTGTTTTATAACAAATGGTGCAATATCACTATTTTGAATTTTGATTCCTGGCATATCTACTAAACTCTCTTTTATATTTCCAATGCTCTTCCCTTCCATAACAAATGGTAATCTAACAATTGTCCAATCTACATCACTACCTTGAATAGTTTGCAATTCTTTATATTTATCTTGCATCATCTTTGATAAAAATACTTTAAACAAGGTAGCTCCTATTTTATTTACAATTCCCTTTTGATCTCCTGTAACATCTAAAGAACCTCCAGAAATTAGTATATATCTTTTTATTTCAAATTCTTTCATTGCTTCTAAAATATGCTTCGTTACTGTGCTAAAAATATAAGATTCATTTTTTGGTTAACCTACCGCATTAATTACAGCTCGACACCCTTTAAGTAATTTGCGTATTGAAACAAAATCACGTGCATCTCCATTAATAATCTCTAAATTTTCATTTGTTATTTTGATATTATTAGAATTTCTTGTTAATATTTTTACTTGATATCCCTTTTCTAACGCTTCGTTTACAAGGAATTTCCCTGCGTTTCCGTTTGCACTCAGAATAGCTATTTTATTTGTACTTTCCAATATTAACCCCTCTTACTATCTATTATTTACTACATTAATCTCATGTACACGTAAAAAAGCAATTAAATGCTCGCACGCTCGTTCACACGCTAACATTTTAAAGATTTTTTGTTCCTCTTTCGTTTTATCATTTGCTTGATCTGATGCAGCTTTTAAACTAAGAAAAGGTTTGTTATTGATTTGACACACATAAGCAAAAGCTGCCACTTCTTGATCAACCGCTAATGCTCCATATACAGTATGGAGTAAATATCTCATTTCTGAACTACGGATACGTTGATCTCCAGATAAAAATGTACCATAATGAATCGGATCATAAGATCGTATCTTTTTTATTCTTCTTACAAGTGACTTTGTTGTTTCAATAGGTGCTGTCCTACCATTATATAAATTAAAAATATCTTCCCCTGAACCAGCAGCAGTAACGTCGTGTTGTATTGCATTAAGGGCTACTACAATATGTCCATTTTTCACCTTATTTGATAGACTTCCGCATATTCCTGTCATAAACAACTCATCTGGCTGAAACTCACTAATTAATAATTGCACACAACTAGCACAACTTACTTTCCCAACTCCAGTTATTACGGAGATAACTTCCATATTATTAATATAATGAAAATGAAATTCCCAAGCTGCTCGTTTTTCAATACGTTCACTTGGATAATATTGATGCAAATACGTAAGTTCTGGTTCCCATGCGGATACGATTGCAATACGCTTCATTACATGCTTCACTTCCCCTATTGTTATCATGTAAATACTTTATCTATACTTTCTCATTCATAATCTGGAATCCACTCTTTATATTTCTCATATAAATTTCGTATTGTTTCTTTATTCTTCGCAATTACTTCACATCCTCTATCATCGTAAATAAACATGATAATATCTTTTGTTGCATTTATGAGAAATACATCTGGATAAGAAATTTCTTTTTTGCGTCCAAAACGAGGATAAAGACCTAGAAAATCTTCATGATTTGCAGCTTGAATAAGCGGTGTATACTTTATATCACAAGCAAAACATTTTAATGAAAATTGATAAGTACAATACAAGTCAGCTTCTTCTTCTTCAAATAAAAAAGGTATTGTTTCTTGCCTTATATGATACTTTAAATCTCTATTATGAATAAAACGTCTATATATATTAATTTTCTGTGGATTTTTCACATTTTCCTTTTTAAATCGATAAACATTTGTTACTAAAAAAACTTCATCTTCTTTTGAAAATATATCTTCAAATAAGTATTTATTATATGTATAAAGCTGAGTGAAGTATTCCCTATTTACATCGTCGGTTCTTTCTACAAATAGGTCTTTCCCTTTCCCAAAATGAAAATGCAAATGATTTTCCCATTGAAAGTATATATGTGGTACTAATGTAACTCCAGGGAATGTTTCATTCATATATTCTTTTAATTGCATTCTTAATTCCTTTCTACTCTACAATTTCTTTTAACTGCCAATATGCATCTTCTAGCCATGGATGTATAACTTTCAACGTGTCTTTTCTGTCCCACAAATATGAAATATATGCAAAAGCAGCATGTTCTAAAGATTTTTCTAATTCTTTTTTTACTTCTACTAAATATGGTGGTGCTCCATTTTGATCCCATTCTATTTTATCAGCAACAAATAACACTAAATCCATTTTCGTTGCAAGTTTACGTAGTGTAGTATGGCAGCAAATTGCATTTAAGATTTCTTCATCATCCACTTTAAATATCTCTTTTGCAATTACTTTCGATAACTTTTGATGAATAATCATTGGAAATTCTCGTTCTTCTTGTAATATCTCTATTCCAAATTCTTCAGCAACTGCAACCCGATCTTCATTTGGAAAGATTGCACTAATATCATGTAAATATCCTGCAATCGCTGCCTTTTCTTCATTTACATGATACGTAATCGCAATTTTACGGGCTTCTTTTGCCACCTGAATTGAATGTTTATAAGTAAGTTCTTTATTGTATTTTAATAGAAATGATTTTATATCATTTTCAATTTTTCCAGTTGGAGTAAATGAATATATATCCTTATATAACATCTCAAGTCACCTTTCTTCCTAACTTTCAATATAACGCTGTATTTAAATATCCTTTTTATTTGTATTCGTTATGAATGTTTTAATCCCTTTTTTATACGTTACATGAAATTTTATGGTGAATCATTGCTACAAAATACATAAATGTTTGATATTATAGTAATGTTAATGATTTGTAAGGAAAGGAACTACATAATGAATAAAAACATATTAATTATTGATGATGATAAAGAAATTGTTGAGTTACTTGCTGTTTATTTGCGAAATGAAGGCTATAACATTTATAAAGCATACGATGGCGATGAGGCATTGCAAATGATTTCTACATATGATGTTGACCTTATGGTTTTGGATATTATGATGCCAAAACGCAATGGATTAGAAGTTTGCCAGGAAGTTCGTGAGAATAATACTGTACCTATTCTTATGCTGAGTGCAAAAGCAGAAGATATGGATAAAATATTAGGTCTTATGACAGGTGCAGATGATTATATGATTAAGCCATTCAATCCATTAGAATTAGTAGCTAGAGTGAAAGCTTTGTTACGAAGATCATCTTTCCAAAATGCCACTTCCTCCAAAAATGAAGATGGTATTATTCGTATTCGTTCTGCTGAAATACACAAACATAATCATACTGTTAAAGTAAATGGAGAATATATTAAACTTACATCTATTGAATTTGATATTTTATATTTACTTGCGAGTAATACCGGAAGAGTATTTAGTTCCGAAGAAATTTTTGAACGCGTATGGAACGAAGATGGTTATGGTTCAAATAAAACTGTAATGGTTCACATTAGTAATTTACGAGATAAACTTGAAACAGGAATGAATGGAGAGAAGTTTATTCATACTGTTTGGGGAGTAGGCTATAAAATTGAGAAATGAAGCATTTGATATATTAAAAGATATCCCAAAATGGAAGTTAATTTTTTGGTTTATGTTAGCCATCACACTTACTCCTATTACTGAATTAATTATATATCGCCTTGTTACAAGTGTAATTGAAAGTTCACTTACGTTAAGCGAGCTCGGAAAAGAATTCATTAGAATTTTTGGATATGAAAAATATAAAGGAATAAAGGAATCTCTATGGATGATGATTGTATCTTATTTGTTTTTATTTTCTATTTTCTCATCCTACCTATACATTTTTTATCGTCATGAAAAAAAGATTTATTATGAAACTTGTATTAAAAAAATGATAGAAGAGATTCGTTATATTGCAAATGGAAACTTCAATCATAAAGTTTCTATCGTAAATCATAATTATCTGGAAGAGTTAGCAAGCGGGGTTAATCACATTGTTGAACAATTGAAAGTTTCGATTGATGAAGAAAGACAGGCTGAACAAGCAAAAAGTGAACTTATTACAAATGTATCGCATGATTTACGTACTCCTCTTACCTCTATAGTTGGATACGTAAATTTAATCCACCATGATAATTATAGAGATGAAGTGGAATTACGCCATTATATACAAGTCATTTACGATAAAGTAACCCGTCTTAACGCATTAATGAATGATTTGTTTGAATATACACGTGTTCAAAATAAAGAGTTAAGTTTATATTCTGTTCCCATTGATATTGTAGAGCTACTTGGGCAATTAACTGTTCAATTCCGCATACAAGTTCAAGAAGCTAATATAGAATGTCGACCTTCTTTCCCATCTCAAAAACTCATGGTATTAGCTGATGGAGACAAATTAGTACGAGTGTTTGAAAATCTTATTATAAATGCTATCGCTTATGGAAACGACGGTGGATATATCGACCTTGCTGCCTATGAAAGCAATAATATGATTACTATAGATATAACAAATTACGGCCAACCTATTCCTAGTACGGATTTACCTCATATTTTTGAACGTTTTTATCGCGTTGAAAAATCTCGCTCTACGAACACTGGTGGATCTGGACTCGGATTGGCAATTGCAAAAAGTATTGTGGAATTGCATAAAGGAACAATTGAAGTATATAGTGATGATAAAAAAACAACTTTCACTGTAAAACTACAACCATATAAATGTTAATACAACTTAATTTTAGGTCCAATTTCTTACCATATAAGAAATTGGATCTTTTATTTTCCATTAAAATCCAAATTTAATAATCCTTTATAATTCTTTAGAAATTCTTTACCTTTTCTTTCTTCCTAATTAAGCATTCCTTTTTACAATAGTATTATTGATGTCATAGTAGGAGGATCGCTTATGCAATTCTTGAAAAAGTTCACAATTTTATTCTTATCTTTTGTTATTACAGCACTTATCGTTTTATATTTTTACCTCTATGTAAATGGTCCAATTATTCAAGCTAAATCAGCTATTTTAATAGATGCTAATTCAAGTGAAGTTGTTTATAAAAAAAATGAAGAAACTCCTATACAATCAGCTACTTTATCTAAATTAATGACAGAGTATATCACACTGGAACAACTGAATGAAGGAAAAATACAGTTAGATGAATTAGTAAAAATAAGTAACGAAGTTTTCCGAGCAGAAACGAGTCCTATACAAGTAACTTCGAAAGATAAAACGACAGTTCGTGATTTACTTCATGCATTGTTTTTGACAGGGAATAATCGTTCCGCACTTGCCCTTGCAGAACACATTGCTGGAAACGAAGATAACTTTACACTTTTAATGAATGAGAAAGCAAAACAACTAAAGTTATCACAACCATCCCCGTTTTTAAATGCTACTGGAATGAATAACGATACAAATAAACAATCAACTACAACAGCTATAGACGTAGCTAAACTAGCGACACAATTAGTAAAAGACTTTCCAGATGTATTGAATGTTACGAAACTAACCTCTTACCAATTTACCTTCAAAGACTCAAAAGTTTTCAACACAAATAAAATGATTTATTCTCTTAATAAAAACATTAAACTCCAAGGTGTTGACGGCTTACAAACTAGTTTTTCAACTAATGGTAATTATAGTTTTGTCAGTACAGCAAAACGAGGAGATACTAGACTTATTTCCGTAATATTAGACTCCAATGAAGAAAACAGTACTTTTATTGAAACAAAAAAGTTACTACAGTACGGTTTTGATCCTTCCTCGTACTCTGCACTCCAAGCTTTTAAAGATGCTGTTACATCGTGGACAGTTTTGCTTCAATTTAAAAATTTGATCATACAAACATTGTTGATTTTCTTCATCATTACAATTTTAATGTTTTTACATATACGTCAGAAAAAATCCGAGGATTTCAACTAGGAAATCTTCTTTTATATAAAAACCGGCTTGCATTTACAGTGCAAGCCGGTTTTCTAAATTTATAATCCTCTTCCAATTAAATTCGCTGAAACAGGCTGAAGATTTAATTCTCTCGCCCATATAGATAGCTGACCAATATGATGAATTTCATGTACAATTACATGTCTTAAAACTTCACCATATGTATATGTTTTATCCGTCCATGAAGCTTTTAATATCTTACATTCTACGGTAGATGACCATTCTTGTAAAAAATCTTCTAATTCTCGTTTATATAAATCAGATAACGCTTTCACTTTTTGGATGGATTGATAATCTTTAAACTGCGGTTCATTATCTTCTTTTCCCTGAAGCGCACTAATCCAGCTGTACTCAACATCGACAATATGGAATAATGTTTCTAAAACACTCCCAACACCACCTACACGCTTGCGGAGTAATTCTTCCTTTGAAAGTTGTTCACACCACTTAAACCAATCATCCCTTACTTGCCAATTGTATTGAAATAACGTGTACATATATATTTATCTCTCCCCTACCTCAACAATCCACTTAACCGCATCTATTACATAATATGGTTCATCTTTTTGAATATAGTGACCGCTTTTTTCTGCAATTACAAATTTATGATTGTATGATAATCGTAATAATTCTTCTTGCAATTGTAACCATTTCATTTGTGCATCTGGCGAATAAAAAGCTTTTTTACCCGCAGCTAACACGACAAGTGGAATATCATTCATTGATTTACAATGTCTATCTACTTCACTTAAACTAAATGTAAACTCTTCATAAGAACTTTCATATACAAACTGTTTATAGTAAGCTTCTTGAAATTCTGGAGACATGATTGGCAGAAAATCTTCTTTATAATTTTCCGGTGTCGAATCAGCCAAAACGATTCCCAACAAATCTTTGGGATAAGAAGTCGCAAATAAACGTGCATTTATACCGCCAAAAGAATGTCCTACAAAAATATAAGGTGGTTTCAATTGTAGTTGCGCTAAGCAACTTCTTAAATCTTTTACCATTTCAGAACTAATACGTCTCTTGGAACTCTTCCCACTTTTCCCTAATCCCGCTCGATCATATGTAAGTACCGTCCCATATTCCATCAACTCTTCAGCAATATGGTCCCACGCCTTTGAATAATCGCCATAACCTGCCTCCATTATAATAACTGGCTGCAGCTTCTTTCCTTGAAACTTTTTCGTATACATTTTAAAATCATCAACTTGCACATATTCCTCTATACATTTAACCATTGACAATCACTTCTCTCAGGCCAAGTTCCTCTACAGCATGATTAATTATTTTACTTACAGATAAAGAGCCATCCAATATAATATCCGAATTCGGCTTAACAGTATGAATTGCCTCTAAATATGCTTTTCTCGCAAATGTCATGTAATGTTTCAAATCATTATGTATTTCATCTATTGTATCTTCTTTAAAATCTCGCAAAATTCTTCTAGCCATCGCAATATCTAAAGGTGTATCGATAAATATAGTTACATCAATAAACTCTCGCATTTCACTATTTAAGTATGCAAAAGGATAATCTACAATAATATAATCTACATTAGCCTCTCGTATAAGATGCTGAATATCATGAATTAATGGCGTAAGTACCCATTCATCATAATTTGCTCCATCATCAATCCATTTACAAATATCACTAGGACAGTTTTTAAAGTGATAGCTATCAAAATATAGTGCTTTTGAATTTGTTAACTTTTGAGTTAATTTTTCTGTAACAGTAGTTTTACCTCCTCCTGAAACAGCTGCAACTGTAATGATTTTCGTTTTTTTATTCATAATTTCCCACCATACCCCTTTTAATTAACATAACATAGTTATAGATAACTATTATTTTTTACCGCTCCATTCATATTCTAACATACTCATTTCCCATAAATTCCAATACGTTTCTCCTACTCTTTTTGACTCTCTTAATAAACCTTCTTTTACAAAACCTATTTTTTCGTAACAAGAAATAGCTGACTTATTAAAGTCATAAACACCAAGAGTTACTCTATGTAGTTTTAATTCATCAAAAGCAATACAAAGTACGGCTTTCATCATATGTTTCCCTATAGAACGCCCTCTCATTTTCGTATTACCAACTAGCACTTTTCCAATTCTAGCAGACTTATTTATATTATCTATTTGTCCAAGAGAAATATGACCAATAACTGCTTTAGTCTCTTCATCCATTATTTTGAATGCCAGTGTGTTTGCACATTCTGTATATTTCTCTAATTGCTGTTCATTTAAAGGATATGTAAATGCATTTCCCGACCATTGTATTAAAAATTCTTCGGAATTAATCCAATTTATTAATTGTTTGAAATCAGATCTTTTAAAGGGTACTAATTTAATCACTCTCATTCTCCGTTCGTACATCACTCTTTATAGCCTCAAACCTATTTCTATATAAAGAATATATTCTCCTTTTATACGAAATTAAAATAAAGCCATTCATAAGAATGGCTTTACAAAAAACGGCATAATTATGCTATTTTCCTATGTCAACAAAAGTTCAATCGCTTCAATTTTACAAACAGAAATAATTACCGTAACTACCCCAGCACTATTAGCAAGCTTTACAACATCGCAAGTTACTGAAGAAACAGTTCCTGCATAATTATTTCCTACTGTAGTAATTCGCACGGCTCTGTTTACTAATTTTTTAAGCTCATCTCTAATTCCTTGTACACAGCAACAATCGCATTTTTTATTTTGTTCTTCTTGTTCTTTTTTACATTCTTCGAAAGCATCCCAACAATCATCCTGTTTACATGTACACTTCTTTTTACAATTATTAAATCGAGAACCCAAAACCTCACCCCCTAATCCTTTCTATTAGTAAAGTATGTCCACAAGCTTAAAAGTGTAAGAGACAAACACATAGAAAGGAAAAAACAAACAATTGTATTAGACATTCTTTTCTTTATTAACTATAAAAACAGGCCTCTAACAATTTGAAGCTTGTTTAATGAGGGGAATTGGATTTAATTCTGCTGAATTTAAAGTTTAGACAACCTCTTATAAGTCAGCTCCTTTAAGAGTCCCCAGCTTTTCCTATTACTTCACATATACCATATACATAGGCTTTGTTTGCATTAATATAGTACCTTTGCTGTTGTGAAATATACATTCAAAAAAGCGTACTCCAAAATAAGATATTATTTAAAATCTTAACGTTTCCTTCAACAAGTGTTTGTTGATTAATATCATAACCAGTAGTTCTCTCAACTATCTCCTGAAAATTAGCATAGTTTGTATGAATTCTATATCTAGTAGAAAGCACTCTATCATATAAAGGTAAAATAATAGGTTAATAAACAAGCCATTCTTTTACTAAAACATAGAATAGTATGAATCCTATTGAAGGGAGGTATAAAAGAATGTCCTGGAAAAATGATTGCTGGAGTTCTAAGAAAAAGCATTGTTGTGATGACTGGTGGAAATCTAAAGAAAAGAATCATTGTGATGATGATTGGAGTTCTAAGGAAAAGCATTGTAATGATGATTGGTGGAAATCTAAAGAAAAGAATCATTGTGATGATGATTGGAGTTCTAAACGAAATAAGTGTCGTTGTAAATGTTTCTTTATTTGTTGTCATTGTAAAAGAAAAAATTGGTAATATTTTCGATATCGACTTAAAAGAGAGAACATGTCTTTTGTGACCGATAAATACTAGAATGTAATATACAAAAAGCTGACTAAGTATAGTCAGCTTTTTGTCAATGAACACGTAGAGATTTATTTTAATATAGTTCTTATTAGAAAAGGATTATTTTATATAGATTACTATAAGCATCCATAAAGCCAAGGCGCCAATGATAGCGAGCGCTATACGTGTAGATAGTACCCTTAATTCAAAGTCTGTTTTCTTGGAGGGTTCAGGATATGCAATTATGTAGATTCCCTTTAATAATGCAAGCCATGCAATAACCGTTAGGAACCCCTGCCAATTGAATACCCATACATTATGTAGGATTACACTACCTAACCCTAGGAAAATCGATAGAAAACCATACATAATACCAAATCCTCTGTCTTCAACCACTAATTTTTTCAATTCACGTAGTACCGATGGACGTACGAAAAGTATTCCCGATACGATAACCGTTATCCATCCCCAAAACAATCCTAAAAAAGTACTAGTTTCCATTATTAGTTCACTCCCCTCAATTATTTATATTTCAGATATTCCCCCCTTTAGAACAATTCCAACATCTTTATATATAGGCTAAATTCTGCTCTTTTTTAATACAAACATGGCATATTCTATGCCCATCCTTAATCACCTCATTTCTCTACAAAATGAAATTTTTATATCATTCTTCATCATCATCTATCCGAATCAACCGAAGTCGCTTTGTACTATTACCGCACACTTTTTCATAGCTTGGAGCTAACATGCACCAAAGCCAATATAATGATTTATTCGCCTTTTCACTAACCTCTAAAATTGTCCCCTCTGTAATAAAATGATCACCTTAATACAATGTATACTCGCTTGTCCCATGGAATCATCATTATTCCCCTCCCTATTAAAATAGCGTTTTTGTTTCAAATAATGCTCTCATTAATTTGGAAGCATTTACCAGTATATTTACCAAAAAATTCATGATATCGTTAACTAGTCGAGTACGTCATTACTTGACGATTACCCTTAGGAGCCCTGCAGACAATCGGGGTTCCTTTTATTTAAATAAGGATTTTGTTTAAACTTTACAAAACTCACCTATATTAAACTATCTTCTAAAATTCCCATTGAACATTTATAATACTTTTAAACAGTTTAAATTCTACAATCAGTAATGGAGGCATTTTAATGGGAAACATCCCAAAAATATCATCACAACAATCAAATCCTAAGATACCCTCACAGCAAGTGAACGCTAACACCAAACAAGGTAATAATAAAAAAACAAGACGCCGTATTATAACTACTTTAGCTTTTATATTACCTATAATTTTTGTCCTTCAATATTCTCTTAATAACCAGCAAGAAATGATTAAAGAGAAACAAATCACGGTTAATACGGAGCAACAAAAATTATCTTCTTTAAAGAAGGATGGTCATTCCCTTAAAAATGATGTTAAGGCTTTAACAGGTAGTGAAGAAGAAATTTTAAAATTCGCAAGGAAACTGTATGGATTTTCCAAACCGAATGAAACTATATTTCAAATAACTGAATAAAATTACACTGCATTACCCAAAAAGGCGATTTGACGATAATCGCCTTTTTATATTTAATTTCTAAAATAAACATACTAATTTCTTTTTCTATCAAATAACTATTTTGTTTAATTTATTAAAATACAACCACTTGTCCATTTCACATTGCTCTATCATTACATTTACTATTAGTAATACGATTTTTAGAGGTGATAAATAATGGACGAGTTTTTATATTTTGCTGCACTTAATCCGGGTTCTATTGGACCTACACTTCCACCTGTTCAACCCTTTCAATTCCCTACTGGTCCCACCGGTTCTACAGGAGCTACTGGTTCTACCGGACCAACTGGACCAACCGGATCAACCGGATCAACTGGTTCTACCGGACCAACCGGATCAACCGGTTCTACCGGTTCTACCGGACCAACTGGATTTAATCTTCCTGCTGGGCCTGCCTCTATTACCTTGACTTCTAGCGAAACCACAGCATGTGTATCCACTCAAGGAAATAATACTTTATTTTTTTCGGGTCAAGTATTAGTAAACGGTAGTCCTACTCCAGGAGTAGTGGTCAGTTTTTCATTCAGTAACCCTTCTCTTGCTTTCATGGTTCCTCTTGCGGTCATTACCAATGCTTCAGGTAACTTTACCGCTGTATTTCTAGCCGCTAATGGGCCTGGAACAGTAACCGTTACTGCTTCACTTCTTGATTCTCCTGGAACAATGGCTAGCGTCACTATTACCATTGTGAATTGTTCATAATGGTTTTATTTTTAAGGACTAAGCAATATCTAATAAGATGAGCACTGATTTACAGTGCTCTTTTTTATCATTGGGATGTTCCTTTCAAATAAAATTTCGTAACACCCTACTAAAATAACGCTTTTATTAAGAACTAATGATCTTTATATTTCTTAAGCTTGTCATCACAAGTAATTTTTATAATTAGTTAAATTCTCAATATAGTTTATGTATATAATTCCATTCAAAGATACATAATACCCACGTAACTATTTAAAAGCACTTCGTTTTTATATCTAAGTTCAAAAAGGAGCTACATAACATGGATAAAAAAGATTTATTAAGTCAACAACTTGATCATGTGTCATCAGATGCGCTGAATACTCCTAGTAAGGCCCAAGAGCAAATGCAAGAAACATCTCAGGAGGCACATGATTCAAACAAAAAGGACAGTACTCAAGCTTTACATGGCGAAGATTTACCAATTTCAGATGTATATAGAACAACGAACAAACAGTAAATTTAAAAGGGAAAAATCTTAAGAACCAGTGAACTTAATTCTTTTCCCTTTTCCTATTTGAATAACACTTTTATATGAAACCCGTACACATTTTTGACACATCCACTATCACAATCTCCTGAAAATTCGTGATAATATTAATTTGTCGGATACGCCAAATTTCGACATTGAACGACAATGATATCTCCCTTATTGAATCCCTGTCCCCCAGGGATTTCTCCTTTTATTCATTACTTTTTTCTTCACTAAATTTTCATTCTTAACAAAATTCAATCACTCCATTGAATAGACAGCCATAGTATCCTATTTTGATAAAAACTAAAAACAAACAGATATACTTAACACTAATAGTAGATTTTTTAACTTCAAATTTACTTTTTCTCTCTTATCTTTTTGTAAACATTAAAAATGAGCTCTATGTAAATAGAGCTCATTCGTAATTTTATAGTTTGCTAGACTGTAACCCCTGAATAAACGGAACTACTTCAGGATTTACAAGTGACGATAAATCTCCTAACTCTTTTCCTAAGTAAGCTGTTTTAATAACACGTCGCATTACTTTAGAATTTCGTGTTTTTGGTAAATCTTCTACAACGTGAATATCTTTTGGACACAATGCTTTTCCGATATGAGAGTTTACTAAACTCATTAATTCTTTCTTTAACTCTCCTGTGAATGTTACATCGTCCCTTAATACTACAAAACAATGACAAACTTCACCTTTTACATCATCAGGTACTCCAATCGCGGCAGCTTCTATGACATCATTATGCTTCACAAGAATAGATTCATATTCTGCAGGTCCAATACGTTTTCCAGCAATGTTTAACGTATCATCTGAGCGTCCTGTAATAATATATTGCTCACCATCATAAATCACCCAGTCACCATGAACCCATTTGTTTTCAAAACGTGACCAATACGTGTTCACATAACGCTCATCGTCTTCCCAGAAACTTTTCGTCATACCAACCCAAGGTTTCTCTAAACATAATTCTCCAACTTCATCACGAATTGGATTGCCTTGATCATCGAGCACAACCGCTGCCATTCCTGGTAAAGATGCGTTAAAACTAATCGGTGCAATTGGTTTAATAAGGACGTTTCCGAAAATCCCACCAGAAATTTCAGTTCCGCCTGAATAGTTACAAATTGGTACATTATTTTTTCCAACTGTTTCAAATAGCCACATCCAAGGATCTGGATTCCAAGGTTCACCTGTTGATGCGAATACTTCTAAACTCTTGAGCGAATGTTTATTTACATAATCATCACCCTTTGCCATTAACGCACGAATTAATGTTGGTGATATACCGAGATGTGTAATTTCATATTTATCAACAGTCTCCCATAAACGATCTGCTTCTGGGAAATCTGGAACACCTTCGTACATAACCATCGTTGCTCCATTAATGAGAGAGCCAAATAATAAAAACGGTCCCATCATCCAGCCCATATCAGTTACCCATAATACGCGGTCACCTTGTTTGATGTTCATTCCAAATCCTGCATCAAATGCAGATTTCAAAGGGAAACCAGCATGTGTATGTACTGTTCCTTTCGGTTTCCCAGTTGTACCTGATGTATAAATGAGCATTAACGGATCATCACTATTCATCTCTTCAGCATGTGTAAATGGTTTTTCTTTTTCTAGCGCACTCCATGGGAAATCATAATTATGTGGTGTAAAATCATTTCCTGCATGACGAACAATAACAACTTTTTCAACAGTTGGACAATGTTCGCAAGCTTTATCTACTTCGTCTTTTAATGAAACAACTTTACCCCGGCGTGAAAAACCATCTGCAGTAATGATCATTTTTGATCCTGCCGCTTGTACACGAGTCATGACTGCATCAGACGCAAATCCTGAGAATATTGGTGAAATAATTGCTCCGATTTTCATAACAGCTAGCATTGCAACAACTGTTTCTGGAATCATCGGCATATAAATTGTTACACGGTCACCTTTTTCAATACCCGCATGTTTCAAACCGTTTGCAACGCGACTTACCCAGTTGTCAAGCTCTTCATATGTAAATGATTTTGAAGTTCCATTTTCTCCCTCGTACTGTAGTGCTGGTTGCGTTCTTGTTTCATCATCTGCAAGCCAGCGTGATAAAACTGATTCTACAACGTTACATGTTCCGCCATTATACCACTGTGCAAACGGCGTACCATTTTCTAAATCTAGCACTTCTGTATAAGGCCTCATCCATTGATAGCCAACCGCTTTCTCAGCTTCTCCCCAAAACCAATCTGTTTCTTCAATAGATTTATTATAAAACGTTTCATAATCTTCATAGCCCAATGATTTCATCCAACCATATAAACGCGTTTTTTCTTTATATTCTTCTGTTGGAAACCAAACTGCTTGTTTCAATGTTTTCCCCTCCTTGACTTTTTGAGCAAGAAAGCCCTAAATAGGGCTTTTAAACTGGATAAACAGGATGTTTACGATCTGTAAATACTTGATATTTACTCATATACATTTCGAATCGTCCTTTTAACTCTTCTCTTAAATTGTTTGGATGAACAATACCATCAATGACCATCTCTGATGCCAAATGGTAAATATCAATATCTTTCTTATACTCTTCGCGTTTTTCAGCAATGAAGCTATCACGCTCTTCTTCTGGTAAAGCTGCAATCTTATTTGCATATACAGCATTAACTGCCGCTTCTGGACCCATTACTGCAATAGAAGCTGTCGGTAATGCTAGGCAGCAATCTGGTTCAAAGGCTGGACCTGCCATTGCATATAAACCAGCACCGTATGCTTTACGAACAACGATAGAAATTTTCGGTACAGTTGCTTCACTCATTGCAGAAATCATCTTTGCACCATGACGAATAATACCCGCACGCTCTACTTTTGTACCAATCATAAATCCAGGTACATCTGCAAGGAATAACAACGGAATATGATATGCATCACATAAATTAATAAATTTCGCTGCTTTATCCGCAGAATCGTGGAATAATACGCCGCCTTTCATACGCGGTTGATTCGCAATAATACCAACTGGCTTACCATCAATACGTGCCAAGCCTGTAATTAGTTCTTGAGCAAATAATTTTTTTACTTCATAGAAAGAACCTTCATCAATAACTCTATTAATGAGATCTTTCATATTGAAAGGAGCATTTTGATTTTCTGGAATGATTTGTTCTAACGTTTTTTCGAATTGTTTCGGTTCTTGAGGTGTAACCAATGGAGTCTTCTCTAAGTAGTTGTTTGGAAAATATGAAATGTATTGTCTTGCTTGTTTAATCGCATCTTCTTCTGTTTTACATAAAACATCTCCGCATCCTGATACAGAGCAATGCATACGAGCTCCGCCCATCTCCTCTAAAGTTACCTTCTCGCCGATAACCATCTCCGCCATACGAGGAGAACCTAAGTACATAGATGCATTCCCTTCTACCATCATAACAATGTCACAAAAGGCTGGAATATATGCGCCACCAGCTGCCGAAGGTCCAAATAATAAGCATACTTGAGGAACTTTACCTGATAATTTCACTTGATTGTAGAAGATTCTTCCTGCACCACGGCGCCCTGGGAACATTTCTACTTGATCTGTAATACGCGCTCCAGCAGAATCAACTAAATAAAATAACGGAACACGTAATTTTTCTGCCGTTTCTTGAATACGTAAAATCTTTTCAACTGTACGTGCGCCCCATGATCCAGCCTTTACCGTTGAATCATTTGCCATTACGCATGCAGTACGACCATGTATTTTACCCGTTGCCGTTATAACACCATCAGCAGGTAATCCTGTTTGTT
Organism: Bacillus sp. AR2-1; assembly: GCF_008368755.1. Lineage (NCBI taxonomy): Bacteria > Bacillati > Bacillota > Bacilli > Caryophanales > Bacillaceae > Bacillus > Bacillus sp. AR2-1. The sequence continues at coordinate 32,615 of NZ_QORY01000012.1, forward strand.
CACAATTTGCAAATAATGCATCTTCTACATATTCACCATTATCAAATAAAAGAGCTAAGCGATCTCGAACGAATAGTTTTCCTTTTGCTTTGTTTTGTTCATGATACTTTGGTGCGCCGCCTTGTTTAATCGCTTCAACTCGTTCTTCAAATGTATTCGATTGTTGTTTTTGGTCTAACATATTTACTCCCCCTTATACATTGGTGTGCGTTTTTCCTTGAATGCTTGTAATCCTTCTAATCTATCTTTCGTATGGATTACACCTTCATACGCTTGTTTTTCCATTTGTAATCCGGTATGTAAATCAACTTGAATACCGTTTGAAATTGCTTCTTTTGCCAATCGAACAGCAATAGGACCATTACTAGCAATTTTCTCTGCTATTTCAATCGCTTTCTCTTCAAGTAAATGAGCTGGTACAACAAATTCTACTAAACCATATTCTTTTGCTTCTTGCGCTGAAATACGTCTGCCTGTATAAATTAATTCTTTCGCTCTACCAACACCAATTAATCTTGGTAAACGCTGCGTACCACCTGCTCCTGGTATAATTGCAAGTGTAGTTTCAGTAAGACCAAGACTTGCAGATTTAGCCGCAATTCTAAAATCACAAGCTAAACTTAATTCCGTACCACCACCAAGGGCGATTCCGTTTATAGCAGCAATAACTGGCTGTGGTAATTGTTCAACCATCTCCATAGTAGTGCGAATCATACTAACAGCATGGCGAACTTGTTCCTCATTCATACCAGCACGTTCTTTTAAATCAGCACCAGCACAAAACGCTTTTTCACCAGCACCTGTTAAAATAACTACACGAGTATTGGACTCTTCACTTATTTGAGTTAATATGTTTTGTAACTCTTCTAATAACGCTAAAGATAATGAGTTTGCTTGTCTTTCACGATATAACGAAATCTTTACAACGTGAGGTGTTACATAATTAACTGAAATGTTTTGTAATTGTAGCATCTTCTCACCTACTTATCGTTTTATGTTGAAGCGCTCTATACACATGACTCGGTAATTGGATATTTAATTTACTTTGAATGAATTGACTCGCTTTCAATAACTTCTCTTCATCAATATTCGTTTGGACCCCTAACTTATGAAGCATATGAACTAAGTCATCGGTTGCAACATTGCCTGATGCTCCTGGTGCATATGGACAGCCCCCAAGACCACCACAAGAACTATCAAATGTTGTAATACCATATTCTAATGACTTAACTACATTCGCCAGAGCCATTCCATACGTATTATGGAAGTGCATTGCAAACTGCGAAGCATCATATTTCTTTAATAAATGTTCTAATACTCGCTCTACTTGTAGTGGATTCGCTACACCAATCGTGTCACCAAGAGATACTTCATAAATGCCGTATGAAAATAGTTGATTACATAATTCGTCAACTGCTGTGGCACTTATATCCCCTTCATAAGGACATCCAAATACAGTAGAAACATAGCCTCTTACCTTTTTTCCTTCGAATAATGCCTGTTTTGTTATATCTTCAATTACAACTAATGCTTCTTTAATTGATTTATTAATATTACTTTTATTATGAGATTCACTTGCTGATAAAAAAACATTCACCTCATCTACATTTTGCAAAAAAGCTCGTTCCAAACCATTTTGATTTGGAACAAGCGCTGCATAAGTAACATTGGGATCCCTTTTCAGCTCAGAAAACACATCATTTGCATCTGCTAATGCAGGGACCCATTTAGGGTGAACGAATGAGGAAACTTCAACGTACGATAATCCCGCCTGTGTAAGTAGTTGAATCCATTTTACTTTATCTTTTGTGCCAACAATCTTTTTTTCATTTTGTAAGCCATCACGTGGCCCGACTTCTTTAATGACAGCAAAATTAGGTAGTTTCAATTCGCTTCCCCCTATATCTCCCTATTCAATTTCTAGTAATACATCTCCTTCATTTACAAAATCGCCTTCTTGCACATTAATTTTCATAACTGTGCCAGCTTCTTCTGAAATGATTGGAATTTCCATTTTCATAGATTCCAAAATGACGACATCCTGCTCTTCCTCTACTGTATCTCCTACTCCTACAACAATCTTCCATACATTTCCTGCCATCGATGCATATACCTTCGTCATCATTTTTTCCCCCTTAATATTGTTAAATCTTATTTTTTAACAAGTTGTTTCGTTACAAAACCTGTTGTATAAATACCACTTTTGAACACATCGTCTTCCAATACTTGAAGTAACATTGGCGTGTTCGTTTTAATACCTTCTACTTTTAATTCTTCTAAAGCATCATGTAATTTTGAAATTGCTTCTTCACGAGTTTCACCATGAGCAATGACTTTCGCAATCATTGGATCGTAGAAAGGTGTAATCGTGACTTGATTCTCCAAAAAGTGATCAATACGTACATTTGATGGAAGCGTTAAATCTGTAATCTTTCCAGGTGATGGGAAGAAAGTTTTCGGATCCTCTGCATAAATACGTGCCTCAATGGCATGACCACTACGTTTTACATCATCTTGTGTAAATGATAGTTTCTCACCGTATGCAATTAGAAGTTGTTGTTCTACAAGATCTAAACCTGTAATTTCTTCTGTAACTGGATGCTCTACTTGTAATCTCGTATTCATCTCTAAGAAATAAAAGTTCTTCTGATCATCTACAAGAAACTCAACTGTACCTGCATTTGTATAGCCTAGAGCTTTGGCAGCTTGTACAGCAACTTCCCCCATCGCTTTTCGCGTACCTTCATCTAAAAATGGTGAAGGTGCTTCTTCAATTACTTTTTGATTTCGGCGCTGCACGGAACATTCACGCTCCCATAAATACACTGTGTTACCATGTGTATCTGCTAAAAGCTGAATTTCAATATGGTGTGCATCTGCAATATAGCGCTCTAAATACATTTCTCCGTTACCGAAGAAGTTTTGTGCTCTTGTTTTGTTACTTTCAAATGCTTTGGTGAGCGTTTGCTCAGTTTCCATCAACTGCATTCCAATGCCTCCGCCACCTGCGGATGCCTTCAGCATTAGTGGATAACCAATTTGTTTTGCAATTTCAATTGCTTCTTCAGCAGTTTCAATATTTGTAGTAATACCTGGAACTACTGGGACATCTGCAGCTTGCATTGCAATACGAGATTCGATTTTACTTCCCATCTTCGTAATAATTTCTTCAGATGGACCGATAAATACAATTCCTTCTTCTCTACAGCGAACCGGAAAAGATGGATTCTCTGATAATAATCCATATCCCGGATGGATTGCTTCAGCATTTGTCTTCTTAGCTATTTCAATAATTTTTTCAAGGTTTAAATAGCTTTCTTGGACACGCGGTCCACCTACTAAGTAAGCTTCATTTGCCATTTTTACATGTAGGGCATTTTCATCAGCCTCAGAATAAATAGCAACAGTGCGAATGCCAAGTTTTTGACAAGTTTTCATAATACGAACTGCGATTTCCCCGCGATTAGCAATTAATATTTTTTGAAACATAGTGATTCCTCCTTTTTATCTACATCCTAAATGTCTTGCAATTACGAGACGTTGAATTTCAGAAGTTCCTTCACCAATTTCTAATAGTTTTGCATCACGAATATGTCGTTCCACTTCATATTCACGCATATAGCCGTATCCACCGTGAATTTGTACCGCTTGATTTGCAATACGACTAGCAGCCTCAGATGCAAATAACTTTGCCATAGCCGCTTCTTTACCGAAAGGTTTATCATTATCTTTTAACCAAGCTGCTTTATGTACTAAATTACGTGCAAGTTCTACTTCAGTCGCCATATCAGCTAATTTAAATTGAATCGCTTGGAAATTAGAGATTGACTTTCCAAATTGTTGACGTTCTTTCGCATATTGCAGCGCACGTTCAAATGCAGATTGTGCAATACCTACTGCTAATGCTGCGATTGAAATACGTCCTCCATCAAGTGTATATAAGAATTGTTTAAATCCTTTATTTACATCACCAAGAATATTTTCTTTCGGTACACGTACACCATCAAGTACGATTTCACATGTATTAGAAGCACGAACACCCATCTTATCGTAAGGACTTGAAATCGTTAATCCTTCACTTGTAGTCGGTACGATAAATGCCGAAATACGCTTTCTACCATTATCTTCAACACCGTTGATAGCGGTTACGATAATTGTATTTGCATACTCTGCATTTGTAATCCAACACTTTTCACCACTAATAACATACTCGTCTCCATCTAATACAGCTTTCGTTTGTGTACCACCTGCATCAGATCCAGCGTTCGGCTCAGTTAATCCGAAAGCACCTAAAGTTTTACCTGATGCCATTGGAATTAAATATTTCTGTTTTTGTTCTTCTGTACCGAAATAATAAATTGGAGAAGCACCTAATGAAATTGTTGCAGCGTAACTTAATCCTGTCCCACCACAAGCACGACCAATTTCTTCAACTGCTAACGCGTACGATACAGTATCGCCACCTGAACCTCCATACTCTTCAGGGAATGGGATTCCTAATAATCCTAGTTCGCCCATTTTTTGAAATGTTTCATATGGAAATTCCGCAGTTTTGTCATAATATACAGCTTTCGGTGCGATTTCCTTTTCAGCAAAGTCACGTACCATTTCTTTAATCATTTGTTTTTCGCGAGTTAGAGTAAATTCCATTCCGCTACACACCCCTTATCGAATATTGAGTTTCGACAGCGTGCGAGTTTCTACTACAAACATTACGAATTAAAAGACACGAATATTAGTTAGATAATTGCTATAATTCTGTCATAACTTAATTTTAAAACAGATTCTGTACTAATGCACAAAAAAATTCCTACATTGTTCTACAACAACATAGGAGTTTTCTTGTCGAATTATGTAATTTATTGTTTAATAATCTCTACCTTTTCCCGAATCAGAAATTTCTACTAAAGCTTCAGGGTAAGGTTCAAAATATGTTTGTCTTAATAAATACTTTTCGTCAAATCGAATGGCCCATGATTTTAAAATTGCAAGTAAGCTACTAAGCGGGACTTTCTTTTCTATATACTTTTGTATCAAATCTAAAAAATGATCTTTTTCTTGTTTTTTCAGCTTAGTTTTAAAATATCCAAAAATATGCTCACATACATTTACATTCGATGTATAGCGGGGTGTGCGCATAAATAATTCATATAAAGTCTTCTCATAGTTTTCAAATACCACTTCAATCGTTTCATTTTTTTGGTTTGCAATAATACGCCCCAATTCCTTTTGTTTTACCTGATTATATGCCATAAATAAATACTTATAGTCTGATTGAAATGATACGAGTTCTTTTATGTTTTTAGTATGTTTAATCATTTTGTAATGCGCGATTGTAAACAGCCTTGTAAAGAAATGTTCTCTAATAATAAAATTCGACAATCTACCCTCTTCTTCAATTGGAAGATGCGAAAAATTTTTTATTACTGCTCCGCCAAATAAGCCAGATCCCTTTCCTTTTGCTGGTGCTTTTTCAAAACCAGAATAAATTTTCACATCACGCGTACCACAACTCGGCGAACGATTCTTTAAAATAAAACCATCCACATCAGATATCGTTTGTAAAAAGACATATGAAAATTGCTCCATTTTTTCAGTTACATCTTCTCGTGTCGACGGCTGTACAAGCCTATTCACACCATTTTCTTCTACAATTCGTATCGTTTCACGAGGAGTCCCCAATCCGATCTCGACTTCTGGACAAACAGGTATAAATGTAACAAATGGCTGCAAATTTCGTATTGTTACATCTGGTATCATCTCTGCATTATAACGACAGGCATCAAATTCTAAACATTTACTTACAACTATTGTTGGTTTTGCAAATTGCCGCATTTCATTACCTCCATGGTATCAATCCATACAATCTAAATTGTACTGATATTAGTATCTTAAGCAAAGTCTGTTTATATTGATTATTTTTATAATAACTATAAATTTAATGCTATATCAACTGCAATTCAAATCTATTTCGTATATGTATTAACAAGTTCTTGTACAAACTTGTTAATACATTTTTGTCTAAACACAATCCATCTTTACTAGCATAGTTACAGATTCTTTCCTCTCCTCTTTACATTTAAATTAAAATAAGTCTTAATACGAATTTTAATCCCAAGTTATTTGGAATATATTCTTTATATTTGTACATTATAGACTGAGAAAGTATTACTTGTAGTTAGGGTGTTCCAAATGAATTTTAGAAACCTACTTTCTTTATTGCGGAACATTTTCAGAAGCATTTTTTCTTTGGTAAAAAATATTTCAAAAAATCCATTTATTTTAAGGAGGCATATTAAAATGGGAGTATTAAGTGGTAATCCCCAAAATGAACCAATGCATTACGGAGAAGTCTTTGCAATTTGGAGTTATCTTGCAGGGGCACAAGGTGCCATTGCTGGTTACCAAGTTCTTGTCAATCATTCTGGAGACGAGGACTTAAAAAAGTTTTTAGAAAATCTTATAGAAAATGATATCCAATCAGAAGTTGAAGAACTAAAAAACTTGTTAAAATCAAACGGTGTGGCATTACCACCAGCACCTCCAGAGCGTCCAGTTGCATCTATTGAAACAATCCCTCCTGGTGCTCGTATTAATGACGCAGAAATTGCAGCTAAAGTTTCTATGGATCTTGCTGCTGGACTAGTAGCATGTAGCCAAGCGATGGGACAATCACTTCGAGAAGACGTAGGAATGATGTTTGGACAATTCCATATGAAAAAGGCACAAGCAGGGGCTACCTTACTACGGTTAAATAAGAAAAAAGGCTGGATTATTCCTCCTCCTTTACATGTTCTTCAATCTGATCAAGCATAACATGGCATAAGCGGTTAACTTTTGTTAACCGCTTCGTTGTATTTACCTGTCCTTTTAATAATGGAGATTAAAGATAGTTCTAATAATTTTAACTTTATGATTTAGATACTGTGATACGAATAATGTACAAAAGCAATGGAGAAATTAATACATAAGAAAGGAGGGGAAATTTATGAAGAAAAAATTATCATCTATTTTAAGTGTTTTAGCACTATCTATTATGTTTTTAGGCACATCTGCCCAAGCTGAATACGATGGAAATCATATGAATAGAGTTAATAACACTGATATGTCAACTCGAGTTAATGATAATAACTTGAACAGAGTTAATAATGATGTAAGAACTCGAAATGTAAATACGACAAATGATTTAAATAATAATCATGATAGAAATAATAATTGGGCTTGGCTGGGTTTATTAGGTCTAGCAGGATTATTAGGTCTTAGAAGAAGAGACAAAGAAGTACGTTAATCTAGAATGTTTTTCATAAACAAGTACTTATTTATCAAAATTGTATAATGAATATAAATCGCCTTTTTAAAGGCGATTTATTATTTGCTTAAAAATAGTATATGTAATTCACACATCAACATATTTTTACTTATGATTAAACCTATTAAATTACATTTATTTAAATACCAAAAATCAAACTCCTGAAATGCTGTTATAGTTAGATTCGTGGCGTTAATCCATACAATATAAATTGAATCGTATTTTCAATTTCCACTTCATCATCCCATTTTTCTTCAGGCAATAATAAAAATCGTGTTAATAGTAAACCTAATACAGCTGATAAAGTAAGACGTAATACAGAAGATGGTGGTATCTCAATAATTTCTCCTTTATCTTGAAACTTCACAATCAACTTTTTGAAATGTGAAAACAGTTCCGTTTCTACTAATTGTTGTATTTCATTTTTTAGCTCTGGTTGAAATGGTACTTCTTGAATTAATATTTTAATCATAGGAAAGTGCTTTTGAGCAAATTCAAATCTATTATGAATGACAACTCGTAAAAGTCCCTCATATGATTCATACTTCGATTTAAATATTTCCTTTGCAAAGGCTTGTACGAAAAATGGTGCAGCAAACTTTGTTAATGTCGGCATGACGACCGCTAACAATAAATCTTTTTTCGTTTTATAGTAGCGGAAGATTGTTCCTTCCGCTACACCAGCACGCTTTGCAATTTCACTTGTAGAAGTTGATGCATATCCTTTTTCTCCAAACATATCAACAGCTGCCTCTAAAATACGCATTTGACGTTCATTTCGTTTATCCGTATTAGTTGCGGCAATTAATTCATCCAACCAATCCTTCTTCATCTATAATGCCCCTTTGTATCATCATTATGTTTTCCGATGTTTCTTTAATGCAAATACATTCCCTATTGCAAATAATAGAGAAAAAAGTAGTAATACAGTTAGATCTAACACAATCTCTGTAAATCCTTGATTTCGAATCATCACTTGTCTCATTGCGTCAGCTCCATATGTGAGCGGAAATAATTTCCCTAACATTTGTAGCCACTTATTCATAGATTCAATTGGAAACAACCCAGAAAAGAAAATTTGTGGCACAATGACAAGCGGTATAAATTGAATCATTTGAAATTCATTATTTGCGTATGCTGATAAAAATGTCCCTAAAGTTAGTGCTGTTAAAGAAAGCATACATGTAATAAGTAGCGTTAGCCATATGGAGCCAGCTACATACAAGTCTAAAATATAAACTGAAAAATTCACGATTATAATTGATTGTATAAATGCAAAGATTCCAAAACCAATAATATATCCTACAACTATTTCCCATCTTCTCACTGGAGTGGACAATAACCTCTCTAATGTACCACTTAAACGTTCTCTAACAAAGGAAACTCCAGATAATATAAATACAAAGAAAAATGTAAAGAAACCAATCAATACGGGGCCAAGCCCATCAAACATTGTAAAGTCTTTAGAGCCATGTAAGTAATTTACTTCAGGCTTCATAACTGATACATCATTCTTTTCTGAACTCTTTTGTAAAACTTGAAGTACAGCACGATTTTTTGATGAATCACTTCCTTCTAATAAAACATTCATTTTCCCATTCTCTAAATAAATTACTGCATCTACCTTTTGCTGTTCTAACTCTGAAATTGCTTTCTCTTTGCCATATTCATAAATTGAGGCTTCTTGAGTTTTCATTGTTTTTACAATAGGAGCAGGCACATCAACTACAGCAATATGCGGTACATAGTCTTTTTGTGTAAACACTAGAGACAATAACCAAAGTAATAACATTGGTGCTCCAAACATCATCGCTAACGAACGTTTATCTCGAAAAAATTGGCGAATAATACGAATGATTACACCAGTAACTCTCATGATAGGGCCACCTCTTCCAACAAAAAGACATCTTCAATCCGTCCTGATGATACCCGTTTTTTCAATTCTTCAGGTGTTCCAGTCGCAACTAGCTTTCCTTCTCTAATCAACCCTAAACGCTCACAAAACTCAGCTTCATCCATAATGTGCGTCGTTACAATAATAGTTGTGCCTTTCTTTTTCAAATCATAAAATTTTTCCCAGATTGTTTTTCTAAGAAGTGGATCTATCCCCACTGTTGGCTCATCTAAAATTAATATTTCAGGTTCATGAAGGAGTGCTATCGCTAATGATAAACGCTTCTTCATCCCACCTGAAAAATGCTGCACTTGCTGTCTTATATGTTTTGATAATTGTACAAGGTCAAAAACCTCTTCGATTCTTTCTTTTTTATGTTTTCCTTTTAATCCATACATCGTTGCAATAAAATCTGCATTTTCATATGCTGATAGTTCTTCATATAATGCATCAGCCTGAGCCATATAACCAATTCTTTTCATTTCATTTAAATTAGGCATGTTCGTGTTGTATACAAGCACTTCACCTTTCGTTGCCTCATTAATACCTGCAATCAATTTAATAAGAGTCGTTTTCCCTGAACCTGAAGGCCCAACTAAACCAAATATCTCTGCTTTTTCAACTTGCAATGAAAGATTGTGTAAAACTTCTTTTTTCCAAAAACTTTTTGACACGGTTCGTAAAATAATAGCAGGTTGCTGCATGTATTCTTCCCCCTTTTCAAAATGAGTGAGTACTCACTTTCATTTTACTCTTGCGTAATTATATGTCAAACTTCATTGATTAGTATGTATTTTCAATCTTAAACAATGAAACAGAGTCGACATTAGAATTTCATTTCTTAAAGTCGACTCTGTTTCATTTAAATTATATATTTCATTTTACGTTTTTAAATTCATATATTTTCTAATTCTAGCAACATCTAAAGAATATTCGATAACTAATTGCTGTAACGGTAAAATAACTGTATCAGGATATAAATGTGCATATTGTAATGTTTCTGCATATTTTTCTAACCTTTTTTCTAAATACTTTATAATTTGATCAGGATGACTTACTAATAAACATTTACAATAATAATGTATTTGTTCCTCAATCGCCGTATACTCTTCAATTTCATATTCTTTATGCATGTGTACACCCCTTTAAGTTTTTTACTGAATTGCTTATCACACTTTTCACTCGACTAATTTTTAAGTTTTTTGATTATTTACACTATAACAAACTCTCCGGGTCAAATTTTGTTACTTTATGTAACGTAGAAAATTTTTAACAAAACTGTAATGTTAACTTGTATAAAATGCATATGGCCTATTTTTTCTGTACAAAAAGTCGTACAGTTCAATTTAACTGTACGACTACAAGTTCTGGCCTATTAAAAATTCTTTGCAGAATGATACTATTGCCTAATCCTATACTTACTACCATAGACGTATTTTGTTTTTCATATAAACTGGTTGTATATTTAGGTAAAACACCTTGATTTGGAGCCACTAATTTGCTGATAAATGGTAACCTTAATTATCCACCATTAGCGTGTCCTGATAAAACTATATCTATTTGCTCATCAGCATAATTCTGAATAAATTCAGGTCTATAGAATAAATCATCTATTTCTCCTATTTTAATACACTATCTAACTGTATTGCACCTATATATAGATATACTCCTATGTAATCCGCAATTTTCCTTATCGGATAAATTAATAAAAATTATTTCCCTACACATTGCGATTACATGTTATATAAGGAAGCTCTTCTTTTTTCCATGCAAGAAATCCTCCCTTTAAATTCACTACTTCCTTTATACCTGCTCTTTGTAAAATACTAGCTGCTATGGCGGAACGCAATCCGGTTCGACATTGTAAAACTATTGGGCAATCTTTTGGTATACAATCTAGCTGCTTAAATAGATTTCCTAAAGGGATATGTATTGCATCATGAAGATGTCCTTCCTCCCACTCTTTTTTACTACGCACGTCGATTACCTTAACACTTCCACCTTTTATATGCGGATATAATTCGATTGATGTGTCTTCTTTGTAACTTTCTAATCTATTAAATCTTTGTATTACCTTTACAGGTACAAAAGCAATAATATTATCTAGCCCAATAGATTCAAAGTCTCTAATAACTTCCTCCACTCTAACCTTTTCCTCATCTAGAATGATTAAAGTTTCTGTTTTATAATCTAGTAACCATCCACACCAAGTTGTAAAGGAATTGTTATAAGGTATGTTAATTGATTTCTCGATGTGACCAGAAGCAAAACTCTCTACATCCCTTATATCAACTATTTGCTGAACGCTTGTCATAACTTCTTGAAGTTTTTCTACTGTATCAATAGCAATAACTTCTCTCTTCTTACGAATTGGAGGACCAGACTTATTTAAATTCTTCATTAATGAAAAATACTTTGGAGGCTCTGGCTGTCCCCTCAATAAAGTCGATACAAAATCACTTTCTTCATTACACTGAAATGCCCAATTGAACATCTTTTCATAACCTAATGTAGAAGTTGGAATTGCTCCTAATGCTTTTCCACATGCGCTTCCTGCACCATGTGATGGCCATATTTGCAAATAATCAGAGAGTATTTTTATTTTTTGTATAGAATTAAATAATTGTTTCGCTCCTATTTTTGCAGTATTTTTCATACCTACAGCAGTTTCTAATAAATCCGGTCTTCCTATATCTCCTACAAATATAAAATCACCTGTGAATATTCCCATTGGCTTATCATTCGTATAATTATTTTGACTTGTATCAGTTACTAAAAAAGAAATACTTTCAGGCGTATGCCCTGGGGTGTGAATTACATTAAATTTTATATGACCTATTTTAAACTCTGTGCCCTCTCTAACCAATTTGTATCGACCTTCGTTAAGATATTGATATTTCCAATCACAATTTCCTTCATCAGATACATATAACTTTGCATGATAAAGATTAGAAAGTTCTCTAGACCCAGAAAGAAAATCTGCATGAATGTGAGTTTCAGCCGCAGCAATTACTTCCATTCCCTCTTTCTTAGCAAATTCTATATATTGTTCTATATAGCGACCTGGATCAATTACAATTGCTACGCCTTCCTTCTGACAACCGACCAAATAGGAAGCATGTGCTAATTTTTCATCATAAAAATATTTTAAAAGCATAGCTATTCCCTCCAAATAGTTATTTCAAATTACTTTTCAATTTGTATAACTGCTTTCTATCTTCTCCTATAGCATCCCTTTCAACATAAAATTCCAATACATATAGGGCAACATATATCTTTTAAGTAAAAACATACTATATCGTTCTTTCGCTTGATTAAACGGAAATGTTTCTTGAGGCTCATGTTCATAGTTAAATTCAGCGAGTATAAGACTTTTATAACCTGTAACAATCGGGCAGGATGTATATCCATCATATTTAGCATGCAAGTCTCTTCCGTTAAGTACGTCCATAATATTTTGTTTTAAGACAGGTATTTGTTTTCGAATTGCCGCTCCAGTTTTAGAGGTGGGTAAATTGGTACAATCTCCAAGTCCGAAAATATTCTTATACTGTATATGCTGCAAAGTATAAGGGCTTATATCTACCCACCCCTGAGAATCACTTATCTCACTCTCTTTAATAAAATTAGGTGGCCCCATTGGTGGAACAACATGGATCATACTGTATGGTACAGTTTCTCTTTTCAGTGTTTGCGTATCTTCAAAAATTGCTTCTCTTTTTTCGGCAATAATTTCTACTAAGTTTTTATTATAATTCGTTATAATTTGCTTTCTTTCTAGTACTTGTTCTAATGTATTAGCATAACGTGGAACCTGAAATATATTAGCGTTCGCCGTATAAAACATTACTTCACTTTTGTTTCTTACACCGCTATTAGAAAAATACTCTTCTGCTAAATACATAATCTTTTGTGGAGCACCACCGCATTTAATAGGAGTGTTTGGGTGGGTAAAAACTGCATTTCCTCCTTTAAATTTTTCAATTTCTCTCCAAGTAGAATCAACATATTTATAAGAGTAATTGCTACAAACCCCATTAGTCCCAATAGACTCCTTCAAGCCTTTAATACCATCCCAATTTATTTGTATACCGGCTGCTACAATAAGAATTTCATACTCAAGCAGCAATCCATCATCTAAAAGTAGCTTATTTTCTTTCGGAAACAACTTAACAACACTTTTAGGAATCCACGTTGCACCTTTTGGAATAAGCACTTCTTGATCACGCATCGTACTTTCCTTTGAAACAATTCCTCCCCCCACTAAACTCCATAGTGGTTGGAAATAATGTTTTTTTGATGGATCAATAATTGCTATATCTTCTTTCAATAGGGGTACATTTCGTAACAAATGTGCAGTAGAAGATATTCCTGCAGTCCCAGCACCAATTACAATAATTTTATAACTATCTCTGGTCTTCATTATCCTCTTCCCATCTAAATTTGATTTTTAAAACAACTAATTCGCAGCCGTATTTTCATTGTATTAACATTATTATAAGTTAAAAACACCACCCTTTTATCTGACTTAAATGAAAATTTTGTTAACTTTACCATCAATTTTACTTTATGCGTAAATCCCCTATGCTACTTCCATCTTTTATATTTTTCAATACTAGTCTTTGCCCTATCTTACTTTTATTACAGTTTCTCTCTACACTCAAAGCTATCTTTATCTTCTTTTTCGAAGAATACCTCGTTACTTGTAATTGGAATTTAAAAGTTCGAATAGTTTTTCTTAATTGTATAGATTTATATAATCGGATAGAGGGAATTCCATTTAAATATGGAAGGTTTTTATATCGCGCTAAGTATTCATGTAAAAAAATTACTAATTACATGGAAATTAGCAACGATCCAAATTCAATTGAGTGAAATTATTGAGGTTACCGAAGATAATATATGCTGATGTTGAAAAAGGAGAAGTAAACCTTATTGGTAAAGTAGAATTATCTATTATTTGCTTTCAATAAAATAGCCCTTTTAAATATAATAAATGCATAAGTATTGCTGTATTGATTAATCTTAAAAATAAACAGATTTGAATTATTCGCTATTCTAAAGAATATTTCAAATTTCATTATTTAATGCTTACAAAAAGAGCACTAAAAATCAGTGCTCTTTTTTATATTTAATTGGGGGTCTTATCGCATGTCTATCAAGCTAAGATTTTAAAGTACCCCCATAACGAAACCAACATCTCTAGCAAGATTCCGTAAGGTATTTGGAGATAAAAATCTTTGAATCTCTTGAGCAAATAGTTGTAATTCATCAGACACAGAAACAGACATAAAAAACGCCATCCTTTCCTATGATTCTACAGAAAGAATAGCGTATTTGTTCTTTTTATGGCTACATTTTTTTAGCTCGATGGCAATGTGGTGTTACCTCAAATATAATTATTTTATTTGAAGGTCTCTTTTAAATTTTTTTCAAATCTTTTCATAGGTTGATATACAAGGACGTGTAGTGATAAACCTATCACTGCAGTAATGTTTAAAATAATACTTATAATCATTAAAGACCATTCTATAACTGGAGAAAAGTATCCGTTCGTACTTAATGTAGAAGAACTTACACCTAGTATTAAAATCACTATTAGTAAAGGTAAGTTTTTAACCAATTTGAATCCCCCCTCTAAACACAATATCTTTATATTATTATATTACACACTAGGTTATGTAATTAATATAAGATAGTTATCTATGGGAATTTAACATATTTTTTCATTTTGAGGGTAATATATTTTTTAGCTTGATAGAGGTGTGGTGGATCCCTTTTTTAGAAGTAAATACTTCTAAAACCTTGAAGTATTTGAAAATCAATTTTATCTGCTTTTGTCCTTTGAATTATAAAATCTAATCCATTTTTGGTATTGTCCGCATATTTAGGCATTGCTTCAAGAGTATCTGTCAACGGTTTGTTGAAATCGTCCCAATGTATTGGAATAACAAGCTTCGGTTGTACTTTTCGTACAGTTTGCTCGTAATACGTATTTTGAAAAGTACTTTCCTGCTTTCCTAATACCCCTATTCCTAAAAACAAGACATCAGCTCGAATATCATCTAATACCCCTTCTATATAGTTAGCACTTGGTTTAACAAGGAAAGTTTTATTATTATACGTAATCAAGTAATCATATGAAGAGTCTTCATGATAATCTAGGGCTTTAGCCGGTTGTTTAAGTGGCTTTTTTATTTTTTCTCCTTCATCAAAGGTTGGTGAATGTTTCGATGGAAGGACAGTAACAGTAAAATCACCAAACTTCATAGCCTTATTTACTTCATATACAGACATCTGGTTCTTATTTATATCACCACCAATACCTATGTTAATTGCTGATTCCGAACCATATACATGTGTTCCAGTTCGTTTAGCTATATAAGCTAAATCAAACGCATGATCATAATGTGTATGTGCAATAAATAATCCCTTAAGTTTATTATTATCAGCCCCTATTTGATTAAAAACTTTATCCACATTATCTTCATCTGTTTTTATATTGCTGAACAACATTTTTGGTAAGGATGGCCTAGAAATAAAACCATCAATCATTAATTGTGTATTTCCATCATCAAATAGTAAAGATGATGTTCCTAAAAATGTGACCTTTACCTCGCCTTGATTCAATACTTTTTGTGTTGTTTTTGGAGCATAATACGCCTTGTATTGTTGAATATCTGCTGAAGGTGTTAAAAACTTATAATAAACGAAAATAGAAACGATTATTACTAGTACTAATAATCCTATAAAAAACACCCTTAATTTTTTTCTTAATGTGTATTTCAAAAAACATTCTCCTTTCTAGACAAAAGATATTATTATTTGACTGTGCTAAATCCTCCTACTTGAGGTTACCACAAAGTATCTATAAAATTAAAAAAACGCCATCCTTTCCTATGATTCTATAGAAAGAATAGCGTATTTTTTCATTTTAGGGGGAATTTTGTTTTATTAGCTTGATAGCGATGTGGTGGGACCCCTGATTCTATTGTTTCTGCCCGAAAAAGATAAAATGTTAGACTGACTTTAATGTAAAACCAGCGATAGTCTTTGACAAAAATAAAGTCCTAGACTGCTGCTGGTTTATTGGACTAGCGTAATTAATTGTCACTTATCATTATTGGCTACTTTCATTTTGTCTTCCATACCGTTATCCCGAGTATCGGCATAAGCGACACAACTGTATCCTATTTTTCTCATTCTTAGCTCCGTTTTATGTTTAGTCTGCTCCTCTCTCTTTGACGAACAACCCAAATCCAATTGCAAAGAAAAGCAAAATATAGGCGATATCTATCGCTAACGACATAGGTAAGCCAACTAATTCTGATTTATATTGTGACGTGCTCCAATAGACACTTAAATCATCATGATGAATGAATAGAATGTGTGTCCATGATGTAGATAAGAGACTACCTCCAAATATCATTTGTAAAAAGTATAGCACTAAGCTACTGCCTACTGCGATAGCAGCTGATCTCGTCCACACGCCAATCAAGGATGCTAGACTTGCATATAGGCAACATTGCAATACGATTGCTCCGATAGAGTATATAACATCCGTCATGTCACCCCATTGTATATTTGTGGGAGCCATCAGAGGATTCACTAACAAAGAAACAATGAATATATTAACAGCACCCGTAATGATGAGCAAAATCATCGCAGCAATTTTTGCAACATACAACCTCGAGCGCGAGGACGTATGCAGGAACAGTTGTTTCAGAGTACCATATTGATATTCATCCGTCCAAATAAGAGGTGACAAAACAATCGCCCAAGGTAGAATAACAAGCATTCCCGATAGGCCAAGCAAAGCATTTACCATTTGAGCCACCGTATCATCAGCCTTGAGATTACTGGTGTATGCCCAAGAGAACAGTACAGTCATCACAATAAAACCAATGTGTGAAAGAATAAAGATTCTTTTATTCACTATCTTCAAACATTCATTCCATAACAATTTAACTCACCTCACCGCGCGCAGTTGTCCATTTTAAAAACTTATCCTCTAAACTCGTATGTGCCGACAACACCCGATGAACTTCCACCCCGGCATCACACAATGCTCGAATCAGCTTTGGAACTTGACCTTCATCAATAGCTACTATCATAGTATGCAAACCGTTAGATAATTTCTCTGTCTGCATATAATCCAATGCATGATGATCATCCCCAAACAAGTTAACCACAACTTCGCTTGTAAGCTCAACATTATCAATGTGAAGTGTGATACAGAATTCCCCATCATTTAACCCATCATCAATCCGCTGCTCTGTCACTAAGCAGCCATTCTGCATAATAACCACTCGACGTGCCATCTGCTCAATCTCAGACAGTTGATGACTGGAAATAACAATTGCTACGCCCAACTCTGCCGCAATTCTATTTAAATAGTTCCGGGTTTCACGGACACCAGCAGGATCAAGTGCATTCATCGGCTCATCTAACACAAGCAACTTTGGCTTTCGCAGTAGTGCTTGTGCAATTCCCAAGCGTTGTTTCATTCCCATGGAGTACGTGCCTACTCGTTGCTCAAGCGCATGTTCTATACCGGTTAGACTGGCTGCCTCCAGCAACCAATCCTTACTCACATTTTTGTGCAAACGCTGATATTGACGTAAATTTTCGTACCCACTCAAATAAGGATAGAATGCAGGTGCTTCAATCACTGCCCCTACATTGAAGAGTGCTTTAGAAAACTGACTTTTAATACTGTAACCTGCAATCTGCACGTCCCCGGCACTTATTGTGCTTAGACCAACTATCATCTTCATTGTGGTTGTCTTGCCCGCTCCGTTCGCACCAAGTAGTCCAATAATCTCTCCCTCTACCACATCGAACGATATGTCTTGCACAATCGACTTGCCCTTGATTTCTTTCGTTAGGTGTTGCACCGATAATACCGTTTTCAATTTCCCCACTCCTTACAATATAAGTACAGCCTCATTTCATGAATTCATTAAGAACAGCCTGTAAAGAAAAATCAGCTATGAACTCATTTCTCTATAGTAATATTGATAATAACTTGAAGTATGTAACAACTGACTGTGATTTCCTACATCGCAAACCTTCCCATTCTCCAAAACAATGATCATGTCGCTATTCATCACCGTCGATAACCGATGGGCCATCACTATTCGTTTACAATTAATACTTGGTAAATATTCATCTGCCCGCGCTTCACTTATATGATCCAAAGCGCTCGTTGCTTCACCCAATACTAGTACGGTTGGATTATTAAGTAGTGCCCTGGCCAAAGCTATTCGTTGTCTTTGTTCTCCTGAAATATTCCTGCCCATTTCAGCTGAAAATGTCTGATATTGCATCGGCATCGGCATCGCCATCAACTTAAGAAATTGATTGTTCCCCAAAACGGAAAAAATGAGCCGAATTCTCATAAATAATTGTGAAAAGGTAAAATTCTCGTTAGCGGAAGTAATATATTGGTAGGTCAATACTTACAAATCTTTTATATGTTTTCTAATATCTGAGGCTACTTTGGTAGGATCATCAATCTCAAAAAAGACATACTTATATTTTTCATGACCTTTTAATTCAATCATTACGAGAGGGACTCTATTTTCACAAGAGAGAAAGTACCATTCATCAGCATATTTAAAACTTCCTTCAAAAATATTGAGAGGAGAAATTGATGTTCCAGGCATACGAAGCATCCATTGTGGAGGATCAAAATAGTCAACATACACACTCTTAATCGTGTTATAAGGCATTTTTAATTTTAGTTTTAATGCAAGTAATCCTGTTATCCCATTTAGTTTTAGAATCAGACCTTCATTATCAAATAATATTTCTTTCCCCATAATTCCCCCACTTTTCACGTTAACTTTTATACTTGTATACTCAAAATCCCTTTGATTTGTTTTTGGATGGTAAAACATGTTTCTCTACTCTTTCATATAGAGTAAGCAATTGCTTGATAAAAGAAAATTTCGGTACTAACCAATACGAAAATAACGCTGAAACACATCCTATTAAAGCCCCTATTACAACATCAAAAGGATAATGAACTCCTACCCAAATACGAGAGATCGCTACACAAAATGCAAGTATGAGCCATAACCATCCAGTCTTTTTACGAACAAGCCAAAATGAAAAACAAATCGAAAAAAAGAGAATCGTATGGTCACTAGGAAATGAATTATCTACAGCATGGTCGACAAGTTTATTCACATCAGGCAATACTGCAAACGGTTGATAATTCAAATGAAATTTCCCTGCTATTTTTCCAATCATCTCAGCAATCACAAAAGCAACCATCGCTTGAATAACCATCATCCTACTTTTTCTAGACCCGGTAAACCAATAAGCTATAATAATTAAACCAAGAATATATACCATATATTCTGCCAAAAATATCATGGCTGAATTTAGGAATGAATATTGTTTACCTAAATCATTAATTGCTCGAAAAATATCAATATTGAATTGAGAAAAAGACATTTTCAAATTCCTCCTTCTTTTTTTCACTATAATAAAAAAAGAAAAAGGAAAACATCGAACTTTCTTACAAACATTCGTGCATTCTTACAGTTTTGTCATTTTTCTCGTCATTTTGTAAATGTGTTCATAGCCTTCTTTTGCTATTTTCTTTGGGAAACATGGTAAATTACGAGAAAGAGCGCTACAGATAACTTAACAATAAGAAGTCGATTATCTCTTAGCGTACAGGAAATCGGTTTTTTCTTTATGAAATTTTGCTTAGCGTACGAAGTTTACGCTTTGTTGGTGCTAGCCCATTGCCATCAACCTAAGAAAACAGGTCACCCCCAAAACAATAAATAAGCTTTTTCGTTACAAGAAAGCCTAAAAATTTCGTTCTGGGGGTGTAATAAAATATTAGCTTGATGGGCATGGGGTCCCGCCCACATTTTAACGAAAATATACGCTAAGCAAATCCCAACATAAAGCGAGCCGAATTTTCTACTCTTAAGAAAAATTTCGGTTCGTTTTATGGTTTCATGACAAGTTGTTTACTGAACAATAAAGTTCTTTATTGGAACAGGCTACTTTCTTCAACAATCGGGCCAGATTGTTGAAGAAGAAATATAATAAAAATGCTTTTGATTGTTTTATTAAACGAATTAAACCGCAAAAAACAAGAAGAATTCCCCCCCCTTTACTAGTACACTAAATCCTATAAAAGGGGGGAGATCATGAACAATAAAGCCATTGGATTATTCAAGGAATTGCGTTATACATTTCAGCTATTCTAGGATCAGGTGTCCTTTTTTTATCGGGGGTAACGGCCTCAATAGCGGGCCCTGCATCTATTGTATCCTGGTTTATCGTTATTATAATTAGTTTTCCGCTTGCTTATTCCTTTGCTAGTTTGGCACGGATATATCCTGATTCCGGTGGAGCAGCAACCTTTGTTAGAAATTCTTTTGGATATCATCTTGGCAATATCGTTGGGTGGTTTTACTTTGTAACAGCAGCAGTTGGTCAAACGATTGTATCTTTAACTGGTGCTTTTTACGTCAGTCAGGCATTTGGATTTTCGCATTTTGAAACAATTTTAATTGCCGTCTTTATTTTGGTAATTGCAGGTGTTTCCAATTATTACGGCGTAAATGTTAGTGGTAAAGTTGCATTGATTTTAAGTTCTTTATTACTGATTCTTTTAGCGTCAGCTGTATTTGTGGCGTTTCCAAGAATACAATGGGGAAGTTTTACTCCCTTTGTTCCAAATGGATGGTTTTCTGTCGGGAACGCTATAACGGTTATCTTTTGGTCATTTTTCGGTTGGGAGGCGATTTGTAATCTGGATGAGCACTTTAAAAGGCCAGAAAAAGATATTGTCAAAGGAGCAGTTATTAGTGCAGTTATTAGTGCAGTTATTAGTGCAGTTGTCATTGGATTATTATTTTTAGCGCTAAGCCTTGTCACTATTGGAACGGCCACGTATGGCAGTCAAGAAAGCAACCTGTCTCCTATTGGTGTTATAATGGGAGATACAGTAGGCGGAGGTGCCAAAGTCGTTACAGCTGTTTTAGTACAGGGACAGCGAATGCTTTTGTAGCCAGCCTAACGCAATTAGGATATTCATTAAGCAGAGATGGTGCTTTCCCAAAATTTTTCTCAAGGCTGCATGCAACTACTCAAATTCCAAGACAGATGGTATTGTTTGTTATCTGTTTTTCGGTAGCAGGTGTGTTAGTGACAAAAGCTTTGTCACTGACGTTTGATGATATTTTGTTTATACCGACTTCTCTTGGGATTCTAGTTTATGTTCTTTCAATGGCAGCAGGCGTTAAATTATTTAGGAAGAACACACCGGCATGGTGGGCATCGTTAATCTCTTTCATTTTATGTTTGCTGGTGATTCCATTTTTTTAATTGTATATATTTGTTCCGTTAATTGTCGTGGCTATATATGCGATTTATATGATTTTGAGTAATAAGATTTTCGCCTACAAGGAAGGAGTAAAATCTAATGAAGGATCAATATAACCTTTCCAGAGATACCATGTGGAAAGCAACAGTATCATGTGATTCAGCGTATGACGGGATATTCTTTTACGCAGTCAAGACAACTGGAATTTTCTGCCGGCCTTCTTGCAAGTCTAAGGTTCCTAATTATGAAAATGTATCCTTTTTTTCAAATGTGCACGAAGCTCAAAGGGCAGGCTATCGCCCATGCAAAAGATGCCGATCAGATCTAAATATAAAAATATACGACCCGTTCGAATGCGTTTTGGAAGATACTATTCGATTGATAAAAAATAATTATGTTCAAAACATGTCTTTAAATGAAATTGCATCAAGGGTAGGAGTTAGTCGTTTTCATTTAAATCGGATTTTCAAAGAAAGAACAGGGTATACTCCTCGAATATATTTAGAAAGGATCAGAGTTAAGAAAGCAAAGGAACTTCTCTTGACAACGGTCTTTAATAGTACAGAGATTGGTTATCAAACAGGCTATCAAAGTGTATCTAGCTTTTATAATGCATTTAAAAGAAATACAGGATTTTCACCGAGTCAATTCCGTGCTTTCCATAGTGGAAATACCGTAAACCAAGAACTTGACTGAATTCACGTTCTTTAACAAAAGATAGCATGAATTAACAAGAGCGCTTTGTACTCATCGTATTTTTCGATAAATCATTACTGATTGATTAAAAGTAAACAACTTTGTATTGAACAATAATAAGCCATTTTTTCTCTGTTATAGAATTGTAAGCTTTTTAATTCAATCCTCAACAAACGGGCAGGATTATTGAACAAGTTTTATGAACTTTAGTGGTAGCATCATTAGTGAAATGCTTTATAACAACTAATTAAGGAGGGATAGAATATGAGAAATAACTTTCAAATCGTTGCGTTACAAGAGAAGGAGTTTAATAACCTATTTCTAATGAATGAAGAAGTATTAAAAAGTATCGGGGCAGTCAAAATAATAGCAAATAAAAATCCTGGATATCCTTGCAGGATAAGTTTGAAGGATGCAGAGGTAGGAGAAGAGGTAATCTTACTGAATTACCAATATCATAGTGTTAATTCGCCTTATAGAGCAAGTGGTCCTATATTTATACGAAAGGGAGCAACTACCGCTAAGCTAGATGTAAATGAAATTCCGCTTATGCTACATCATAGGTATCTATCTATACGCGGCTACAATGCTGAATCAATGATTGTAGAAGCAAGGGTTACAGAAGGTGTGAATTTAAGAGAAAATATAGATGAAATTTTTGATAATAAAGAAGTAGAATATATTCACATTCTTAACGCTAAACCAGGATGCTATAACTGCCTTGTTAATAGAGTGTGAAAAAATTGAAAATGTAAACTTCTATTATCCTATAAGGGGTACCACCAATTGCTATCAGGCTAATTCAACAAAATCCCCCCTAAAATGAAAAAATACGCCATCCTTTCCTATGATTTAAAGAAAGAATAGCGTATTTTTTAATTTTATGGAGAACTAATTATTTCTTTTTTTATAATAAGAAAGGAAATTTATTATCATATTAATTAAACATATAAAGATAAATGAGTACTTAAAAATAGTACTTTTATAGTTTCCAAAAAACAAAAATAGTATAGCTAAAAATGATAGTATGCTAATAATTAAATGATACATATATTGAGACTGTTTCTTCATTAATCATTCCCACTCTTTATTTAATATAAAAATATATAGATTATATATTATCATAGAAGAAATTAAAATAAATAGAATATGCCTAATTGCATATCTAAATACCACCACATACCTCATTAGCTTAAGAAAAAATAAGCTGACTTTTCAAAGGAATCACCTGTAGAAAAAGAAAATTTTTATTTAGGGGGTATTTCAAAACCTTAGCTTGATAGCGATGTGGCGCTACCCCAAAATACAAAAATCTCTATCAAAAAAAGAAAGGCGACTAAGCACCTTTCTTTTGTAATTCACTTGTACTCTCTTCAGCATCCAAAATCTGAATCACTTTAACGTAGCATTGTACGGACCTAATTGCTTTTTAGAAAAATAATGAATTGTCTCCTTATTTTTCAGTAACATATTTCCTTTTATAATTAAAAAATAGGTAGCTACTAGAAAATAGATTATCCCTAATATCCAATCCAAATTTGTAGCTAAATTGTGTAAAAGAACATATCTCATATATGCATAACCAATCGGAACATGTAGTAATACAACAGCACCTAATCCTGGGTTGTATATTGTTTTAGCTTTTATATTCGCAAAAATACCATGCCATATGAATTGAAAAAATCCCATTAAAATAGGTGCCAACCCAAGCCATATAATATTTGGAAAGAAAACCGGAAGTAAATAAAAAACATACGCAATCAAAATATTTATTACCATAGCAGATTGCGTATTTAATGGATAGCGATCTGGTATATCACTTTTAAATATAACTACATTAAATAGACCAGCGAAATAACCTGGCCAACGATACTCTTCAAATTGATGCACTAAAATGGCTACAAAGCTTAACGCTAACAGTACCTTTATTTCACTCATTTTCCCAAAATTCGCGACTAAATAACCTAAGACAACAATAGCCATAACTAACCCTACATCACACCAGTGCTTTCTAAAGAAACTAATCATCTCTATCACCCACTCTCTCAATTTTTATAAAAATAGCGTTCAAATAGAAAATCAATTTGCTTTTCTACAGGCTGTATTCTTATATCTGCCCCTGATTCAAGAATTGGCATCATTAATGCTGGAAGAAAAATGGATCCGAATATTTGCACCGTCATCATCATTAAAATTTCCTGATCCGTTTCATTTGTTATTTCACTCAAAATATTCTTCACTTTACTAAAACCGAGCCTCTTCAAAAAATCTCCATATTCGTATTGAGATGTAAATACCGTAGTTCCCATTGCAATAATTTTCCTAACTAACTCAGGGTATTGCCCAATTACCAGTACATAATCAAGTAAAACTATTTTTAATCTTTCTTTTGCTGGCACTTTAATATCATCTAAAATAGAAAAGGTGTCTTGAAAGCTAATTAATAAGATTTTAATTGTTTCACTAATCAATTTTTCTTTTGAGCCAAAATGGTAATTTACAAGCGCAATATTTGTATCCGACAATGCCACAATTTTTCTTATTGTTACACTTTCGAAGCCTTCGTCTTTAATGAACTCCAATGTTGTATTTACAGAATTTTTAACTTCATCAATCTTTTTGGAAATTCCAAATATAATTATCTTTTTCACATTTTAAAAATTTTTCTATAAATTTTTCATATTTTCTACTTTTTTGGCACATTCATTACTGTAAGTGGAAATTTTTCTCATTTTTAAAATAATACAACCTAAACTAAATGCGAAAAGTGAAAATATCCCAAAAGTAACCTTTATAGTATTTAAGGACAGACTCCAGCTAATTAGAAAAGATACTAGTGCCCCCCCTAAACTGGCCGATGCAATAAATAAACTAGTCACTTCATCAATATTATTTTCCATAATATGGGAAGCTAAGATTAATGTTATTGGAAAAACACCCGCTATAACTAAACCAATAATGAAGATGATAAACAAATACATACCTGTACCTTGAACAAAGGGGAATAGAAATAATAGAATCACTAATGTAAAGCAACTAGATGTAATGTATGTCCAATAATTAAATTTATGAGCAAACTTACCTACAAGTATTCTTCCTATAACTATGGCTAGCCAAAAACAAGATATACTTACTGAACTGATTAATTCATTATTGGTAAGAATCATTATTGTAGATAAAAAATTTGCAAGATTGGTTTCTATGCCTGCATATAAGAATGCAAAAAGTGAAATAAATACTATAACTTTCATCTTTTCACTTTTAAATTTAAGAGTGAATGAGGAAAGGGATGCTCCTCCCTTTTCATTTTTTTGAGGAGAAAAATTTAGAAATTTTGTACGTCCAAGCATGTACCAAACAAATAGTGTAAAAATAAAGAATAGTAATATCCCATAAAGAATAAAATACCATTCATAAAATTTTGTAATATAATTAACTAGTAACGGAAATCCTAGCGCCCCAACCCCAAACCATACTTCGAGAATACTAAATTTAGCAGCACTATTCCTTTCTGCTGAAATAATAAAGGAACCCACCGTAGTTTCTAACAAACCTGCTCCATAGCCTAATACAAAGCAAATAACGGCTAAATATGCCCATTCTTTAATATATATAAAACCTCCTAGGACGATGGACATTACTAAAACACCTAATGTTATTGTTTTAAAATAATGATACTTTCTTACTAGTATCGGTGAACTTAGAACACCAAATAAAAAACCCGTAAATTGAAAAAATATTAAAACACCTAATTGATCAGGGGTTCTTCCATAATATTGTATTAATGAAGGAATTAAACTACCTATGCAAACATGTATTATTCCTACAATAAAATAAAACAAGCAACCATAATAAAATATTAACCGCACCTTTTCTCAACTCCAATCCAAAATAAAAACAGGGATTTAAGTAAAAGTTTTAAACCCCTGTTTTTACCATAAAACTAAATAGTTGCTACAGATCGTTCTTTATTACTACTGCTTTTATCAAAAAACATATCCAATATTACTTGTGAACGAAATCCATCTTCAAATGTTGCTACAGACTTATTTTGCCCACCTTCCGCAGCCTTAGCCCATTCTATAATTTCACTTCTAAAAGAATCAGACCATTCAAAAATCTCGTTTTCTGGATCGACTAGTAAAGGTAATGGTAACGGGATTTCATGTTTTTCCAATCCATCAAAGAGTATATATTTATTTGGCTCTTTAGAAGAATACTTATATTCTTTCTTCGTACCTATTACCTCTATACTAAAACCACAATCGTCAAGAAATGAACTTTTAGATGTTGTAATATTAACAAAAACCTTATTTTTCAATTGGCCATAAACCTCAGCATAGTCATCAACAAAAACTGGTTTACTTTCTTTTTCCTTAACATTTGTTTTAATTTTAGTTCGAACAGTATCCTCTCTGAAATCACTCTCAAATAAAAACCATAATAAATCTATTAGATGAATTCCTAAATCTCCCAAGGCCCCGCTAGTTCTATTACTTTGAAAATCATCTCGCCAAGTAAACGAAGTTCTCCTAAAAGCGCTATTCTTTTTAAAATGCAATCTTACCACTACTATTTCCCCTAATTCTTCATTTTGAATTAATTGTTTTAAAGCCTTAACATAAGAAAGGTGGCGATAGTTAAACCCCATTGAAGCGACTAAATTAGTATTTTTTGCTATTGTCATCATGTATTTTGCTTCTTCACAAGAAATTGCCATTGGCTTTTCACATAACACATGTTTGTTTTTTAATAACGCTTGAACAGCTTGAGATCTATGACAAAAATTCGGTGAAGATATTATTACCCCATCAACTACTTCAAGTAACTCTTCATAGCTATTAAAAACCTTCCCACCAAAATTCCCTACCAACTTTTGGGCATTCTCATTATTAACATCATACACTCCAACTAATTTACAACTATCAACAGTTGATAATGCTCTAGAATGAGCTCTTGCAATACTTCCTGCACCTATAATCCCAATATTCATTATATGAACATCCCCTTTTAATTAATAATGTGCTTTAGAGTATTTAAAATTCCAATCGAGTATTCACCTTCAGCTAACATTGAGTGTGTGTTTTTGGCTTCTTCTGTTGCATTTTCTACTAAATAACCATGTCTTACAGCTTGTAGCATTCTTAAATCATTCCCACTATCTCCAAAAGCAATGGCATTTGTTTTATCTAGTTCGTACTTGTCTAAAATAAACTTCACTATCTCATCTTTACCTGTTCCAAGTGGAATAAAATCTACATCATAGCAATTTTCTGGATCACCAGCTAGTGGATTACATTTGTTAATATTAACTCCCACTTGGAATATTTCTCCGATTTCTTCTATCTTTTCTAAATTCTTTGCATCAATAAATTCATTTTGCTCTTCATAATAAAAATTAAATTTGTACTTAGAACTTCCTAATTGTGTCTGAGGTCTTAAAAAAATTTCATATTTTGATTCTAGCAATTTAAGAATTCTTTCAATCTTTGAAGAATCAAAACCACCCCCTATAATTCTCTCCTCCCAAATTTGATCATCTATAGTAGTCCCATTACTATCAAAGTACGTTATTTCTGTACCTAACCCACTCGCCACAAAATGAGGGAAATACTGAATACCACCCTTTTTCATTTTTTCAACAATTGATTCTAAACTACTTCCCGTTACCCAACCAATTACTAAATCCCCTTTACTTCCTTGTTCATACAAATACTTTTCTAACAATTTCATATTGCTTCTTTTAGAATCATCCATGTTATGAGGATAATAAGTTTCATCAAAATCACAGAACACTACATATTTAGGCTTTTTAACCTGTGGTAGTCTTTCAAAATTTAAAGACTTTAAAACTTCATTACTTATTGACATTGAATAATCCCTCCAAAACGAAATTTTGCTCTTCTAACATCATATTTGGGTGTAAAGGTAAATGTAATATTCCTTTATGAACTTGCTCTGTATTTAATATATTGTTTTGCAAATCATTTTCCTTTATCCACTTAGTATTTTGTTTATGAGATAATACCGGATAATAAATATCTGTTTCAATGTTATACATTTGGTACAATTTATTTTTCAACTCGTCTCTTCTTCCATTTTCAACTCTAATCGGAAAAAGGTGCCAGACATTATCTTCTGTCATCATAGGTAGCTTAATTAATTCTCTATCCTCTAATTCCTTTAAATCACGTATATATCGTTGAGCTAAATACGCTCTTTTTAAATTGTTATATGATAAGTACTTAATTCTTTCCAAACCAATAGCTGCTTGCAAATTATCAATTTTAGAATTGAATCCAAAGTCTAATACCTTTTTATTTTTTTTATCAATCTCAAATCCATGATAACTATATTGATTGCAACGAATTGCAAGAGTTTCATTATTAGTAACTATTGCACCTGCCTTACCACATACACCAAAATTCTTATATGGATTAAAACTAAGGACAATTATATCTCCATATTCTCCAAGATTTGAAGAACCAATAGCTTGACATGCATCTTCAATAACTGTTAATTGATATAGATCCGCAATTTCACGAATTTTTTTCATTTCACATTGTTTACCATACAAATGTACAGGTAAAATGCATTTAGTTTTTTTGGTTATAGCTTCTTCTATTTTAGATGGATCAATACAATAACTCTGCTGATCTATATCTACAAATATAGGTTTTGCTCCGACTGCTAACACGGCATTTTCAGTAGCAGCAAAACTATTAGCTGGCATAATTACTTCATCTCCCGGCTGAATACCAATAGATAACAATGACACCATAAGGGCATCTGTACCACTACTTGTTGCAATTACAAACTTTTTATTTAAATAATTTCCGATTACTTCTTCTAGCTTTTTTGAAAATGGTCCACTTGTAAATTGACCTGTCGGTAAGACATCTTTTAAAACTCCTATAATTTTTTCAACCTCATCTTGAGAAATCAACCGATTAACTGGCATAAATTCTATTTTCTGTATATTTTTTCTGCTATAATTGAAAATATCTTTTTCTATATCAATATCTATTTTCAATTTATTTTCCCTAAATAATTTCTCTTTCATCTTGTGATTCGGCAATATATTACTAATTTCAAATTCTTTTTCTTTTGTTTCCCCCTGTAGGCACTTTAATAAAGCTAAATTGTCTTTACTATGTCCAGAAATTGTAGTAAGAGTTTTCACGTTAAATCACCTCTAAGAAATTATTTTGAAAATCATGAGTAGACTATATTTTATGTTATCGATTACATGTCAACATTTTTTTTACGGAGGGTTTCTCTATGGTAACAATTAACGAAATAGCTAAATTATGTAATGTATCAAATGCTACGGTTTCAAGAGTTCTAAATAATCATCCATATGTAAATTCAGAAAAACGTGAGAAAATAATAAAAGTAATGCAAGAATTCAACTATACTCCTAGTTCTATTGCTAGGAATCTTAGGATAAATAAGACACAAACCATTGCTCTATCAATTCCAAATATAGATCATCCTTTTTTCGGAAAATTAGCTAGAGAAATTTCTAAAGAATTATTAAAACACAATTACAAATTGCTAATTTATCAGACTTTTTATGAGAAAAAAATAGAGCTAGAATTACTTTCATTACTAAAGAATAAAGCTGTAGATGGTGTAATTCTCGCATCCCTAGAAAATAGTTGGGAAAATATAGAGCATTATTTAGCATATGGGCCCATATTACTTTGTAATGAGTATGAGGAAAATGCACCTATTCCAATAATTTGTTACGATGAATTTGAGGCTGGATACAAAGCTGTTAAACATTTAATAAACAAAGATCATAAAAAAATTGGCTTTTGTTTTGATTCTCTTAATAGTCAAGCACAATTAAAACGCCAACAAGGATATTTGCATGCCTTAAAAGAAAAGCAATTACCATTCAATAAAAATTGGCTGTTTGGAGATGCAATTACTATTGAAGATGGATTTAGAATTTTTGAGAAATTAGATAAATTAAAAGATAGACCTACTGCATTATTTACTGGAAATGATCAAGTTGCTGCTGGAGTCATTAAAGGAGCTACTATAAAAGGATATTCTATTCCAACTGACTTAGCTGTTTGTGGTTATGATAATCAATTAATTTGTACAGTTACAACTCCAACAATTAGTACCATCGATATTCCAATTGTTGAACTGAGTAAACGTACCGTTAACGAGATTCTACTATATATAAATACAGATGAATCTATTAAACGTAAAATTATTGAATATCCTACAAACTTAATTATCCGTGAATCGACATAATTAAAACAAAAGTTTCTGCTTAAACTTATCTAATAAATAAAAATAAAAAGAGGACGTAAATAATAATGCGTCCTCTTTTTATATCAAATTAAATTAATCCATCAAAATGCTTTTCACATTAAAAAGAATCACTTTCCAAGTTCATATTTTATTACATAATGAATTGAGAGATTATCACTTAAGAGCCTTAACTATAACTTCAGTTGCCTCTGCAATGAGTTGATTATCATAAGTAGCTTCTTTCTCATCTTTACTAGATAAAATTGCGATAATAATTGGTGCTCTATTTGGCGGGCAAACGATAGCAATATCATTTCGTGTCCCATAACTTCCAGCACCGGATTTATCTGCAACTATCCAGTCAGTTGGTACGCCTGCACGAATTAGTTTGTCTCCTGTAGCATTTCCTTTCATCCACCCTGTAAAAATGTTACGTTTATGAACCGGAAGCACATTTCCGACCGTAAAGGCTTTCAGATTCGTAGCAATTGCTTTCGCTGTACTAGTATCACGAATGTCTCCTGGAATAGCCTCGTTTAATTCTGTTTCAAAGCGATCAGACATAGTAACCCGATCACCCATCTGTCTAAGCGCTTTTTCATATCCTTTTGGTCCGCCTATTTTGTTAAATAAAATGTTCCCTGCAGTATTATCACTGTTACGAACAGCAGCCTCAGCAATTTCTCCTAGTTTCATTCCAGTATCTACATGTTTCTCGGTAACAGGTGAATAATCCACTAAGTCTTCTTTCGTATAAGTAATAACTTCATTTAATTTCTCAGTAGAGTTTTGCTGTAGTAATACCCCTGCCGCTAACGCCTTGTAGGTTGATGCAAAGGCAAACCTTTCGTTAGGTCGATAAGAGATTGTTTGATTTGTACCAGTATCAATCGCATATACACCTAATCGTGCATCGAATTTTTTCTCAAGTTGAGAGAACTCTTTATACGTCGCCTGATGTTTATGCTTCACTTGTCCTGTCTTTTCTTTCGCCTCAACTTGCAATGGCCCTCCTTTAAAAGCTTCTAAGCTTGTAAGACTTAAACCTAATATACCAACGCATATACCTATTTTTAGCATCCTCTTGTTTTTCAAGATCATCATTCCTTTCAAATTCTTAATACCCTTTTATACGTACACATAATAGACAATCACCGAAACAAATCTGTTCCATAAACTTAAAAAACTTTATAACTAGTATCAGAGGTATTAACAAAATAAGTGATAGCAACTATGATCGCCACTATCGCTTATTTCACATCTCATCTTTTTACTTATTAGTGCCTTTATATATACAAGGGCTCTTCACCTGAGAAAAGTGCACAAATTTTACTCGTTTTGATTCGAAGCATCTATACCAGCAACTTCACCATTTATACGCTGCTTTTTCAAATCAAAGTATACATCTAAAACTTCTTTTCCAATTATAGAATTAATTCCACTTTTATCGTTATGAAGCCATGGAACTACTACAGAAAATGCTACTTCTGGATTATCATATGGAGCATATCCAACTAACGTTAAGTTGTAGCATTCCATACGTTCTCCTTTTGCATTTCTACCAATTGGATCATCTCCACCATATACAGTTTGAGCTGTCCCTGTCTTTCCTGCTGGTTTATATGGCGCGTTTTTGAAATACTTCACGCCAGTTCCATCACCTTCTTGGAATACCCATCTAAACCCTTCTTTTATCCGATCAATATGTTCTGTCTTCATATCAATTCGATTTAATACGACAGGCTCTATAGAGCGTATAACTTTGCCAACCTCTTCTTCTTTTATTGATTGCTCTCGTATTTCTTGTACAATTTGAGGTTGCATTCTATACCCCCCATTAGCAATCGTTGAAATATATTGCGCCAACTGCAACGGTGTATACGTATCATACTGCCCGATAGAAAAATCTAGTAAAAAACCAGGCTGACTATCTACTTTTCTAGTTTGTCCAATTATTTCATTCGGTAAATCAATACCTGTTGGAACTCCTAATCCAAATTGTTTAAAATAATAGCGCATCGTATCAAATGCTCCTTGTTTTATATCCAACGAACCATTTGGTACGTAATTAACTCCCGCAATTTTTAAAGCTGTCTGGAACATGTATACATTCGAAGATACTTGTAGCGCTCGTAAATCATTAATATTACCAAATCCGGATACATTCCACGATTTCTTAGCTTGTGTACCTTTAAATTTCATGGGTGCATCATAAAATTGATCTCCTGGCTGTATTGCCCCTGTCTCATATCCAGTTAATAAAGTTGCACCTTTTACAGCTGACCCTAGCTCATACGAAGTTGTCATGTTACCTAATGCCAAATCCTCAATCTCTAATTTCCCTTCTTTTTCTACAATCTTTTTGCCTGCCATAGATAGAATCTGTCCGTTATTTGGATTCGTCATGACGACAAAAGCTCGGTCCAACAGTGGCTCTGAACTCTTAAACGCTCTCAAATTTTTCTCTATACTTTCTTCCACTTTCTTTTGTAATTCCATATCAATCGTTAATGTTAAACTATTACCACTTTTTCCTTTAGAGATTATTTCTGTGTTTATAATGTTTCCTGATTTATCAGTAATGTTTTTCACTTCTTCTTTTGCACCGTGCAAGACATCTTCATATCGTTGTTCAATATAACTTTTTCCTACACGATCATTTCGGTTATATCCACGTACCAAATAAGAATCTAAGTTTTCTTTCGGTAATCCTTCTTCACTACTCGTAATATTACCTAACACGGAACGAAATAAATTACCATTTACATAATTACGTTCCCAATCAACTGTTGCATCTACTCCTGGAAACTCAGCAAGGTTTTCACTTATTCGCGCATACTCTTGATCTGTTACATCTTTTTTTATAATTTGTGGTGTTAGTTGATAACCTGAACTCATTTTGCTTTTAATAGCTAACACCTTTAAATCTTGTGCTGTTAATTCTGCCAATTCTAATTCTGTAACACGACTTCGTCTTAAGTCTTCTATTTTTTTATCTAACTCTTTTCCCTCTATTCCCTTATCTTTTAACTTTTTTATATCTTTTTTAGTAATCATTGTCTCCGCACGTTTCGTATTCAACTGCATCCAAAAATCTTTTTTATCGATATCTGTTAATTTATTTATATCTTGTTCAGACATTTCAAGCACTTTCGCTAAGTCTGTTGCTGTTTTTAAAATATCTTCATTAGTAATTCCCTTTACCCTTGTATACGTAATTGTGCGAAGAGATTTATTATTAACAACTGTTTTCCCTTCTCGATCTAGTATTTGTCCACGTGGAACTGGAATGCTAGTTGTTGCATTTTGACTGCTTTCTATTTGATTCTTATAAGCCTCTCCCTCTACGATTTGCACCTTTCCTAGCTGAACAATAATAGCTGAGAATAGTAAAAATATGCAAAGGAACATTATATTTAATCGAATAGATATATACGTCTTGTTCTTTCCTTTTTGATTCCCCATAAATCCTCCATTTAATTCCTTATATGTTACATACCGATGGCCGGTTATAAATATCGTTTCGACTTTTTTGCTAAATCCTTGTTAGCATTCATACCTTTTCGTTTAGCTACGTAATTCATAACTCTCCTTTCCTATTTTCTCTCTATTTTTTGTCGCTAGCATTAGAAATGCTAAACTATATACTGGCCCATATAAAACTTACACATAGATTTGCTAAAAACTTTTCATACTGATTATTCCTTTCTTCATGCTGTAATACTTAATAGACAATCTAAATAATAAAGTTGTTCCACATTTACAAAAAAAATAATTAACTATAAGATGAAATAAGCTAAAAAGGGAGGGTTTTATGTTACATACAAAAATAAAAAGATGGAGATTTATAGCGATTCTTTCTATTGTAGGTTTGATATTAATAATTTTGTTAAAAAGCCATTTCTTTTCAATTACTATCGAAACTTCTTCGGCCGAAAGAGGACAAATACTTGATCGAAATGGTGTAATACTAGCTACAAATAAGAAAGTTAAGTCTTTATATTGCACTTTTAATGATGAGAAGCTATCGAAACAAGATACAGCAAACACATTAGCTTTTTTCAATCAATTTTCAAGCGAATTTCAACATGACATTTCTACAGAGGACATAAAATCTCAATTACAACAATCTTGTAAAAAGCAGACTATGAATGATATACCGTTATACTCTGACATAACTGAGAATGAACTTGCATTCATAAACAAAAACAAACCCAATAATGTAATAATCAAAGATGAAGTGATTCGATATTATCCTAAACGTGAAATTGGTTCACAGGTAATTGGGTATGTAGAAAATGACCTTAATGTACCCGTTGGAAAAAGCGGGATTGAGCTGCAATATGAAAATGATTTAAAAGGAAAACCCGGAAAAACTCTTATTTTTAAAATGAATAATAAAAAGTTCTTATGGAACATTCAAAAAGTACAAAAAGGAAAAGATATCTGGCTAGCTTTAGACTCTAAGTTGCAGCAAAAAACAGAGGAAGCATTAAGATCTCAAATCAAGAAAATAACTGATGTTAATGCTGGTTATGTTGTGGTAACCGATGTGAAAACTGGCGCAATTTTAACTATGGCCAACTCAACAGTGTTTGATCCAAATACATTATATGAACAAGTATCATCTAAAAAAGAAAACATCAAATCACTTTCGCAAAATAAAGCAATTCAAAAATTAAAGTATGGTGAATCTTATGTAAATATGGCCTCAACTATAAAGCCACTTACTATTTTAATTGGATTAAACGAAAAGCTTTTTCAACCTGAAGATACTTATTTAGATAAAGGTACTTTTCAATATGATAATCAAAATAACATTACGAATGCACCTGGAACGCCAACAGGTGAGATTACACCGAGGCAGGCTATCATTAATTCATCTAACACATTTATGACAGCAAAAGTAGCTCTACCCTTATTCAACCAAAATAATGGGAATATAGAAAAAGTTGCACATATATGGACAGAGTATTTAAAGCAATTCGGCCTTCGTTCTAAAACTGGGATTGATTTACCTTTTGAAGAAGACGGACAATATGAATTTCATCCAACAAACAAGTTTGAAAATGGTATCTCCGCCTTATTAAATGCCTCTTGGGGAGGAAATGAAGTACACACTCCTCTTCAACTTGCTCAATATGCAGCAACTTTAGCAAGTAAAGGTGATAAATATAAACCTCAAATCGTAAGTGCTATTATTGATCAAAATGGTAAGGAAACAAAAAAGTTTAAACCAATTTTAGAAAGTTCAAATTGTTACCCGGTGAAATTTTGGAGTGTCGTGCAAGGTGGGATGAGC
The DNA here is from genome assembly GCF_008368755.1 of Bacillus sp. AR2-1. Classification (NCBI taxonomy): domain Bacteria; kingdom Bacillati; phylum Bacillota; class Bacilli; order Caryophanales; family Bacillaceae; genus Bacillus; species Bacillus sp. AR2-1. Next base: position 68,445 of record NZ_QORY01000012.1, read on the forward strand.
CAAAATATAGAGGAAATTAAAAACTTACCCTTTCATGTCGCAGGTAAAACAGGCATAACAGGTGCTCCGAATGAGCAAGAAAGAATGATAAACCATTCTCTTTTCATTGCATATGCTCCTACCGAAGATCCACAAATTGCCGTTTCTGTCGTTATTCCTGGTAGTAATTCAGAAAAAAACATTGCTGCTCTCGTTACATCAGAAATTTTAGAGTACTGGAATACTCTTCAATAAGAGAATAAAAACATAGAGGAAGGTTCATTAAAGTGAACCTTCCTCTTTACCATATAGAATCTATATTCGTTATTTTCCATTTACCTTCATGATCCCTTTCGAACATGAAAGAATATTTAATATCAGTTAAAACATACTCTTTTTGTACATATCCAGTATTACCGCTAATTGTCGATACTTTTATATATCCATTATTCTGCACTTTTTCTGGAATCCAAGCTTTTACCATTTCATTAGATACTTCATATAAAACTTGTGATTCTCGCTTTGGTTCAGCTAAAATTTTCGTTTTATTTCCAGTAACAGTTGCATATACATAATGCGCTTGCTTTGGTTCGTTACTTTCTGTCAATCCACTTGGTACTTTGTATGCTTGCTTTGAATCATTTGTAAATTCTCCCCCCATGGTAAGAGCAACTTGCAACTCATGAAAAATATCTTCATCAAATTTCAATTCATCCTTCTTATAACTCTTCCCTTTAAATAGAACTTCATCATTTAACGCTCTATACAAGTCATTTTCATTTTTTGAATTTGTACTTTGATATAATTCATTCATAAATTGTTTTAATGTTGGATCTTGAGCAGACTCATCTTTAGTTTTAGGCTTAATTTGTGTACTACTTTGGACCGGTGATTTATTATCATCAAGCCATGGTTGTTGAACGATAACAAATAACATTGTACAAACAAAAACAACTATAATTGGCAGAGCTTTTTTACGAAACGGTCTTTTATGTTTTACAGAATTCACTTCATTATTTTCATATATAGACTGCTTTATTTTAAAAATAAATTCTTCTTCATCTTTACGATTCTCCATTGGACCTTTTTTTAATTTACTATACCAGTCAGGATTTTTTTTATTGTTCATCACTACTACCCTCCCCTATTAATTTTGAAACCTTACTTCTCGCTCGGCTTAATCTAGATTTAACAGTTCCAATGGATACTCCCAGTGTTTCAGCCATTTCTTCATAAGATAATTCATATTTCGCGTCTAAAATTATTATTTCACGGTGTTTTTTAGGTAGTTTTAAGACAACATCCCACACTTCATTCATTTCCTCTTGCTTGAAAAACTCTCGTTCTGCCGATGGAGATTGCTTATCGTCACTAAAAAAACCTACTAATGATATCCTTTTAAAATAGGAGGATTTCAAATAGTTTATTGCTGTATTTCTTGTAATTTTTAATATCCACGTTTTAATAGATGACTCCTTTCGAAATGAATTCCAATTTTTAAATACCTTTATAAACACATCTTGCGTGATATCATCTGATAAGTGTGGATCTTTCGTAATAATAAATGAATAATTCCATACATCTTGCCAATAGTCTTTTATAACATAGTCAAGCTCATCATGAATACACTTTTCAATAAACGTCTCTTCCATTTCCACACCTCGAACTTATTTGAATAAAGATAAAACTGCCCTCACTTTTATTATGGTTTCAATATATAGACAAGATACAAGTTTCATTTGTTCCGTTCTTTATCTTTTTTTGATAAAAAAATCCTCCTAAAAATGTAAAGGTGTGCAATTACCTTCATAAAATAATCATCTATACATTCTTTTACATGACAGGCTCCGAAAAAACAAGTAAAGCATACAATGTTAAAAATACACTCATAAAAAATCTGATTATTATTTGTGCATTTCACGCAACACTCCACTTGTATCACCTTTTTTCTTAGAGCATACTTATTTGTGTGCTCTATTTATGTTTTACTAAATAACTGTTTTATTAAAGTTTAACCCCCCCCTCACTTGTCCCTTTCAATTTGTTTTACTCTTCTATTTACTATTAGCAATACCAACCTTTCAAAAATGAAAACATAGATAAGTTATCATCTTTATTCAGCCACAACAAAAAAGCATTCTCGATTACGGAGAATGCTTTTTCGAAACTTAATTGTTCTTTGTATCGCTCAATTTATACCTTCGTGTTAAGCAAACAATGAATGTAGTAAAAGATTTCACCTTATAGTTACTTATTTTTTCTGAAAAACATGTTTTACTTTTTCCCCTGGAACGTTACTCCCCCCTCTTCCTTTTACATCTTCGATCATCATGGTAATGATCATGTCGGGCGCATTTGCATCAAAAGCTGCAAACCATCCAAGTTCTTTTCCGTCTGCTTCTTTCGACTCCTTCAGTTCTGCTGTACCGGTTTTACCAGCAAGAGTTATACCATCAACCTTAGCAATTCTCCCCGCGCCATCAGGGTCATTAATGACTTTTATTAATGCGCTCTTTAATATCTCTTGATTCTTTTTAGAAACCACATTTTCTTTCCAATTCCCCGCTACTTTTGCTTCTTTTAAAAGATGAGGCGACGGAATATTCCCTTCATTCACAATCGGTGCATATGTTAATGCTAAATGAAGTGGTGTCATTAATACTTGACCTTGTCCATATCCCGTGTCTGCTAGTTGAATATCATTTTTTATCCCATCTCTTGCAATGATTGAAATAGGAAATTCGTATTCGATTGGTAATTTTTCATGAAATCCGTATTTCTTAAATTCATTTACATACTGATCTTTTCCCATTTTCAAAGCTTGTTGAGCAAAATAAATATTATCAGAGTACTTCATTGCCTTATCAAAATCAATTGGACTAGCTTCCTTCACACGTGTTACATAATAATTTCCCCAAGATGAATCTTTTGCCCACTTTAATCCTTGAATTTTAAATTCTTCCTTCGGGTTTATAGTGTTTGTTTCCAAACCAATTGCACCAGTAATCGTTTTAAATACGGAACCTGGTACAAATGCTTGTGTGAAACGATTCATCATTGGTAGTTTCGAGTCGTTATTCCATGCTTCTCGTTGGGCTTTTGATGCTCCTCTAACTATTGTATTTGGATTATAAGCAGGGCTACTTACAAGTGCAATAGTTTCACCTGTTTTAGGATTGACCGCTGCACTAGATCCTGCTTCATTTTTCATCTCATTAAAGATTTTTTCTTGAATTGCAGCATCAATTGTTAACGTAACGTTTTCCCCTTCTTTTGCTTCTTTTTTTGCTACATTTTTAATCTCTTTTCCATTCTCATCTTCTATAAATACGCGTCCACCTTTTTCGCCACGCAATTTATTCTCTAATACTTTCTCTAAACCTGTCTTACCTACTAAATCATCTGCTTGATACCCTTTTTTTTGAAGCGATTTTAACTCCTCTGCATTCACCTTTCCTATATAACCAGTTAAGTGTGCCGCCGCTTCTCCTAATGGATACGTCCGAATATTTACTGGGCGAGATGCAACTCCTTCTAATTCAATATAATCATTCTGTCTAGTTCCCTCTTTTAAAATACCAATTGGTACAAAGGAGTCTGGTTTTATCCATTTCGCTGTAAGCTTCTGATCGACCTCTTCTATAGACATATCAAGTAATTGTGCTACTATTTCTTTTGTTTGCGCTGCCGTTTCGCCTAGTTTCTCTGGAATAATTCCAACCTCAGTCGCTTTACCATTCGTTGCAAGAGCTTTCCCATTTCGATCATATATTTCTCCGCGTTTTCCTTGTTCTATTTGCATACGTACTTTGTAATCTTTTTTCATAGCTGGAAAAATGAAATCTGGTGTCCAATCTATTTTCCAAGATTCCTTTTCTCTCACGAGTTTTGCTTCATGGATAAATGAAACTGTTCCTCCATCCGTATCCATCTTAACTTCAAAAAGAAAAAGCTCTTTATCTTTAGCATTCTCTCCTTTCGTTTTAATTTTTAAATTCTTAACTCCAATACCCTCATAGATTTTTTGATATTTCTCTGTGAAATCCTTTTTAGAAATCGTTTTTTTGGCACGCTCTGATAAATGATCATACATATTTGCAAATTTTTTATCATTCCATAAATTGATATATTCTTCAAATGTTTGTTTTGGCGGTTCGTTTTTATTACACCCTACCAACATAACTGCAAAACAAAAGAAAACCAGCATCCATAATTTTTTCAATTCAATCTTCTCCCTTTGTTAAAAATATTTATTCCTTTCTTGATATATTAAATAAAAAATGTTGTAACGCTTAATAGACAGTGTAAGTAATGAGATTGTTCCACATTTACAAAAAATTTCATTTACGCTTAAGTTGCATTGGAAGAGGAAAGTTTGTAAGCTTCTTGCAAACATAAGGAGCGAATATATTTAGCGAACGTTATAAGTATTAGTGTTGTTTTAAAAAATTCATTTAAAATACCTTTTAATTCGTTTTCGTCGATATTATCTTTATAGATTTTTGATACAAAAATAGAATCCTTATAGTAAGGATTCTACAGTAGAAAATGATAGATTTATTTTTCTTAACCTGATGATTTGGGCTTTTAAAGTACATAGTACTTACAATTAGCATTATAAGCAAGATCCGCTACTTGCATCGATTAACTCATCAGTTATCCAACAACTGTCTGATGAAGAAAGAAAGCTTCACCTTCAGGTAAAGTCAACTTAAACTAAAGTTACTTCATATATTTTACTTAAAATCCCATCAACACCTACCTTTAAACAGTTCGTTTAAACTGCCCTGCCTTTGTTCAAAGGTATTTCAGCAATGCCTGTATTTTTCATCTTTAATATTTTTGTTTCTTAGCCATGAGTATAGTTAGAAAATCTCTAAAAACTATTTGATAATCTTTTAGAATCTAACTTTCTTATAATACTATTTGCTATTTCTTCAATATTTTCATCTAGAAAGAAATGATTACCTTCAAAAGAATGAAAAGTACACGTTTTACTTGTGTATTGCTTCCATTTTATTACTTGATCATATGTAGTAAACTCATCCTTTTCCGCATTAAATATAAGAAAATCAATATCACATGGTTGTGTATTATTGTCATGAATATATGTCTCGACAATTTTAAAATCTGCTCTTAGAATAGGTAGAAAAATCTCTATTAATTCTTCTGATTCAAGTACCCCAGATGGTGTACCTCCCATTGCAATAACTTCTCTTTTAAATTGTTCATTAGAAAGATTATGTCGAATATTTTTTATTTTACTATTTGGATGATTTCTACCGGACAAAACAAGAAATTTAGGCAATACATTTTTAGAATCTTGTATTTTTCTAGCTACTTCATAGGCAATCAAACTTCCCATACTATGCCCAAATAAAATATATGGCGAATCATCTATCTGCATAACGATATTATTATAGACATCATTCACCACCTCTTCCATACTTTGGTGCAAACTTTCTTCAATTCTATATCCTCTACCAGCTAACTCTATCGGGACTACCTCAATATATGGATTAAAGTAATTTTTCCATTTTGCGTAACTAAACGCAGATCCCCCAGCATGTGGAAAGCAAAAAAGTTTAGTCTTTTGCATTGATTTTCTCCTTACTTTCAAATTTGTATATATTTTGGCAAATTGTATAAATGTCTTTAATTATTATCTCTTGCGGAAATTCATTCCTTGTTGCACAAGCAGATATCTTATAATTTGGATCAATGTTATATTGTTTAAAGTAAAAGTTTTTAGGTATATTCTTGTATGTAATTAAAGTTCGTGACTCTTTTTTTATAGAGAATGAATTTAACGGGGTATAAAGCCCTTTTCCAATCGTTTTTATATAACTTTCTTTTAATGTCCATAAATCATAAAAATAATTAATTTGTTCATCAGAATTCATATTAGATATTTCATAAAATTCTTCCTCTGAAAAAAATTCATGTGCTAATTTAAAAGCCTCTATTTCTGAAACTTTTTCTATATCAATACCCACATGAAAATTAGCAGTAGTACAAACCACCCATTCTCCTGAATGTGACAAATTAAAATGAAAGTCAGAAAAATTTTCAACAAAAGGTTTTCCATACTCATTATATATAAATCTAATTTCTTCATTATTAATTTTATACTTTTGGCAGATTAGAGATCGGATTAGTAAATCTCCTATCAGGGTCCTATTAATGTCGCATGAATTTAATAAACGCTTCATTCGTTCTTTCTTCGCATTCGAAACTAAGTTACTAAGTTGCTTAAACAAATGACTTTCAATATTCTTTGGTATTTTCACAGCTTGAATTTGTATGATAAATCACTTCCTTTTTTTAAGAATTACTTCATATATGAACGTTACAGAAATTCAAATTCACTTTATTAAATTGCATATACAATAGGAAAGGTGCATATTTACATATCAATGAAAATATGCACCTTTCCTCAGTAATATCATCAGGTATTCGCTTCTATTACAAAGATTTCAGAGCATTTACATCTTACTATGGGTAACTCATTAAGATTTCTATGTCTCTACCAATTTCTTTTTACATTATCCCCTTAAAAAGTAATGCTCTTAATATATTCATTATTCCCTACACTTGATATGCAGGTATTGGGCTGCCCTTTTCGTTCATAGCCTTGCATCTTTTGTACTCTCTAATTTTCCGTTAATAAAATGGATCTCTCTTTTATTCCTTCAAATTCCTTTAATAGATACATAGCTATTTTTTCAACTGCAGGGGAACCCACTATTTCTTCATGTAATCCAGGGACTGAATATCTATTTACTCTTCCTTTTAATAAAGGTCCCCAATCTGTAAACAACTCTTTTCCTTCCTCAGCACTAAAGTAGAGAAGTTCTCCAGAGTATGGTATTAAATCATGCTCTGCCATTATGTTCAGGCATTTCCTATGTGCATTGATAACTTGCTTCAAATTGATAAGATCTGCATCAGGCGGGAGTACTCCTTCCATAATTAATTGCTCCACAAGCATATCTTGTTTATGGACAAGGTCTCCTTCCTGCTCAGTAAGATCTCTAGGAATGAAATGCTCATATATATATGAGAGCATATCCTCACTCGTTTTATAGTCCTGCTTTGAAGGTACTTTTGTATCCATGAGTACCAACAACTCAACTTCCTCACCTTGATTCTTTAGTACAGTTGCGATTTCATAAGCAATTGCACCGCCTAAAGACCATCCTCCAAGACGATATGGGCCTTCTGGCTGAACATGTTTTATTTCTTCAATGTAAAGTTGAATTAGTTCCGGCAAGGTCAACTCGTCAATTTCTCCCTTTTCTATAAGAGGATTCTGTAAACCGTAAAATGAACAATGGTTCTTAAGTAATCTTGCTAGTTGAATGTAACAGAATACATTCCCCATAAACGGATGAACGCAGAAGAAAGGTCTTTTTTCTGATTCTTGTAGTGGAACTAGCGCTGCTACTGATTTCGTCATATCATGCTTATCACGAATAAGGCATGCGATTCCTTCCACTGTTGGATTCTTAATCAATGTAGACACCTTAATTTCTTTTCCAAACTTCTCCCTAATTTTTGAAACTAATTTAATTACAAGGAGAGAGTGTCCTCCTCTATTAAAGAAATCATCATTTACATACACATCTTCTATCTGTAAGACATCCTGCCAGATTTTAATCAACTGATATTCAATTTCATCCCTTGGAATGATTGGTGTAGAGAAGTTATTTTCTCTTTGAATAGTTAAATTGTTCAATGCCTTTCGATCAACTTTGCCATTCGTTGTAAGAGGAATCTCGTCTACCTTAATAAAGTGTGCGGGAACCATATAATTCGGTACTTGTGTCTTGAGATATTCACGCCAATCATGCATACTACCATCTCCAACTACATAAGCAACCAATCTCTGCTCTCCTAATTTATCCTCTGTTACCAAAACTACTGCTTCTTTTACCAATGGATGCCTCTTTAGATTCGCTTCAATCTCTTCAAGTTCAATACGAAAGCCCCTAATTTTCACTTGATTATCAATTCTTCTCAAGTAATCTAAATTACCATCAGGTAAATAACGAACCAAATCTCCCGTACGATATAAACGCTCTTCTTCATTAAATGGATGACGGATGAATCGCTCTGCTGTTAATTCTGGGCGATTCAAGTATCCTCTCGCTATACCTGCACCACCAATATATAGCTCACCTGTTACACCAACTGGAACAGGTAACAAATTTTTATCCAATACATAAGTTTGAACGTTCGGCAACGGACGTCCAATTGTAACTCTCTTACTATCTGTTTGAATATGATAACACGTTGCATCAACTGTACATTCTGTAGGACCGTATACGTTATAAAAATCAATTTTTCCGGTCTCTACTAGCTGTTCCCATAATGACGGCATGATTGCTTCACCACCGACTAATATCTTACTTGGTACATGAACATCAGCACTTATTTCTAGCAATCCTCCATCTATAAGTAATTGAAGTAATGAAGGTGTCATATCAAACATTTCCAATTTATTCTCCCTAATATAGGACACAAATTGTTCCGGATTAGTGCGAACTTCACTTGGGATAATATATAAACTTGAACCATAAAGCAACATTTGTAATTGCTGAATAGATACATCAAAGGCAATTGACGCATTCAAACCGACGCGCATATTACTAGGTATCTCATGTGAGAAAACTTCTTTTTGTAAACCATATGATAGGTTTATTACAGAATGGTGCTGTACTAAAGCCCCCTTTGGATTCCCTGTCGAACCAGAAGTATAGATAACATACGCTAAGTTTTCCCCTGTTACCTCACATATTGGTGAAAGTTTGCTTTCTTGAGAAAGCATTGCTTGGTCCCTATCTAGGCAAACTGTCTTGATTTCTTTAGGTATCCATCCTAGTAATACCTCATTCGTAACTAACACTTTAATTCCTGTGTCTTCTAAAATATATTGCAGGCGGCTTTCCGGATTCGATGGATCCAACGGAACATAGGCTGCTCCAGCCTTCCAAATTCCCATGAGACCAACAACCATCTCAACTGATCGATCAAAGCAGAGGCCAACTAATGACTCTGTCCTAATTCCACATTTCTGTAAATGATGGGCTAATTGATTAGCTCTTTCATTCAGCTCTCGATACGTTAGTTGCTGTTTTTCATCTACCACTGCCAACGCGTCAGGTGTACGATTTACTTGCTCTTCGAATAGTTGATGAATTACATTCTCACGTGGATAGGATATAGCATTATTATTCCATTCTTCCAATAGCTTTCTTTGTTCAGCTTCCGTAATATATACTAGCTCCGATAGATTTTGATCAATGTTTTTGAGCATTTGCATTAACACTTGTTGTAAATGACCCAGCATTCGTTCAATGGTTACTCTATTAAACTTACTACGGTCATACATTAACTTTAACGATAATTGGATTCCTGGAACTACAGCCAACCCTAATGGGTAGTGGGTTTGTTCTACTCCTTCCAATTCACCAATTTCCAGATTTTCTGAAGCCTCTTCTTTCACTGGATAATTTTCAAACACATATAAACTATTGAACAGAGGTGTTCCTCTAGGAACTTCACTCCACCCCTGAATTTCTGTCAAAGAAGCATACTCATATTGTCTTCTTTCTATCTCTTCCTCTTGTATCTTCTGCAACCAATCCATTACTTTTATATCATCCATCAATTGAATTCGCGTCGGTGACGTTGTAATAAAAGGACCTACGATGTTTTCAACATCAATAATCTCCGTAGAACGCCCTGAGCTTGTTACACCAAAGACAATGTCATTTTCTCCACTATATCGGCTCATGAGATATGCCCATGCACCTTGAATTACTGTGCTCAAAGTAAGTTTATTGCGTTTCGCCCATCCTTGTAACGCTTGAGTCTGCTCTTCTGATAAATACGTAACCTTCTCTGTGTAACCTTTTTCTTCCTCTTTACTTTCTAAGCCCAGCAAAGTTGGTGCAGTAAAACCTTTTAGCTTCTCCCTCCAGAATTGTTCCGCCTGCTCCTTATCTTGCTCTCTTAACCATTGGATATATTTCTTATATGGTGAAGACTTAGGTAACTTCACAGCTTCTCCATTCATTCTCTTCTGATAGACTGTAAGTAATTCATTAAATACTAATGGTAAACTCCATCCATCCAGTAAAATATGGTGATGGGTCCAAACAATCCGATATTCTTCCTCACCTTCTTGAATGACTGTTACCCGCATCAATGGCGCTTCATCAAATTGGAAGGCTTGTTTTCGATCTAATGCCAAAAAGACTTTTCTTTTTCCCTCTATCTCTTCACTTGTCATTGTACGCCAGTCTTCTTTGTTCACTTTAAATGGGATATTTTCATACACCACTTGTACAGGTTCTTCAATTTCGTCCCATACAAATGCTGTACGAAAAATTTCATGTCGCTGAATTACAGATTTCCACGCCTGCTCAAAAGTAGGAATATTCATTTTTCCTCGAATCATAAAACTCAATTGCACTATATACGGTGCAACATGTTCATCCCCTTGGTCATGCAATGTGTGGAAAATCATACCTTCTTGCAAAGGTGATAGTGGATATAAATCAGTAATCTGATTGTTCTTTCCGCGATGCATTTTGTTTAGTACATTTATCAAACCTTCTTGGCTAAGATTAGTCATTGCAAAATCCGAAATGGTCAATGCAGATTCTCTATCTGAAGATTGAATCAATGTACTCAGTTGATAAAGCATATTCTGTGCAATACTTTGAATCGTTGATTTGGCAAATTGCCCAACATTGTATACCCAAGTGAACTGAAGTTTTCCATCCGTTACAACCCCAATTACATCAATTACATGCGAGCGCTTGGAACCGGCAGCATGATCTAAACGCTTAAATTTGTTCTCTGGAATAAACATTGCATCGCTAGAAAACATTTGATCAAATTGTCCAAGATAGTTAAAACTAATAGACGGTGTATATTGCGAGCTTAATTGCTCACACATTGTTGCGTTCATGTAACGCAACACCCCATAATCAACACCCTTATTAGGAATTTTGCGAATTTTTTCTTTAACTGCTTTTAATGCTGCAATTGGCGTATGAGCACTAGTAATATTTAAATGAACTGGGTAAATGCTTGTAAACCATCCCACGGTTCTCGATAAATCAACATCTTCTATATTCTCTTCTCGACCATGTCCCTCTAAATCTACGCTCAATATCGGCTGCCCCGTACATGCTGCCGTAGCTTGTACCAATGCTGCTAATAATACTTCATTGATTTGGACACGGTGAGTGCTTAAAGTCTCTTGCAATAACATACGGGTTTCATTCTCATTTAACACCACAGTAATTTCCTCAGTTACTGCGCTTACTGGATTACTTATAGTACCATCTACCGGCAGTATAACTACGTCTTGTTCCGCCTGCTCCTCCCAGTAATGCAGCACTTCTTGTGATATTCCAGATTCAGCGTAATGATGTAATCTCTCCGACCACTCTTTAAAGGATGTACTTTTCATAGGTAATTGAATTTTCTGCCCTTGGACTGCTTGCGTATACGCTGTTTGCAAATCTTCCAATAAAATTCGCCAAGAAACACCATCAACGGCTAAATGATGAATTGTCCAAAATAATCGGCCAGCGTGCTCACCTTCATCAAAATACACCATTCTCATTAACGGACCATCATGTAAATTCAAACTTTCTTGTGCAATATTAATCTCTTTTTGAATAACCTGATGCCAATCAGCTTCCGGCACTTCGTCTAATGAAATGACAGTAAGCATCAATTGCTCTTCTATTCCTTCATTCCACTGTTTCCAAACCCCATTAGGTAAACGTTCATATCTTAAACGCAGGGCATCATGATGAAGTAGAAGGTTACCCGCTGCCTTTTCAAGTGATCCTATGTCCAATTTCTCTTTCGTTCTAAAGAACATGGATTGATTCCAATGATGTGGGTTAGGATGATTTTGTGCAAAAAACCTTTGCTGAATAGGTGTAAGTATCGTCTCTCCAGTTATAATTCCCTGTTCAGCTTTTACACCTTGTTCTTCTTTGACTACTTGCGCCAACTCAGCAATCGTTTGGTGTTCAAATATTTGTTTTGGTGTCAATTGTAAACCAACTTGCTTCGCACGAGAGACAATCTGAATGCTAAGAATTGAATCTCCACCAATTTCAAAGAAGTTATCATTCATACCAATACGTTTTGAACCCAGCACACGTTCCCAAATGATAGAAAGCTTACGTTCATGTTCATTTCTTGGGGCCACGTATCCTTCTTGTGTTCCTTGATAATCTGATATAGGTAACGATTTCCGATCAATCTTTCCATTTATGGTTAGCGGTAATTCTTTCATTTCGACAAAGTAGGAAGGTATCATATGGATTGGCAGTTTTGTTTTAAGATACTCTCGCCATTCTTCTAAACTGCCTTCGCCCACTACATAAGCTACCAGCCTCTTATCTCCCGACTGATTTTCCCTAACTATTACAACTGCCTCTTTTACCAAGTAATGCTCCTGTAAGGTGGACTCAATCTCTCCAAGTTCAATTCGAAATCCTCTAATCTTCACTTGGTTATCTATTCTTCCTAAATAGTCTATATTACCGTCAGGAAGATATCTCACGAGGTCTCCTGTTCTATATAACCTCTCGCCTTCTTTGAATGGATTTGAAATAAATCGCTCGGACGTTAATTCTGGACGATTCAAGTATCCCCTTGCTAGACCTGCTCCTCCGATATAAAGTTCCCCCATCACACCAACTGGAACTGGCAACCTATTTCTATCTAATACATAAGTTTGGACGTTAGGCAATGGACGCCCAATTGTTACTCTCTTGCTATCTTTTTTGATATGATAGCATGTTGCATCAACCGTACATTCTGTAGGACCATATACATTATAAAACTGTATTTTATCAGTCTCTACTAGCTGTTCCCATAATGACGGCATAATCGCTTCACCACCAACCAGTACCTTACTTGGAACATGAACGCCATCGCACGTTTCTAACAATCCGACATCTATAAGTAATTGAAGCAATGAAGGTGTTATATCAAAGATTTCTAACTTGTTCTCCCTAATATAAGCTACAAACTGCTCCGGATCACTTCGTACTTCATTCGGAATAATATACAAACTTGAACCATAAAGCAGCATTTGTAATTGCTGAATAGATGCATCAAAGGCAATTGACGCATTTAAACCGACATGCATGTTAGATGGTATCTCATGTTCGAAAACCTCTTTTTGTAAGCCATGCGACAAGTTTATTACAGAATGATGCTGTATCAAGACACCCTTTGGGTTCCCCGTCGATCCCGAAGTATAAATAACATACGCTAAATTTTCTCCTGTTACTTCACATTTTGGTGAAAGAATGCTTTCTTGTAAAATCATTGTTTGATCCCGATCTAGACAAACTATCTTGACCTCTTTAGGTATCCAGTCTTCTAATGACTCATTCGTAACTAATACTTGAATTCCAGTGTCCTCCAAAATATATCTTAGACGACTTTCTGGATATGATGGGTCCAATGGAACATATGCTGCTCCAGCCTTCCAAGCTCCCATAATACTAACAATCATCTCAACTGAACGCTCAAAACAAAGTCCAACCAATGATTCATTCCCAATCCCGCATTGCTGAAGATAGTGGGCCAATTGATTAGCTTTTTCATTGAGCTCTCGATACGTTAACTGCTGTTTTTCATCTACCACTGCTATCGCGTCAGGTGTACGATTTACTTGCTCTTCAAACAGCTGATGAATCGTACTTTCCTGTAGATATGCTACAGCATCATTATTCCACTCTTCCAACTGTTTTTGCTGTAATCCTGATAATATAGGCAACTTAGCTAATGATTTATCCGGATTTTTCACGATTACATTCAACCAGTTTCCAAAATGTTCGGCCATAGATTCAATAGTTAAGCTGTCAAATAAATCAGTCCTATAAACAAAAGTAAGTAATAAACCCTCTTCCACTTCTGCAGCAGTTAAACTTAAATCAAACTTAGCGATTGGAGCGTTACTTTCCATTACTTCTATATTTCTTCCATGTAGTTCTGGTAGCTCTTGTCCCATATTTTGCAAAGTAAACATGGTTTGGAAAATTGGAGAATAGCTTGTATTTCGTTCAGGTTGGATAACCTCTACAATTTTCTCAAACGGAACATCTTGATGCTCATACGCCTTCAATGCTTTTATCCGCACTTGGGACAACAACTCTTGAAATGCCGGTGCATTACTTAAATCAGCTCGATAAACCAAGGTGTTGACAAAGAAACCAATCAGCCCCTCAATTTCTCGATAATTTCGATTTGCAATTGGGCTGCCAACAATAATATCCGTTTGTCCCGTATAACGAGCAAGGAAACTTTGATACGATGCCAATAAGGTCATGAAAAGTGTGGCCCCTTCTTGACGACTTAGTTCGTTTAATTTATCCAGTAATGAGCGTGACAACAAAACACTATGAGTTAATCCATGGTGGGTTTGCACTGGCGGACGCGGACGATCCATTGGCAACATTAAGACTGGTAACTCACCAGATAATTCTTCCTTCCAATATGCAAGCTGTTGATTTAGTACTTCATCTTTCAACCATTCTCTTTGCCACTGAGCAAAATCGGCATATTGAACTGGTAGTGGTTCCAGCTCTGCTTGTTTCTCACCAATCGCATTCTCATAAAATGCCATCCATTCTTGAAGCAAGATTTCCATCGACCATCCATCCGAGATAATATGATGCATATTACACAGAAGAACCCATTCTTCTTCTGAAATTCTTATGAGTTTCCCACGGAATAACGGCCCTTGTTCTAAATCAAATGGAGATTCTACTTCAGTTTGAATCCATTGCTCCAACTTTCTTTCTCGCTCCTCTAATGAAAGCTTAGTTAAGTCCATTTGCAGAAGCGGACGGAAAATATACGGTTGAATCTGCTGCACAGGATGGCCATCCTCTTCATAAAATACAGTCCGCAAAGATTCATGACGCTCTATCAACTGATTCCATCCCAACTCCAATGCCTCAGGTAACCAACTCCCTGTAAGGCGGCATGCCATTGGCATATTATAAAGTGCACTATTAGGTGCAAATTGATCAATAAACCATAAGCGCTGTTGGGCATAAGATAGTGGAATATTATTTCCTCGTTCCATCGGCACCAGTGGTGGAATTTCTCGTTTTTCGCTCCCCTTACGTAACTGATCGATTCGTTTCGATAATGCCTCGACCGTTGAATATTCGAACAGTTCACGTACTGGCAATTTGATTTGAAAGACTTCCTGTAAGCGTGAGACCACTTGTGTAGCAAGTAGAGAGTGACCACCAAGCTCAAAGAAAGAATCCTGAACACCAATGTCTCCTATTCCTAGCACCTGACTCCACACTGAAGCGATAAGTTCTTCCAGCGGATTTCGTGGGTAAACAGTATTTTCTTCGGATTGTTCACTAAGTATAGGCAATGCCTTCAAATCAAGTTTTCCATTCGGTGTAAGTGGTAAAAATTCCATCTCAATAAAGTTTGTTGGAACCATGTAATTAGGTAAATGTGTTTGTAGATATTCTCGCCATTCATGGACACTTCCTTCACCAACTACATAAGCTACTAATCTCTTATCGCCTTGATTATCCTCTCGTACCAATACAACTGCTTCTTTCACAGAAGAATGCGCCTGCAAAACAGCTTCTATTTCTCCCAATTCAATTCGGAAACCACGAATTTTCACTTGGTCATCTATACGTCCATGGAACTGGAGATTACCATCAGAAAGATAACTTGCTTTGTCTCCTGTGTAATAGAGACGTTCTCCTGACTTGAAAGGATGTGGAATAAATTTTTCCTTTGTAAGATCCGGACGATTAGCATATCCACGTGCAAGACTCTTCCCTCCAATATAGAGATCTCCAATTACACCAATTGGTACTAGCTGAAGATGAGAATCTAATACATAAACTTCTGTATTCGCAATCGGTCGACCAATCGATGGCGTACCTGTTGTCACTCCTACAGGTACATAACAATCTGTGGTAACGACTGTATTTTCCGATGGACCATACTGATTAATTACCGCAAAAGGAATATCGTTAGATGGATACTGCGTTAATTGATCCCCACCAGTAATGATAAAACGAAGATCCGTTTTATCTGGCCAAGATAATTTCAAGAGTCTTTCCAGAATAGGCGTAGGTGCAAAGCTAGCTGTTATTCGTGAATCAATGAGCCAGTCCCTTAGTGCTTCTGGATTAATTCTCAGTTCCTCTGTTGACAAGTAGAGTGCTGCACCAGCAGTTAGATACGGCCAAATCTCCTGAACAGCCGAATCAAAAGCAACACCTGCAATCTGAGTCGCACGATCCTCTGCTGAAATACGATAAACTTCTTGATGCCAAGAAACCATATTTATTAATGAGCGATGTTCAACCATGACACCCTTCGGTTTTCCTGTAGAACCAGAGGTATAGACAATATAGGCTAAGTTCTCTGGATTTATTTGACGTGTAGGTGCGATTACGCTTTCCACCGTTAATTCTTCTAACCTCACCATTTCGACGTGTGCAAAATGTCCTTCTTGTCCATCCGCCGTCACTACGAATTGAATTCCTGCATCTTCAATCATGTATTCTAACCTTGATTTTGGATACAACGGATCTAAAACAACATAAGCTCCACCAGCTTTTAAAATGCCTAGTAAACTTGCCATTAGCTCAGCTGACCTCGGAAGATAAACTCCCACCACTGACTCTGGGGCTACTCCCTTTCGCTGTAAAACATTTGCCAACTGATTTGCTTGTGTATCCAGCTCACCATAAGTCCACTGTTTTGTTTGATCGACTACCGCAATCGCATCAGGACGCCTCGCTACTTGCTCCTCAAATCTGTCGCAAATAAGACCCTGATGAGACATTTCCATTACAGTGTCATTCCATGTTTCTAATAACAATGTACGTTCGTGTTCCGATAGCATGCTCAGGCCATGCAACGGATTTTGTGGGCGATGAGAAACTTCATGTAGCCATTTCTCAAAGTGTCCTGCCATCCGTTCAATAGTAGTAGCATTGAATAAATCCTTATTATACTCAAAAGTAAAAAGTAATCCCTCTTCTGTCTCAACTGCCATCACACTTAAATCAAACTTTGCAATTGGACTATGGCTTTCTATCATTTCAATACTTCTACTAGATAACACCGGAAACTCTTGTTTCATATTTTGCAAGATGAACATAGTCTGGAAGATCGGCGAATGACTTGTACTTCGCTCCGGTTGCACAACTTCTACAATTTTTTCAAATGGGATATCTTGATATTCATACGCCTTCAATGCCTTTTGACGAACCTGATACAGTACATCTTGAAATGTCGGTCCACCACTCAAATTAGCTCGATAAACTAGCGTGTTAACAAAGAAACCAATTAGTCCTTCAATTTCTCTATAATTCCGATTCGCAATTGGGCTTCCGACCAAAATATCTTCTTGTCCCGTATAACGAGATAGAAAACTTTGATATGCAGCCAACAGCGTCATGAAGAGTGTAGCCCCTTCTTTTCGGCTAAGTTCATTCAATTTATCATGTAGCGTGCTTGGCAGAACCAGAGTGTATGTCGACCCGTGATGAGTTTGTATTGCAGGACGCGGGCGATCCATAGGAAGTTGGAGTACAGGAAGCTCCCCAGACAATTCTTCCCTCCAATATTGGAGTTGTTGATCAAGCACTTCCTCCTTTAGCCATCCTTTTTGCCACTGAGCAAAGTCGGCATATTGAACCGGTAATGGTTCAAGTTCCGCTACCTTTCCATCCGTTGCTTCCTCATAAAATGCCATCCATTCTTCAAGTAGGATTCCCATTGACCATCCATCTGAAATGATATGATGTAAAGTACAAAGGAGTATCCATTCTTCCTCTCCCACGTGCAAAATACTTGTCCTGATTAACGGCCCCTCTGTTAAATCAAATGGCACTTCTGTTTCTTGTTGAATGAAACGTTTAACCTCTTCTTCTCGGTCTTCAGAAGAAAGCATAGTTAAATCCGTTTTCGGAATTGATTGAAAAGCATACGGTTTAATTTGCTGTACGGGTTGACCGTTCACTTCGTGAAAGACCGTCCGCAGTGATTCATGACGTTTTATTATTTGATTCCATCCCGTTTCCAATGCTTCAAGTAGCCAATTCCCTGTAAGGCGACATACCATTGGCATATTGTAAAGGGCACTATTAGGTGTAAATTGATCAATAAACCATAAGCGTTGTTGAGCATAAGATAGTGGAATAGTTTCTCCTCGTTCCATCGGTATTAGTGGCGGAATCTCTCGTTTTCTATCTCCTTTACGTAACTGATCTAATCGCTTTGCCAGTGACTCCACCGTCGTACATTCAAATAGTTCACGTACTGGTAATTCGATTTGAAAGATTTCCTGTAAACGTGAAACTACTTGAGTAGCTAATAGTGAGTGACCACCGATTTCAAAAAAGGAATCCTGTACACTAATATTTTTTATTCCTAACACTTGGCTCCAAACGGAAACGATGAGCTCCTCCACTGGTGTTCGTGATGAAGTAATATCTTCACTTATGAACTGTTCTTCTAATTCCAGTAAGGCTTTCCGATTCACTTTACCATTTGGAGTGAGTGGCATCCCTTCAATTTGGAAAAAGTATGCTGGAACCATATAATGTGGCAATTGCTTCTTGAGATATTCACGCCACTCTCCAGTATCTCCTTCACCCACTACATACGCTACTAACTGCTTATCT
Organism: Bacillus sp. AR2-1; assembly: GCF_008368755.1. NCBI lineage: Bacteria > Bacillati > Bacillota > Bacilli > Caryophanales > Bacillaceae > Bacillus > Bacillus sp. AR2-1. The sequence goes on from NZ_QORY01000012.1 coordinate 87,161, forward strand.
CCTGGTCGATCTTCCCTCACCAACACAACAGCCTCTTTTACAGATGGGTGATCATGTAAAGCTGCTTCAATTTCTCCCAATTCAATTCGGAATCCTCTAATTTTGACTTGATTATCTATTCTTCCAATATATTCTAAGTTACGATCATTCATATATCTCACCAGGTCACCCGTTCGATATAATCGTTCCCCATTCTTAAAGGGATGCGAAATAAAACGTTCAGTAGTTAAATCTGGTCGATTGAAGTAGCCACGTGCCAATCCTACTCCCCCAAGGTAAAGTTCCCCTGCCACACCAATCGGGACCACTTGTTGATATTGATCTAACACATACAACTCTGTATTATCAATCGGACGACCAATCGGAATAAGCATTGGTTCTTTTTCTAAATCACAATCATAATAAGTCACATCCACAGTCGCTTCAGTAGGACCATACAAGTTAATTAACTTTGTTTGTTGAACATTGTAAAATATCCCCTTAAATCGGCGAACCTGCTCAGTGTTTAACGCTTCTCCACTAGTAAAAACTTGAATTAAAGACGATAGATCCCTTTTCGAATTATATAGTTCCATATAATCTAAGAAAGTAGATAACATCGACGGAACAAAGTGCATGGTGGACACACGATATCGTTCAATGTATTCCTCAATCACCGCAGGATCTTTCTCTCCTCCTGGTGGAAGCAAACAAACCTGCGCCCCTACAAATGACCACCAAAACAATTCCCAGACAGAAACATCAAACGAAAACGGTGTCTTTTGTAGGATTGTATCCTCCTCGGATAATGGATATTTTTTCTGCATCCACTGTAAGCGGTTTATAACGGAATGATGTTCAATCATTACTCCCTTTGGATTTCCCGTCGAACCCGAAGTGTATATGATATAAGCTAAGTTATTTGCTGTCACTCCACTCACTGGAGCTAAATTACTCTCTTTAGAAATCATTACTCGATCCCGGTCTAAACAAATTGCTTGAATACCTTTAGGTAACCAGTCCTTTAGTGCCTCTTTTGTTAACAGCACTTGAATTTGTGAATTCTCCAAAATGTATCTCAGGCGGTTTTCGGGGTAACTTGGGTCCAGTGGGACATAAGCCCCACCTGCTTTCAAAATCCCAAAGAGACCAATAATCATATCAGGAGAACGTTCAATACATATACCGACTAATGATTCAGGTCCGATACCTCGTTTTTGTAGAAAATGTGCCAATTGGTTCGATTTTTCATCGAGTTCTTGATACGTTAGCTTTCCACCCTCATAAACTACCGCCACTGCATCAGGTGTCCGTGAAACTTGCTGCTCAAATAGCTCATGAATCATACAATCATGACCATAAACTACGTCCGTATCATTCCATTCTTCTAGGAGTTGTTTTTGCTCAGTGTCCGATAACATTGACAGCTTTGTATATGATTCATCTGGATGATACGTGATTTCATTTAGCCAGTTCTCAAAATGGCCTGCCATACGTGCAATGGTACTACTATCAAATAAATCCGTATTGTATTCAAATGAGACAAATAGACCTTCTTCCACTTCATAGGCAGTTAAGCTCAAATCAAATTTAGCAATAGACATATTACTTTCTACCATTTCAATACTTTTACCAGACAAATCTAGTCGTTCTTGTTTTATATTCTGTAGCGTAAACATGGTCTGAAAGATAGGCGAATGACTCATGCTTCGTTCAGGTTGCACAGCTTCTACCACTTTTTCAAATGGTATATCTTGATATTCGTAAGCTTTTAACGCCTTTTTCTTTGTTTGGCTCAAAATCTCCCGAAAAGTAGGGGTGCCACTCAAATCTGATCGGTAAACCAACGTATTAACAAAGAAACCAATTAATCCTTCTACTCCCTTGTGGTTCCGATTTGCAATCGGACTACCAACTAGAATATCTTTTTGTCCCGTATAACGAGCAAGAAAGCTCTGGTATGCAGCCATTAAAGTCATAAATAAAGTAGATCCTTCTTGTCGGCTTATATCCTTCAATTGACTAAGCAATTTATAAGGGAAAATTACGTGATGCGTAGCCCCAGAGTAAGTCTGCTTAACCGGTCGAGGTCGATCCACTGGCAGTTGTAAGATAGGAAGCTCACCAGACAATTCTTCCTGCCAATACGTAAGCTGACGATTTAGCACATCACCTTGCAACCACTCCTTTTGCCACTTCGCAAAGTCTGCATATTGAATGGATAATGAGCTTAATTTAGCAGGATTTCCGCCCGTTTCTTCTTCATAGAAAGCAAGTAATTCATTCATGAATATACCAATGGACCAAGCATCAGAAATAATATGATGCATCGTACACAGTAATAACCATTCATCCTTCTCTAATTGAACAAGCTGATTACGAATTAAAGGACCATTCATTAAATCAAATGGTTCTTGCGCTTCTCTCGCAATTAAACTATCTACCTCTTTTTCTTTTACTTCTAGAGGAAGTTGAGAGTAATCTCTTACAGGTAATGCTCTAGGAAGGAATTCGACAATTTGTTGCACAGGTTGTTCTCCTACTTCTTTAAAAACAGTTCGTAATGATTCATGGCGTTCAATGAGTCGATTGAATCCCTTTTCTAATGCTTCAGGTATCCAATTTCCTTTTAGATGCCATACCGTTGGAATATTATATAAAGAACTGTTTGGATTAAATCTGTCCATAAACCACAAACGTTGTTGCGCATAAGACAACGGGAGTGCTTCTTTATTCTCCTTTTTTTGCATTTGCTTCTGAAGCCATGCTCTCTTCTCAGGAGAAAGTGAACTGAGCTTTGCAAGTAAATCACTTCTCATTTTTTTACCCCTTCCTCAATCAAATTACTCTCGAATATCCCTTGTGCTTCTTCCTCTGATAACTCTTCTAATTGCTTAAGCAGTTCCAGTAATTCTTCATCATTACTCACTTCTGCTTCTTTTTGAATATAGTCTTGAAGACTTACATTCTCCTTACTATCATTCTGCATTTCTTGATTTTTGTTATCGAGCAATTGATCAATCTGTTCTGCCAATTGCTGCACCGTATGAAACATAAATAAATCATGCAATGGTATCTCGATTCCAAAAGCCTCTTTAAGATTAGAAACGGCTTGCGTAGCAAGTAATGAATGTCCACCAATTTCAAAAAACGAATCCTGAATTCCGATGTTTTCCATACCTAAAACTTCATGCCATATCGAAACAATTGTTTTTTCCGTAGACGTACGAGGAGCAATATAACCACTTGCTATCTCCTGTTTCTCTGGTGTTGGTAAAACCTTCCTATCAATTTTCCCATTAGGAGTGAGTGGAAATGCATTTAATCCAACAAAATAGGATGGAATCATATAATTTGGTAGTTGGTCCTTGAGATAATCACGCCACTTTTGAGCATCCCCGTCTCCTACAACATAGGCAATCAAATGTGGATCGCCAGGATAATCTTCCCGCACCATCACAATAGCTTCGTTAACTAATGTATGCTTTTGTAATACCGCTTCAATTTCTCCTAGTTCAATCCGGAACCCACGAATTTTCACCTGATGATCAATTCGTCCAACATACTCCAAATTTCCATCTGGCAAATACCTTACTAGATCTCCAGTCCGGTATACTCGCTCGTTTTCTTTAAACGGATGCGGTATAAATCGATTTTTCGTTAAGTCAGGGCGTTTTAAATATCCACGTGCTAACCCTGATCCACCAATGTACAGCTCACCAACTACACCAATTGGAACCATTTTTTGTTCAGCACTTAGTACATATACTTCTGTATTGAAGATTGGTTTACCAATTGGTGGTACCCTATGCATGACACCCTTTTCTAATTCCATATACGTGGAATACGTAGTATCTTCAGACGGTCCATATAAGTTGTATACCTTCTCAATCGTACTTCTCTCGTATAAATCTTGAACAAGCGGATATGGTAACGGTTCTCCAGCCAAATTCATTACCTTTACTGAAGAAGGAATTGTCTTTGCTCGAACCAGTTCCTTTGCTGCCGATGGCACAGTATTAACCAAAGTCACACCTTTGGTAGACAACTTGTCTAGATGTAGAGCATTTTCAGCGACAATCACCTTCCCCCCCATCGTTAAGGGAACAAATACTTCAAAAACGGATAAATCAAAAGATAGTGAAGTTGAAGCTAATACTCCCGCTAACGCCTTTCGGGAATACGTGTGATGCGCCCAATGAATCATTGTTACTGTATTCCTGTGCTCAATCATTACTCCCTTTGGATTTCCAGTGGAGCCTGAAGTATAGATAATATAGGCTAAGTTATCGCCCGTCACTTCACTCGTGCATACCGTAGTAACTTCTTGTTCTATTTCTGATCGATTACGATCAATACAAATGACGTTGACGAATGTAGGTATAACCATTTTTTGTTGTAACTTTTCCTGTGTCACCAGTACCTTTATTTGAGCATCTTCTAAAATGTACTGCAGTCGACTTTCCGGATATGCTGGATCAATTGGGACATATGCTCCTCCTGCCTTCATAATTCCTAAGAGACCGACAATCATCTCGGATGAACGTGTAACACAAATCCCAACTAATGATTCGCATGTAACACCATTTTTTTGTAAATAATGTGCCAACTGATTCGAGCGTTCGTCCAACTCTCGATATGTTAGTTCTTCATCTTCGCACACTACTGCAATTGCTTCTGGTGTTTTTTCCACTTGTTCTTCAAACATTGTATGAATCATGCTATCTTCTATATCAATAACAGCTAATTCATTCCATTCCTCTAGTAGTTGCTTATATTCTATTTTCGATAACATATTCAATTCTGATAATAAACATTTTGGATAAGAGGCAATTTGATTTAGCCAATGTTCAAAATGACTTACCATACGTTCAATGGTTGTATCATTAAACAAATCAGTATTATATTCAAAGGTTAGTGATAATCCTTCTTCCGTCTCAGAAGCAAATAAACTCAAATCAAATTTTGCAACAGAAACATGGCTTTCCATGAGTTCCATTTGTCTTTCAGATAGCTGAAGAAACTCTTGTTTCGTATTCTGTAAAGTAAACATGGTTTGGAATATTGGTGAATGACTTGTATTCCGTTCCGGCTTTACGGATTCTACCACTTTCTCAAATGGAATATCCTGATACTCGTATGCTTTTAGTGCTTTTTTTCTTACCTGCGACAAAAGTTCTTGGAACGTCGGGTTTTCACTGAAATCAGCTCGATAAACTAACGTATTTGCAAAGAGACCTATTAATCCCTCAATCTCTTTCACATTTCGATTAGCAATCGGGCTTCCAACTATGATGTCGTCCTGTCCTGTATAACGAGAAAGGAAGCTTTGATACGCTGCCATCAATGTCATAAATAAAGTGCACCCTTCTTGCAGACTTAAATCTTTGAGCTTTTCCTGTAGGGAATTCGCCACTATTAAAGACTGACTTGCACCACGATGGGTTTGAACTGCAGGTCGAGGACGATCCATCGGTAATTGTAAAACCGGTAGTTCCCCAGACAATTCTTCCTTCCAATATTGAAGGTGCTGATTCAAATTCTCTTCTTTTTGCCATTCCTTCTGCCACATGACAAAATCTGCATATTGGATAGATAACTCCTTCAATTCCACCGGTTTGCCGCTTAATGCTCCTTCATAAAAAGCCATCCATTCTTCAAGTAAGATTCCCATTGACCATCCATCTGAAATAATATGATGCATCGTACAAATGAGAATCCACTCTTCACTGTCCACTTTCAATATGCGTGTTCGAATTAGAGGACCTTGTCCAAAATAAAATGGTTCCTCAGCTTCGTTTTGAATGAGCCGTTTCATTTCTCTTTCCCTATCTTCCAAAGAGAGATCTGTTAGATTCGTTTGAGGGATATGCCCGAATACATGAGATTGAACCTGTTGAAAAGGTTCACCCTCTTGTTCTAGAATTATCGTTCGTAATGATTCATGACGCTCCAACAATTGATTCCATCCGGCCTCCAATGCTTCAATTGACCATTTACCTGTTAAGCGACACACTGCATGAATATTGTACATAGCACTATTTGGCATTAATTGATCAATAAACCATAGACGTTTCTGCGCATAGGAAAGTGGAATAGCTTCTTCCCGTTTCATAGGTACAAGAGGGGCAATCTCTCGTTTTTTATCTTCTTTTCGTAACTGATCTACTCGTTTCGCCAACGCTGCCACTGTATCGTGCTTGAAAAGTTCACGTAAGGGAATTTTGATTTGGAACAATTCTTGCAATCGAGAGACAATTTGAGTAGCAAGTAGTGAGTGTCCACCACGTTCAAAAAAGGAATCCTGAATACCAATATTCCCCACCCCTAACACTTGACCCCAAACCGAGGCAATAAGCTCTTCCGATGGCGTCCGAGGTAGAACATTTAAATCTCCAATAGCTTGATCATCAGGTGCTGGCAAGGCCTTTCGATCAATTTTCCCATTCGGAGTAAGCGGGAAGTGTTCTAGCTCTACAAAGTGTGCTGGAATCATATGATTTGGTAATTGGTTTTGTAAATACTCTCTCCACTCCTCGGTATTTCCATCGCTTATTACATATGCAACCAATCGTTGATCACCTGGACGATCTTCTCTAACTAATACAACAGCCTCTTTAATAAACGAACATTTTTCTAAAGTCGCTTCAATTTCTCCTAATTCAATCCTAAAACCACGCATTTTGACTTGATGGTCCATTCGACCTATAAATTCTATATTTCCATCAGTTAAATATCTTACTGAATCTCCTGTTCGATATAGTCGTTCCCCCAATCGAAATGGATGTGAAACGAATTTTTCAGCAGTAAGATTCGGACGATTTAAGTATCCACGCGCTAAACCAGCACCACCAATATATAACTCACCCTCAATTCCTATTGATTGCAGGCGTTGATTTTGGTCTAATACATATAATTGCGTGTTCTGTATCGGCCGCCCAATAGAAACAAATTCTTGATTAGGCTGAATATCAAATGCATTCACATAAATAGTGGCTTCAGTTGGTCCATAAAAGTTGGTTAATTTCACTTGTCCACTATAATTCCATTTTTGCTGAAATCGTCTAACTAACCCTGAACTTAGTTCTTCCCCACCAGAAAATACATGGCGTATGGACGAACAATTCATGTTCAATTCGATACGATTGAAGTGATCTAAGAAAACTGATAACATCGAAGGTACAAATTGAACTATAGTAACCTGATGTTTTTTAATCACTTCAGCTATAATAGAAGGATCTTTTTCTCCACCTGGAGGTAGGAAAGATACACTTGCACCAACGTGAATACCCCAAAACAACTCCCAAACAGAGACATCAAATGAGAATGGCGTTTTCTGCAAGACCACATCCTTTTCAGAAAGTGGATATTTATGTTGCATCCATTCTAGATAATTGATTACTGAATGGTGCTCAATCATTACTCCCTTTGGATTCCCTGTAGATCCTGAAGTATACATAACATACGCTAAACTTTCTCCTGTTACACCACTTATACATGGGGTTGATTTTTCTTTTTCAATTGCAGTGTAATCTTTATTCATACAAATCGTTTCAATATTTTCAGATATAAACGAATTTTTAGAATTCTCTTCCGTCACTAGTACTTCGATTCCAGCATCCTCTAATATATATCGAAGCCGACTCTCTGGATAAGTAGGGTCAAGTGGAACATACGCTGCTCCTGATTTTAGAATCCCTAATAACGCTATCATCATTTGTAATGAACGTTCCATATATACCCCAACTAGAGACTCTGGGCCTACACCATGCTTTTGTAAATAATGAGCTAGTTGATTCGCACGCTTCTCTAACTCTTTATAGGTAATTTGTTCATTTTCGTAAATAGCCGCGATTGCTTCCGGTGTTTTTTTTACTTGCTCCTCAAATATCGTATGAATCATGCCTTCAGCCGAATAATTTACTTGAGTATGATTCCATTCCTCTAGTAACAGTATCTGTTCTTCCACTGTTAAATGAGTAATTTCAAAGAGTTTTGAATCTAGGTTCTTCGTCATCTGAATTAGTATTTGCAATAAGTGATTCTGAATCCGATTTATTGTCCCTTCATTAAAATAGCTTCGATCATACATTAACTTTAAAGTAATTTTCTTACCGGGCATTACAATGAGTGTTAAAGGATAATTTGTTTGTTCCGCGCTTTTAACATCTAATAATCTTAAATCTTGATTTCTCTCACCTTGAATTGGATAATTTTCAAACACATACAAGGTATGAAATAAGGAACTATTTCGTGGAACCTCACTCCATCCTTGAATATCTATCAACGAATTATACTCATATTGTCTTCGTTCCATTTCTTTCATTTGTATTTTACGAAGCCAATCTACTACTGATGTATTATCCGTTAAGCGAATTCTAGTAGGTAAGGTGTTAATAAATAACCCCACCATATTCTCTGCTCCCATTAAATCAGTAGGACGTCCAGAGCTAGTTACGCCAAATACGATGTCACTTTCACCGCTATACCTACTCATCAAATAAGCCCATGCACCTTGTACTAACGTATTCAACGTTAATCGACTATTTCGTACCCACTCTTGTAAATTCTCAGTAAGTTCCTCAGATACTTGATAAACACACTCTCCATAGCCCTTCTCTTGTCCTTGGTTCTTTCTTTCCATTGCTAATGGCGTAGGTGCATAGAACCCTTTTAATTCTTCTTTCCAAAATTCCTCTGCTTGACTTTGATCTTGTTTATTTATCCACTGGATATATTTTTTATAAGGAAGAGATTTAGGAAGATTCAATAATTCTCCCCTTATCATCTTGAGATAAACTTCCATCACTTCACTAAAGACCAATGACACACTCCATCCATCTAGCAAAATATGATGATGTGTCCAAATAATCCTCGTTTCCTCATTTGCCTCTTTAATCGCAGTGACTCTCATCAATGGTGCTTCATCTAATAAAAATCCTTTTCTACGATCTGCATTTAAAAACTGTTGTAATTTCTTCGCCCTTTCCTTGTGTGAATGGGCGCTCCAATCCTCTTGATGAATAGTAAAAGGAAGACGTTGGTAAACCGCTTGTAGTGGTTTTTCTACTTCCTCCCACACAAATACTGAACGTAAAACCTCATGTCGATGAATAACATATTCCCAGGCCTTTTCAAAAGTAGCAATATCCAATTGCCCCCCGAGCAAGAAACCTACTTGTACAATATAGGAAAATGAATGTTCATCATCTTGATCGTATAAAGTATGAAACAGTATTCCTTTTTGCAAAGGTGATAAACCATATATATCAATAACGTCTCCCATTTTTACACCCTCTTCTTTGTTAATTTAAGTAATACTTTGCTCAAGCTTTCTTCCGTAAGATCCTCTGCATCAGCAAAATCTGATACCGTAAAAGCAGACTCTGTTGTTGGTTTATTTATAAGTTGACGAAGATGCCTCAACATACCATCTGCTATCAATTGAATTTTTAATTTAGAAAACTGTTCTCTACTATACATCCAAACAAAATGTAACTTTTCATCTTTCACCATTCCGATAACATCAATTAGATGAGATGGTTTGGAATCTGGATCATGATCTAAAAATGTAAATCCTGTCTCTTGCATAAACAAAGATTCCCTTGAGAAAACCTGATCAAATTGGCCCAAATAGTTAAAACTTATTGAAGGCTTTTGCTGATAAAACGGAAGTAATCCTTTATTCAAGTAACGTAAAATACCATAGTCAACTCCACGATTCGGAATTCGACGCAATTGTTCTTTGACAGCCTTTAACCCTTCAATAGGTGTTTGAGTTCCTTGAAAATTGAGATGAACGGGATAAATACTCGTGAACCAGCCCACTGTCCTTGATAAATCAATACCTTCAATTACCTCTTCTCTTCCGTGTCCTTCTAGATGAATAGAAACCGTTTGCTGATTTGTACAATCGACGATAGCTTGTCCTAATGCCGTTAATAGTACCTCATCAATCCTTGTCTTATGAGTTACTGGAACTTCGTGTAACAATTCATATGTTTCTTCTATTCCTAAAGTCCCTGTCACTTGATCAATCGATTCTTCTGTTGTTTCTTGTATTGGATAGTCCATTGGAATTTTCATCGTTTCTTTTTCTACTTGTTCATTCCAATAATCTTGTACTTCTTTCGAAATACCCGAATCACTGTACGTCTGGAGTCGTTCAGACCAATCTTTAAAAGATGTACTTTTCGCAGGTAAGCGAACTTCTTGACCTTGTTTCATCTGGTTATATACCGTCTGTAAATCTTCCAATAGAATCCTCCATGATACTCCATCTACTACTAAATGATGAATCACCCAGAATATTCGATCATTTCCAGTCAAGTTATCCTCAAAGTACACTATCCTCATTAACGGACCAGTAACTAGATTGAAACTAGCTTGATTAATGTTCATCTCTTCTTGTATTATTGTATTCCACTCTTTTTCATTAACTTGATTCCGTTTTACAACATGGAGTACTGACAGCTCATCAGTCCCTTCATTTCTCTGCCTCCACGTTCCGTTTGGTAACTGTTTGTACCGGAAACGTAAAGCATCATGATGTTTGAGTAAAGTTACTATCGCTCCCTCTAGTAACTTCACATCGAATCTTTCTTTTACTCTTAATAGCATTGATTGATTCCAATGCTCCAGATGTGGATGTTCTTGCTCGAAGAACCAACACTGAATTGGAGTAAGAGACACATCACCTATCACAATTCCCTGCTCCGCTTGTACTCCCTGCGTTTTTATAGCCACTTGTGCCAGCTCAGCGATAGTTGGGCATTCAAACATTTGCTTTGGAGTAAGTTTTAACCCCACTTGACTTGCTTGAGATATGATTTGAATACTGAGAATCGAGTCGCCACCAATTTCAAAGAAATTATCATAGATTCCCACCTTTTTAACACCTAATACTTGCTTCCAAATGGTAGTCAGTATCTGTTCGTTACTATTCCGAGGGCCAACAGATTCACTATTAATCTGCTTTTCCTCCGGCATAGGTAAGGCCTCACGATCAACTTTACCGTTAGCTGTAAGTGGAATAGCTTCCATCACCACAAATCCCGAAGGAACCATATAACTTGGTAGTTTCGCTTTAAGATACTCTCTCCACGCATCTACATTTCCATCTCCTACAACATATGCTACTAATCTTTTATCGCCTGGCTGATCTTCTCTTACAATTACAACTGCCTCTTTTACAGATGCATATGTATGTAAAGTAGACTCAATCTCCCCAATCTCAATTCGGAAACCACGTATTTTAACCTGATGATCAATTCTTCCACGATAATCCAGATTTCCATCTGGCAAATACCTCGCTAAGTCTCCTGTCCGGTATAATCTCGCTTTCGGATCACTACTAAATGGATGAGATATAAAACGCTCTGCTGTTAATTCAGGTCTCTTTAAATACCCACGTGCTAATCCTGCCCCACCAATATAAAGTTCACCATCAACACCTATAGGAACAGGTTGTTGATAAGCGTCCAGTATATACACTTCTAAATCGGGAATCCGCTTGCCAATATTACTTCTTGAAGCATGCTGCACATCTTCTAGAGTAATTGGATAATATGTAACATGAACGGTAGTTTCTGTAATTCCATACATATTAATTAACTGTGGTTTTTTCTCCCCATACCTTTGAAACCACGGTAACAAGCTAGTAGGTTCTAACGCTTCTCCGCCAAATATGACATAACGCAGTTGCAAATTTTTATTCATATCTTCTTGTTCACACACTTGTATTAATTGTCGAAATGCGGAAGGTGTCTGATTTAGAACTGTGACTTCTTCCTCCACCAATAATTGATAAAAATCCTTAGGTGATCGACTAATCCAGTACGGAACAACAACTAATTTTCCACCATATAATAATGCTCCCCAAATTTCCCATACTGAGAAATCAAATGCATAAGAATGAAAAAGCGTCCAAGTATCTTTTTCATTAAACTGATACCAACAATCCGTTGATTTAAATAACCGAATGACATTGTGATGCTCTATCATAACACCCTTTGGATTCCCCGTTGATCCCGAAGTATAGATCACGTATGCTAAATTTTGGGAACTGACATCAGAAACCGGTAAAGTCTTACTTTCTTTCCCAATCTCATCTTGATCACGATCCAGGCAAATCGACTCAACATTTTCTGGTAAACATTTCAATTCTTTTAAACTTTCTTGCGTTACGAATAACTGAATGCTAGCATCTTCTAAAATATATTGAAGTCGCTGCTCTGGATATGTTGAATCAAGTGGAACATAAGCCCCACCAGCCTTCAAAATCCCTAAAATACCTACAATCATTTCGAGGGAACGTTCAACGCACAGTCCCACTAAAGTATCAGGTCTTACTCCCTTTTTCTGCAAATAATGAGCTAACTGATTTGCGCGTTCATTAAGCTCTCTATAAGTAACTTTTTCTTTTCCATACGTAACTGCAATATCGCGTGGATAGTTCAACGCTTGCTGTTCGAACAATTCATGAATAGTTACTTGAGATGGGAAATCCAGCTTAGGATTGTTGAACTCAACTAAACTTCTTCTTTTATCTTCATCAGAAATGATTTCGATTTCAGCTACCTTCTGCTTTGGTTTTTCAAAAGTGTTTTCCATTATCGCTAACATCACGTTAAAAAAACGTTTTATCTCTTCCTTAGAAAATAGCTCCTCACGATAATCAATATGTACATGTAAAGAGTCAATATCAATTAGATTTTCAATATGCACTGCAAAATCTTGCACCTCTTCATGGTTTGGAATCCATAGTGAGTCACCACTTTCATCACGATCCCTATAATCAATCGTAGTTCCGAAAAGTCTCACATTACTATTATTCTCTTTATTAATCTGCTTTAATAACAAATCAAATGGATATTTCTGGTGTCTCAATAATTTGCTTTGTTTTCTGGATACCCTACTAATAAATGAAAGTACTTCTTCTTCCGGATCAATATCCATTCTTAAAGGAACTGTACTCACCATCATTCCAATCAATTTTCGCTCCATTTTAGTCATACGATTGCCGTAAGCCATTCCTAAACCAATATCAAGCGATGAGGTCCACCGATACATGGACAACGAGAAAGCAGCAACAAAAAAAGTGTATAAACTAATTTTGTAATCTTCAGAAAATTTCTCTATCTTTCTCTTCAAATGCTCCGTTAATATAAATGTCTCACGTGATGCTTTGGTACTAGCTTGGTACGTATTATAGGGCTTCAATCCAGTCACAGATGGCAGTGTTTTAAATTCCTCTAACCAGAATTTTTGATCTTTTTGAAAGCGACTACTATTCAAGTATGTTTGTTCATTAGTCAGAAATTGAACATATGAATTTTCACTTTCACCTTCCTCATTCTCGTTATACATTTCATAATAATATTTTGCAATCTGCTCAGTAAATATTTGAATTGATAAACCATCCATAATAATATGATGAACATTTCCAAAGACTGCACATTCGTTATCGTTTAATTTTATTAAAGCGAAATAGTATAAATTTGAATTAAATAATGTAAACGTTTCTTTTGTTTTCTGCTCAATCCATTCCTCAAGCAAATTTGTATTCTCCACATTACTGAAATCAAAAAACTCAAATTCTTGTTCTTCATGTTTAATAAAATATTGTTTCGGTTCCTGATGCCCATTTTCTTTTAACCTAATGCACAGACCATCATTTTCACTAATGACTCGATTCACAACTTGGTTTAATTTTGAATAATTCATTTTTCGATGAAGTTTAAATAAAAATCTTAAATTACATATTCCTTTATCAGAATGAATAACTTCTGTATACCATATTCTTCGCTGCGGATGGCTTAATGAATAACATTCCTCATTGGTCATAAAAATCTTCCCTTCAAAAATTATTTGCTCTTATAGGTTCGTGTTTATGTTTAGCCCATAAATATTTCTGCAGTGAAACTCCAATTACTCCAATGATAACAAGCCCAATCCCTCCATAAACATAGAGTTGAGTTACTCCGAACAAATGCACTAATGGGCCACTCATAGCAGGAGAAATAATTAAAACTGCGTTTGTTAAACTGCTTTGAATACCAAATACTCTTCCTACTTGATCTTGATCCGATTCTATTTGTAAAATGACTTGATTAGATACAAGCATCAGCCCACTTCCAATACCAGCGATAAAACTAATTAAATAGGCCAAAACGAAGACCGTACCGGGCGTTATCAAACCAATCCCCCCAAAACCAATTCCCATTAAAACCATACCTCCACATACTACCCAGCCATATTGAAATTGTTTTAATTTCTGAGTTAGTAATGCACCAAGTATTCCGCCAAGACCAATAATAGAAATGATATATCCCATTTTACTTTTATCATGTGGGAATAAGCTCTTAAATAAAGTTGGGAATTGTGAGTCTACTAATTGTAATACTGCCATGGCTATTGTAACAAAAATCATAGTTGATAATATTATCCGATTAGATAACACATAACCCCACCCTTGTACCCAAGCGGTCCAGGTACTTTGTTTTTGCTTTTCAACAAATTCTTTCGATATAGTTTCTTTAAATTTTATTGTGGGTATCAGAACTAAGGTAGCTAATAAACAACTTATAGCTCTTATAATGAGGCAGAACTCTGGTTGAAACCAGCTCAGCAACATGCCCCCTATAAGTGGGCCTACTATCTTGGTACCCTGCTCTACTATTCCGTTGATACTTACTGCTTTAGTAAGCAAATCCGGGGAGATAATCTGTCTTGTTAGTGTTTGCTGTGCAGGATAATAGAAAACAATAAAAATGGAACGAATCATTAATGCCACTAAGAGCCAGTGGATATCTTGTACAAATAAAAGAGCAATCGTTATTAGACCAACCATTAGATTACAGAACATCATAATTGGAATTTTTCTAAAACAATCTGCAATAACACCCGCCCATGAGCCAAAAATAATTCCTGGAAGTGCATATGCAACAGGAATCAATCCAATCATAGTAGGATCTACTTCCCATTCAAACCCAACTATAGTCATAATCGCTAACATATCAATAAAAACACCAAGCATAAGCAATGAATAGGCAGAGAAAACTTGTAAATAAACCCTATTTCCTAATAGGCCTTTTGAATCAATAGTTTTCATAAAAGCAAGCTCCTTAGGTTACTAATATAAACGCTTTTGCGTATAAGTTACCCCTTTATTAAACCTAATTAATCATTATAAAGATTTCACCTAGAATTTAACTTCGTCAAAACCTAGACTAATCTCAAGGTTTAGCGTATTTTAAATAGTCAGATAAATTCGAGTACACCTATTTCTTTGTCTTTATATCAACTGTTACAAAATAGACCTTTACCTTACACTAAAAACAGTTAAACATTAACTTAATATAACCATTTACAGTTGTTGCACATTCAATTCACATCCTTTTTAAAATTGGCTTTTTTCTATCTCAAATACTATCACACAAATATTTCACCTACTATATTCATAAAGTTGAAATATTTGAATCAGAAAATTCGGATAAAAAACCAAATCCACAAATCATAACAAACTATTATTTAGTTATATTTTCATTTTATAGATAGCTTTAACCATAAGAATATTAAGAATTAAGTTTTTTAATTTTATTAACATAATAGTTTATAGAGACTATAAATCCTACTAAATAAAAAGGTACATATAAAATAAAGTATATGTACCTTTCCCTATCCTACATATTTTCTATTCAAATTAATTCCAATAACTAAAATAGATATTAAAAATATAATACTAACAATTACTAATGCACTCATAACAAAGATTGAATAATATATAGTATTGATTTTTTTACATTTACTACCTATTTAACTTATTGGACATTACTGCTTCAAAAAAATTACACATTATACGCAATCGGGATAAATCCCCAAAATATGATTTGACTATGTTATTATATAATATTGTTATGAATATATTTTAAGGTAATGTAAAATCAGTTTTTCTATAAAAGAACTTAATTTTTATGTAGTACGAATTTATTTAGTAATATAATATATTAATTTAGGTATAAGAATGTTTAAAGATCACCTATTTCCGTAGGTGATCTTTTCTTGTGATACTGTATTTGTGCACTACTGTAGAAATATATCGTAGATACACTTTATTTGCTAAATTTTTAGTTCTTTCCATTTATTAAAAAACATAGCTTAATACAATTAATATCATATTTGTTAAATTGCAAACTATTATTTTGTCTTCTGTACAGGCAAACTACTAAAAATCAATTCAGCAACTTTTACATATCCTTTTGAGTTTGGATGAATTAAATCCTTAGACCAAAGCGTATTGTCATTAACTAAATGATGATTCCAAAAATCAACATGATGAAGCTTATACTCTCTGCTCAGTGAATGTATAACTTCATTTGCCTCTAATAATTGTTCTTTTATTACTTGTTTTTTTTCAGAAGCAAAAGGAAGCCTAACTGTAAAATCGGGAAGGTTTGCTATAATAATATCCGCCCCTGCTTTACTTAATGTATCTATCATAAATTCCATATCGTTCTTATATGCATCATGATTCCAACGTCCTTTTAAAACATCGTTTGCCCCTGCAATGAGACTAACCAAATCTGGATTAAAAGTTAATGCCTTTTCCAATTGCTGCGAGCGAATTTCTTTAGTTACTAACCCACGCTTTGCAAAATTGGCATATTCTATATCTTTTTCACACAGTTGAACCAAATGATCTACCCAGCTTTTTAATGCAATTCCCTCAACTTCATCCCCTATCCCCTCTGTAAAACTATCACCAATCGAGACAAATCGCTTCCACATATCTATTCCCCCTTTTTATTATTCATATCTATACTATACATTAGCTCACAATGTAATTGTTCTTTCTAAATGTTTTTGATTTCAATTATATTCCACTTTATTATATTTACATTTAGAATCGGTCATATTCATATATTTACTAAAGAAATGAAGTTAAACTTTAATCAGTAGAGGTTTTCTTCATCCCTCACTGATTATTAGTTGAACCAATTGGGCTTTTACGGACAGTTAATTTCCCACCTAACTTCTTTGCTCTCGCTGAATTTTGAAGTGAGGGATCTTACTGTCCGGCAAATAGCGGGATATAATCCCTCTAGGTATTATACTTTTTTCAATAAATTTGTTGTTCTTTGTTTTGCCCAGTTGATACATTTCTTTTCGATTAAATGATACGAAACTATAGAAAAAAGTAGTGTCATTGTAATGCACAAAGTAAGAAGGAAAAAGATAGGTATCTTTGTATACAAAAGTTTAAATAGTACCATCATGATTGGAAAATGACACAAATAGATACTGTATGAAATTTCTCCTAAGTATACAAACACACTCTTATTTAAAAGTATTTTTACTTTTAGGTTACTCATAGCCATTATAATAAATATACTAACCCCCATTACGACACCCCAATCTTTTAATAAGAAAGTAGTATCATTACGGGAAAAACCATAAATTAAAATGGAATATAAATATAGAATAATTCCTAAGGCAATAAGAAATCCTTTTTTAAATTTTTTCATATTCCTATATGAGTAGATAAGTTTTTCCTGATGCTTAAAAAGTAACATTCCAACCATAAACATAGATGTAAAATGCAGTGTATCGGCATAACCATTATAAAATCCTTCAGCTTTCCCAATATGCAACATATTAAGAAAAACACTAATTAAAGAAAAGCTCAAAGCAAATAGTATCGTTTTCTTCCAATTCAGTTTATAAAAAAGAAGGAATAACAAAGGAAACACAATAGATATACGCATTTCTTGAGCCAATGACCAAATAACTGGATTATAATTTTCCGTAAAAAAGTTATTAAGAAGCACAAAGTGGTTTATAATATCTAATTTTGTTATAGACCCTTGCCACCTATCATAGAACCAATCCCGTAGTCCTACCACTTCATATGGCGAAAATAAAATAAATAAAACAAAGGTAACGATTATCCAAAAATAATAAGGAATATAGATTCTTACAAATCTCTTAATTAAATATCCCCAATAATTTGTTTTTGAATAATAAAGTGCCATAGATAACACAAAACCACTTAGTACATAAAAAACGATAACAGCTTCCCCACCCGCCCATAAAAACCTAAGCGGGGAAAATTTAATAGAATTAGGCAACGATGGTAGCATTAAACAAAAATGTCCAAATACCACAGTAAGTGCCGCTAACCCTCGTATGGAATCTAATTCTTTTATTCTCTTACTCATAAAATGTTCTCCTTGTAAATTGTAGATTTTGCTTTTCATAAAGGCCACTATGCAAATGTAGTGGGAGAATTGTACATATTGTTTCTTTAAATTCCTAATATAAGCAGTACAAAGTTAATTTGACCTCCATTTCTTTATATACATAATTTAAAACAAAATATTTAATACAAAGAAAAGATTTTATTAAATTTTTATAAAGTGAAACTTTAATCAGTGGGGGTCTTACTGCCCGTTAATGCGGGATAAAATCTAATTACAGAAATACTTACCGGATATTATTTTTTTATTGTCATTTGATGGAATAATGGGTGGTTTTTCATCATGTAACTTTATTAAACTAACCTTGCACCAGAATCCTTCAAATCGAAAGATTCATAATAAACGCCATCCTTTCTGTATATTTCTACAAAAAGAATAGCGTTTTTGGGGTATATGGATACAAATTTATTTTAGCTTGATAGAAATACAAAAAGTTCCGAAGGACCAAATTTGAAATGTAATACAATCTTTCATTCCAAACTATCCACATAAGAATCTATAATACTTTGAAACGTTTTGTTTCAGACTAATATTTAGTTGTATCCTATAAAATTAGCTTTTTACTATATCAACCGTACTATCCCACATACCGCTAAAAAAAGATCCTGTTTTACGTATAAAACGTGTAAACCAATTTGCTTGTTCCACATCAGATTTTGTTACAAGGTCTATTTGTAATGATTTACCTGATAAGAACCCAGAATCTGTATTATCTTTAGGAGAGATAATCATTTTACTAATAGTTACACCTTCTTTAATAGGCGCTTCTTGTTCCGTATTCAATACTTTAAATTCTTTTTTATAAATGTCTTTGTTGCCCTTCGGCATTGGAAGTGAAACAGCTTGCTTCGTTTGAACTACTACATCTTTGTCTTTTGCATTTGCCACTCGAACTGTTTCATGTCCTTTTACTACTGAATCTTTTCCATAGACATTCTTCACTTCAAAATTCGCAAATCCATAATCGTATAATTTCTTTGTTTCATCAAAACGTGCCGTATGAGATTTTGCTTTTATCACTACAGAAATTAGGCGCATACCGTTTCTTTCTACTGTACCAGTGAAACAATCTCCCGCTTCTGGAGTCGTTCCTGTTTTCAAACCATCTACACCTTCATATTGCTTAATTAAACCTTTTAACATCCAGTTAAAGTTCGCCATATCAATTGGATATTTACCACCCTCTTGGAATGTTTTTTTAGGAATTTTTGCTGTATTTAATATTTGGGGGAAATCTTGAATAAGACGTTGTGCTAAAATTGCACAATCCCTTGCAGACATTTTATTTTTCTCGTCTAGAGTCGTCCCTTCTAGGTGATATCCTTTTAAATCTTGATTTGTTAAGCCTGTAGAGTTTACAAACTTATAATCTTTCATTCCAAACTCTTTCGACTTATCGTTCATCATTTTTACAAAATTGATCTCTTTACCAGCAATCTGTTCAACTAAAGCAATTGTTGCACCATTTGCAGAGTAAATCGCCATTGCCTCATATAACTCTTTTACCGTATAAGAGCCACCATTTTCTAATGGAACATTTGATAATGAACGATCTTGCGAAATCTTATGTGCATATTCAGAGATTTTAACTTTTTGATCCCATTTAAGTTTTCCTTTATCCACCGCTTCATGAACTAAGTATTCGCTCATCATTTTTGTCATACTAGCAATTGCCAATGATTCATCTGCATTTTTTTCATATAAAATTTTTCCGGAATTTGCTTCTATTAAAATTGCTGATCCTGCTTCAACGTCTATAGCAGGAATTGTTTCCGCTGATGTTCTTCCAAATGTAACGACCATGCTACAAAATAGTGTAAGCACTGTTACTATTGCAATAAATCCCTTGCAAAACATATCTTTCACTTCTGTTACCTCCAATATTTTTGTACTCAAAAAACGTTGTTCTAACATAACCCTTCAAAAAATAGACAGCGTTATCAAATTCTATATACATATAAGACATTAGGACCACTTTCATATAGAACATCTCATCCCACCCTTTTAGACACACTGACACTTAGTATTCCCACACATATCCCTCTTTTTAATACCTTTGTATTTTTCAAAATGATTCGTACTTTCATATTTTTTAGGATTACACTTAATAGACAATATAAGTAATACATTTGTTCCACATTTACAAAAAATAAAAAACTACATCCTATACTGGATGTAGTTTTTCTAACTGATTTATTTATTTTTCACTTGATTTTTATAAAAAGCAAATAATGGTTCGATGGATGGACTAGATAACAGCGGGATTGCCTTCTCAATCAATTTCCTATCCCAATCAAACCAACGCATTTCCATTAATATATTTATCTCTATATCAGTGAATCGTTTCTTTATTTCCTTAGCAGGATTTCCACCAACTATTGTATACGGCGGAACATCTTTACTTACGACAGATCCTGCAGCAACAATTGCTCCTTCACCAATAGTAACGCCAGGCATTATTATTGCATTCATTCCAATCCAAGCATCACTTTTAATGACTGTATCGCCCTTCGCTTCATATGATTGTTCAATTTGCTCAGCGAATGGATATACTGTAATCCATTCGGAGTGATGATTATGATTACCACCCATTAAAATGACTACTCCACTTGCAATGCAAACATAATTCCCAATAATGAGTTTATCAAGATGCCATCCCATCTGTTCAATTGGATTGAACAGTGCTTGGGACTTAGCATCCCCCCACAAATACCTTACACAGCCATCTTCAAAATTTTGATGACTATAATACCCTGAATAATAGGAGTACTCTCCTACTTCAATGAGTGGATTTGTTACTATATCTTTTATATACTTCGTTTCAGACCAATGATTATATAATGGATGCTTCATAACTTTATTCCTCGCTTCTAAGTATTGTAGATCTTTGTAATTCACTTAGAAGCTTAATACGACGGCTACATTTTTTAGCTTTCTCAAACGACGAATCATTATATTCAAGCCTTTCTTTTATAATAAAAAATCATAACTTGATAATTTACATAAGTCAAATTGTAAAATTATATACCCAAACTTAAGATGTGCATTAAAATTTCTGTTTTCAAATAATAAATCGCAATTACATATAATAAAGATTTATTAGCTATATCTCTAACTTCTTTCTTATATTAGTCTTCACTCCCTCGATATAATTTTATTATTTATTAATTTGTCTGATAAATCAATAAATGTTAATATGATTATAGAAGATATTATCACCCATTAGATTTCACAGCTAGTTTTTTACAAAACGATTTCTGAATCCTTAAGTAAATAGGAGGTTTAGAACATGAAACTTTTAAGGCAATCAACAATTATTGGTGCATTGACTGTTGGAGGATTTTTATTTTCGAATACAATTGGTACGCTCCCACCTGTGTCTGCTGAATCGCAACTTACACAAGAAGAATCACGATTTTCAGATAATTGGCGTTGGCAAAGCTATTTTTTATTACATCATAATGCAGATTTTATAGAAGAGTTAGCAGTTGTTGACTTAAAACATGGAGATACATTCGATGTTACTATATTTACTGGTGGTAAAGATACTGGTATTGTAAAAATATATCAATTGAGTGGAAATGAAAATGATGAAATAAACTTGCATAGATATAAAACCATTTATGACTCGGGTTTGAAACATAATTATGGTAGATTTGTAACACCTATTACTAAGGCTTATAATCCTGGAACATATGTAGCTGTTATGAAACTTGGAGAAAATTATTATTATGGAGGCAGTTTTAAAATCTCAAAATAATTTACGTTTATCTCACCAATAAATATTGGATACCATTGTTATTAGACAAAAACTATTTTAAAAGCTCTCTGCCTTATATAAGGTAGAGAGCTTTTTGATTGTCTGCCCTTTTTAAGGTTAGAAAAAATCCTTACTTTCTTTATAAATTAGCATTTTTATTCACGAACCGTTTTCACTTCTTTATGCCCTACAATTCGATATGCAATATTGCATATTCTATATGTTCATTCTTTAAACATGCGATAATTTATTTCTATAAAGGTCTAAAATTAATATTGGAAGGAGAATATTACATGTCTTTCTTTTCTTGGTCTCCTCTTATTTTCTTAATAGTTGTCGCAATTATCATTTCTATTCAAAAGGCTAAGAAACAATAATTTATTATTTGGAGGTGTAATAATGTCATTTGCAGCATGGAGTGCAATTTTTATGACTTTAATCGGAGCAGTGTCCGGAGCAA
Source organism: Bacillus sp. AR2-1 (assembly GCF_008368755.1). Lineage (NCBI taxonomy): Bacteria > Bacillati > Bacillota > Bacilli > Caryophanales > Bacillaceae > Bacillus > Bacillus sp. AR2-1. The sequence continues at coordinate 109,617 of NZ_QORY01000012.1, forward strand.
TCTTTGGTACAATATCCTCTAGAAATAAAAGTGAAAATTAAATACTAACGTAAAAAAGAATTTCTAATAAAATTCTATACAAAAAAGTAGCCTATAAAGTTTTATTGGCTACTTTTCATTTCATCCATATTATTTAGCTAATTCTTTCGTACCCTTCATTACATCAACGAAGAATCCCCAGTTATTCACAACAGAAGAAATACTAATATGTTCATCTGGTGTATGAACGTTAAAAATGTCTGGACCAAATGAAATCGCATCTAAGTCAGGCATCTTTTGAACGAATGCACTACATTCAATACCTGCATGTACAGCGAAGATTTCAGCATCCTTGTTGTATTTTTCTTGATGCACTTTTTCAAACAAATTACGAATTTGTGAATTCGGATTGTATGGCCATTCTGGATACTCTGACTCTATTTCAAATGTTGCACCAACTAATTCGGCAATACATTTAATCTCATCTGCAACATGTTGTTTTAAACTACTTACAGAACTTCTCACTTCGTTACGTAATTTAATTTCATTTTGCAACGTTTCAATAACGCCTAAATTTGTTGAACTTTCTACAAGACCTTTAATATCCATGCTCATACTTTGAATGCCGTTTGGAATTAAGAATAATGATGAAATAAGTTGCTTTTGTGTCTCTTTAGCAAATACTTTTTCTACTTTTTCATCCAATTTTGTAATTGTAACATGAACATCTGGATCAACAGCACGCATTTCTTCTTGTAATACTGTAGTCCAAGATTCTAGTTTTTCTTCTACTTTCTCTACATCTTCTGTACGTAATACAATTGTAGCTACACTTTCACGCGGAATTGCATTTGTTTTTAATCCGCCGTGAACTTCACTTATACCAAATTGAATATTTGCTGATAAATCACGTAATACTCGTCCTAATACTTTGTTTGCATTACCACGCTGTTTATCAATTTCCATACCAGAATGTCCGCCTTTTAGACCACCAACATATAGACGGTATGCATCCGTATTAGCTGGCGCTTCATCCCATATTACTGGAATTGTTTCAACAGCTTTCGCACCACCTGCGCTACTTACAAGTAATTTATGATCTTCTTCAGAATCAATATTTATAAAAATCTTACCATCAAAGTGATTTGCATCAACAGCGAAAGCTCCACCCATTGTTGTTTCTTCTTCAGTAGTAATAACTACTTCAAGTGCTGGATGCGGAATATCTTTTGAATCTAATAAAGCCATTGCATACGCAACTGCAATACCATTATCAGCACCTAAAGTCGTTTGATTTGCATATAACATGTCCCCAATGATTCGTAATTCAATTGGATCTTTTTCAAAATCATGTACGGTTGCTTGATTTTTTTCACACACCATATCCATATGACCTTGAATGATAATAGCTGGTACATTTTCATAGCCAGCAGTTGCTTCTTTTTTAATAATGACATTCATTGCTTCATCTTGAATCACTTCTAAATTACGCTCTTTTGCAAAGCCCACTAAATAATCACTAATTTCTTTTTCATTACCCGATCCTCTAGGAATCTTTGAAATTTCTGCAAAATGATAAAATACAGGGTGCTTTGTTAATTGTTCTAAAGTAGAATACATTTTTAAGCTCCTCTCAAAATGACAAAATAATATGTAAGTCTTTTATCATTATACCATGATTCATTATTTTACCTTTCTTTTAACTTTTAATATATTGTTCATTTTATGGACAACACTCTTACAACATTGTAAGGGGGTTGTAATCTAAATCGATTTTTCTCATTTCATAATAGCCGTATACTGTGTAAAGAAACAAATTGAAGGAGATAAAGAAAATGAAAAGGTTTTTAGCGATTATTACACTATGTTTATTATTTTCTAGTTTTACTATTGGATGTGAAAGAGCATCATTAAATCGAATTGGTAAAGATGTATATTACGTACAGATACAAGGCGAAGGAACTATCGAAAAAGTTGAAGGTAAAAACTTAAGAAACTACACATTGCCTGCTTATGACGAAGACGGAGTAAAAAAACAAATTACATTTAGAAGTAAGAAAGCATCAAACGAACATAAATTAAATGAAAATGCATTTTTATGTCTTTATGTAGATCAAGATGATAAGAGTAAAAATGAAATATCATCAATTGAAGTGAAGTCATATGAAGAGGTTCAGGAAGCTGACTTACCTGCAAAAGTAAAAGAAAAGTTAAATGCTAAATAAAAAACAAAAGAAAATGCACTATGCATTTTCTTTTGTTTTTTTCACTCGTATATATTTTGAACCGCTATTATTCATCAGTTTCTCTAAACGATTTATATTTTCTGTTAATGCACCTTTCACAAGAGAGAAATCTGTATTTGGTTCTTCTTTTTTTTCTTTAAAAAATGAAGACTTTTGTACATTTATTTCAGCCATCTCTTCTCCCCCTTTTCAAAAAGATACAATCTTCTATTTATATTATATCGCAAATGTACGCAGCATGTACAAGTATCATTTTCTTTTTAATTCTTCTTCTAACTCTTCTACTTGCTGTAATGTATCTCCTTTTATTAACGAGAAATCTGTTGTATCTTCATTATCTTCTTTAAAAAAATCATTGTCATAATCTTTTATCACTACAATCACCTCTACGTGCTAGTGTAGGAATGATTGTCCGATTTTATACAAGTTTGTCTAAATTCGCTTTACCTTTATGTATAAGTGAAAAGGACAGAAGAAAATCCTGTCCTTATTTACTAAAATAACTATGATGTATTGTTAAATTATATACATTTTCAAAATCTCGATCTTGCAGATTATTTTTCTTCCCATCAATAACAATGAAAACATCACTCACAGTTTTTGCTGGTATAATGCCGACATTTTCTACTTGTACCGCTTTCTGCTCATTCAACTGCTCAATGTGTTCAAACGGAACGATAATACTAAATTGAGAACGGATACCGCGAAAGTTAGTATTTAATTCCTTTGCCGCTTCAAATACGACAATTTTCGCACCAATCTTTTCCCCATACGAATCTAAAAATGCGTTTAAGCTTTTTGTATACTCTTCTTCCGTATGCCATTCCATTGTACCGAACATTGCTGGATTGACATTTTGAATAATTGTTGTATATATTTCCCCTCTTGCTTTAGAAGCAATTAAAGACCGTTTTATCGATTGAACAGTCTTGCCGATATCGCTAAATTTCGCTCCCCATATTTCGGAAATATTAGGTGTTAAAATAAATGCGATATCAACGAAAATAACCATTGCAGTGAACATTAATAGGTTTTTCCAGAGGGTTAAATCAATTCCTTTTATCATGAAATACACGGTGACTGATATTATAAACAACCCATACCAAGTCTTTCTAATACGTTGCTTTTTCTCCTCGTACAACTCTTCGTTTCTCCAGTAAAAGAACACAAGAACGAGAAAAACGATTGCTAAAATAAATAAGCCGATTCGAATGTTAGAGATCACCAATGACATCACCCTCCATTCAAAAACTACTCACGATATCATTACATGCACAAGCAGCCCTCTTTATGACAAAAGACGTGGACAAGCTTCTAAATTTAGCAATATCGCATATACATTAGAAGGTACCACGTCTTTTATCATGAATCTACATTGTATATGTAGACAAGCATGCGTTTCAAATTTTCATGTTAAAAAGAAATATGTTTCGGAATTTTCCCTTTTGGTACTTCTCCGTCCATACTTAAGTAATAATGACGAATCGGACGTAAATCATCGTCTAATTCATAAACGAGTGGAATGCTCGTTGGAATATTTAATGAAACAACACCATCGCTTGAAAGGTTATCTAAGTATTTCACTAGCGAACGAATCGTATTACCGTGTGATGAAATAATTACCTTTTCACCACTTTTTAATGATGGCGCGATTTCTGAATGCCAATAATCAAGTACTCTTTTCTCCGTATCCACTAAACATTCAGTCAATGGAAACTCACCTTTTTTAAGTGTTTTATATTTTGGATCATTCATTTCATATCTAGGTTCATCCTCAGTAAGAGCAGGTGGTCTTACATCAATACTTCTTCTCCAAATATGAACTTGCTCCTCACCATACTTTTTCGCAGTTTCATCTTTATTCAACCCTTGCAATGCACCGTAATGTCTTTCATTTAGCTTCCAAGATTTATGTACTGGTACCCAAGCAAGATCCATCTCATGAAGTACAATCCATAACGTCCGGATTGCTCGTTTTAATACAGATGTATACGCGACATCAAAAGTATATCCATTTTTCTTTAAAATCCCTCCTGCTTCTCTCGCTTCACTTAATCCATTCTCTGATAAATCTACATCTGTCCATCCTGTAAAGCGATTTTCAAGATTCCATAAACTTTGTCCGTGACGAATAAGTACAAGTTTTATCATAATAATTCCCCTCTCGGAAATGTGAATTTTATTGTTCCATTGCGTACACGTATAAAGTATCTAGTAATGTATCTTTTTATCCATTCACTCTATGACCAATCCATAGTTGCCAAATGTATGGATAAAATTTGTTCTTTTTCAAACTATAAAAACAGATATATTTCTTATTATTTCTGATCGATTACAACTGCTCGTTTTGATATCCAAGCATCAAAACCTGATCGACTATTTGCCATTTCATTCATAACTTGATGCCAATTTTCTTCACATGATTCACCAAATTTTGAAAAAATAGCACTCATCTGTTGTCTTTGAACATCGCTCAATTTTTTCTCTAAATCTACACCTATTTCTGTTAAAGATAACTGTTTCACACGGCGATCATGTGTAGCTTCATTACTCTCAATTAAGCCTTTTTCCACAAGTTGTCGTAGTGGTCCGTGAAGAGCTTGTTTACTTATTTCTAACAGTGATAATAACTCATTTACACTTATCCCTGGAAATCGTGCGATAAAAAATAAAATTCGGTGATGTACTCGTTGTATGCCATACTCTTTTATAATTTCATCTGGCTTTTCAGTAAATGTTTTATATGCAAAGTAAAATAATGCTAATGCTTCATTCATCTGTTCTTCTTTATGTTGTGTCATCTGCGTTCCCCCTGTATGTAAATTATACCACAATCCAGTAATCAATATTTTAATCAACGTATTAGAACTTCTTTAATTTATTGAAATATACATTGCACAATTAGGAGATGATTCATTTGAAATCGCAATATACTGTAAGTACATATTTATTAGATCGACTAAGCGAATTAGGAATTGAGCATATATTTGGTGTTCCTGGTGATTATAATTTGGCTTTTTTAGATGACGTACTAGCACATGAAAAGCTAAAGTGGATTGGTAATTGTAATGAATTAAATGCGGCATATACCGCTGATGGATATGCTCGTATAAAAGGAATTGCAGCTCTTATTACGACCTTTGGCGTTGGAGAATTAAGCGCCCTTAACGGTGTTGCTGGGTCATACGCAGAAAACGTACCTGTTATAAAAATCACGGGGACACCACCAACAACAGTAATGGAAAATGGAGCACTCGTTCATCATACGTTAGGTGATGGAAAGTTCGATCATTTTTCCAATATGTATAGAGAAATCACGGTGGCACAATCAAAATTAACACCTGAGCATGCCGCTGAAGAAATCGATCGTGTGTTACGTGCATGTTGGAGTGAGAAACGCCCTGTTCATATTCAATTACCGATTGATGTGTATAATAAACCAATTAATAAACCTACAGAACCAATTTTACATAGACCAGTTCTAAGTAATAAAGATGCGTTGGATAAAATGCTTCTACATGCTACTTCAAAAATAAACAGTGCCAAAAAACCAGTTATTTTAGCTGATTTTGAAGTAGCTCGTTTTCATGCGGAAGAATATTTGCATCAATTCGTAGAAAAAACTGGGTTTCCTATCGCAACATTAAGTATGGGAAAAGGAATATTCCCTGAACAACACCCTCAATTTATAGGTATTTATACTGGTGATGTTAGTTCTCCATACTTACGAAAAAGAATTGATGAATCTGACTGTATTATTAGTATTGGCGTGAAATTAACTGATACTATTACTGGTGGCTTTACACAAGGCTTTATGAAAGAGCAAGTTATAGAACTCCATCCCTATACTGTGAAAATTATAGATAAAAAATATGGACCCGTTGTAATGAAAGATGTTTTACAACAGTTAAGTGATTTAATCGAACATCGCAACGAGGAAACACTTGAAATTAAGCCCTTTATTTCAGAATTACTATCTATGACAGAAGAGTTCAATCCAAAAGCTCAAATGGTTACACAAAAACGTTTTTGGCAACAAATATACCATTTCTTACAAGAAAACGATGTTTTAATTGCTGAGCAAGGAACACCTTTCTTCGGTAGTGCTGCTATCCCTTTACCAAATAACACTACATATGTAGCACAACCATTATGGGGATCAATTGGTTATACATTACCTGCTCTACTCGGTACACAGCTCGCTGATTTATCGCGACGTAATATTTTAATTATTGGTGATGGTTCTTTCCAATTAACTGTTCAAGAGTTATCGACTATACTTCGTCAAAATTTAAAACCGATTATATTTTTAATTAATAACAATGGATACACTGTTGAACGTGCAATTCACGGCGAAAATCAACCGTATAATGACATACAAATGTGGGATTACACGAAACTAGCAAACGTATTTGGATCAGAAGAAAAAAGTCTAACATATAAAGTGGAAAATGAAATAGAGTTAGCAGAAGTCTTAACTAATATAACTTTAAATAAGAATCAACTTATCTTTATTGAAGTTGTAATGAGTCAAGGGGATCAGCCTGAATTGTTAGCTAAACTCGGTGAAAGATTCGGCATGCAAAATTCTTAAAAAGAAAAGAGTAACTATAAATAATGACAACTTCAACTAAGAGATATGAAACTTGTTTATATACTCAAAATACACAAGGAAAAGGATGGCAAGTGCCATCCTTTTTGATATATATTGAACTTTCCCTATTTTTAAGACCATTCTTCAACTAACCCCAGTATAACAAGCAAAAACTTTCAATCTAGCTTTAACTTTACAGCTCTTGTAGCAATAAAAGTTTTAATATACTTATCTAATATTCTAGTTCCACCAAAATCATCCTCAAAAAAACCAGTTATAACTAAACCAGCTTCAACTTGACCTTGAATTTGGTCTTCAAGAGTATGTGCATATTCTATTGTTTGATTAGAATTTACATAATCTTGAACTTCATTCTCTGGTAAATAATCTAGTGTTGATGATGGTATTGAATGTTTAACATCTAGAATACCCTTTTGCTCTTGATTGTCATCAAAAATCCATAGTAATGGATTTGTAAATCCAGAAATAAGAATACCTCTATTCTTTAGTACCCTTGATACCTCATTCCATACAAGATGAACATCTTTTACAAACAAATTAGAAACGGGATTTACGACAATATCAAAATATTCATCTTCAAAATCACTAAGGTCTGACATATCTCCTTGCACTGTTTTTAAAGTTAACCCATCCCGTTCTGCCACCTTTTTATCTTGTTCCAACTGCTTTCTTGATATATCAGTAACTGTTACATCCGCCCCAGCAGCAGCTAGAACTGGTGCTTGTTGCCCTCCACCTGATGCTAAGCACAGTATTTTTAATCCTTCTAATGACTTTGGAAACCAATCTCTAGGAACTGATTTTTCTGTGGTAACTGTGATTTCCCATTCACCTGATTTACTTCTTTCAATAACCTCGCTACTTACAGGTTGCGTATATCTAGAACCTTCTTCAACCTTTTTATCCCATGCATTACTGTTTTGTTGAGTTGTATCCATTATAACTATTCCCCCTAGCTATCTTGTTACATTTTAAGTGTAAGATCATTTACTATTTATGCTTTCCTTTTTCTATTAACCTAACCAATAATTAATACATATTTTTCTATATTTATATTAACAGATAAAAAGTAGTAAGAAAAATAAAATATTCTAAATAGAAAAAATATAAATTCATTTAAGCAAATCAATTACATATAAAAAGGCATTCCAAACCTGTTGACGGTTGGAACACCTTTTTATATATTATTTAAATTTTCACCCTCTGAACTAAACCCATTAAACAAATATATTACATTTTTTATTCCGCAAGCGTTAACTGCCAAGACACACCATATTTATCATTTAACCAGCCAAATTTTTTACTAAATGGATAAGAACCTAAAGGCATTAGTACAGATCCATCCTGCGCTAACTTATGAAAGACCGCTTCAATTTCTTCTTCTGTCTCACAATTTACATAAAGAGACATAGATGGTGTAAATGTAAAACCATGCTTTACATAACTATCAATGCACATGAATTCTTGACCATTTAACGTAAAAGTTGCATGAATGACAGAACCCTCTTTACCTGGTCCGTTTTCATCGTAGCGAGAGATACTTACAATTTCTGATTGATCGAATAGCGACGTGTAAAAGTTCATTGCTTCCTCAGCTTTACCTTCGAACATTAAAAACGTAGTGATTTTTTGATTTGTGTTACTCATATAGAGACCGCCCCTTGTTATGTAAAACATACATCGGCCAGCCAGAACCGAACGTACATTCTTATAAATGTATTGTCTATAAAAAAGATGAGTTTGTCAATTAAATCCCTGTTTATTTCTTCTTAAATAATGCTGTCCAAAGAAATGATTCTCCAAACATAGTATTTTGTTGGTCAATTTGCTTCATCTTTCTAATTTCAATCACTTCAAATTCTTTAAATATCTCTCTTAATTTTTCTTCAGAATATGCAAGTCCACCTTGTAAACTCCACCCTCTATATACGTCCCAATCCGTTATTTCTGATCCATTTCGCTCATCTAAATCGCCTGCTGCAAAACATGTTAATCCAAAATAACCACCCGGTTTCAATGATTTTTTAATTAAATCCACATAATGTAGCCTTCTATGTGGTGGAATATGATGTAAACAGCCTGAATCGTACACAAAATCAAAATCATTTTGACAATCTAAATTAAAAATCGAATCACAAATAAAATCGATTTCTATTCCTTTTGCTAACGCTCTCTCTTTCGCCCAATTAATGCCCTCTATCGATAAATCCACTGCTGTTACTTCAAATCCTTCATTCGCTAAATAAATTGCATTTCTTCCTGGACCGCATCCAAGTTCCAGCACTTTCCCTCTGGAAATCCATCCTGTTTCTATATATGAAACTAGATTTTCATCTGGAACATTTGCAAAAAACGGAACATCCTTTTCCCTATTCTCATAAAATTCATTCCAAAATGGTTCTGCTGGTCTTAATAATGAATCAAGCATTTTAATAATATCTTCTTGCGTGTGCAACGTTTCATTTTTCATTTGTACTCCTCCATTTTTAAATAATCAGAAAATTATTATATATCTTTTTAAGCTTTCAGACAAAGAAAAAAACTCCTACATTTAATAGGAGTTTTTTTCTTTAAAATCCAAGTACAGCTAACCATTTTAACAGCTTCTCTTCTCGCACTTTCAACTCATTATTCCTAAGCTTACCTAACTGAATTTCGCTAACAATTTCTCCATCCACCATAAAAAGAACTCTTTCTGTTTTCGCTGCTACTTTTACATCATGAGTCACTAACATAATGGTCGTTCCATCACGGTTAATATTTAATAATATTTGCATTACCTCTTCTGTTGATTTTAAATTTAGAGCACCAGTTGGCTCATCAGCAAAAATAACATTTGGATTATTGATGAGCGCTCTACAAATAGAAACTCTTTGTAATTGCCCTCCAGATGCTTCGGTTATATAATGAGATGCTATATCACTAATCCCCATTTTCCCCATTAGCTCCAGAGCACGTTGATTTACTATTTTCTTACTCTCACATTTCGCTAAATATGCTGACAAGATGATATTATCAAATAGATTCAAGTTTCTAAGAAGGTTGCTCTGCTGAAAAATAAATCCTATTTCAGTAAGGCGCAATTTGGCTAACGCTTCTTCTTTCATACATGATATTTCTTTACTATCAACTTTCACACTTCCTGATGACATTTGATCCATTCCACTAATATTATATAGTAACGTCGATTTCCCAGAACCAGAAGGCCCCATGACCGATACAAACTCTCCCTCATAAATATCTAAATCTATATTTTTTAGTACTTGATAAATTGTATTTCCATCTATTGAATATTTTTTGTTTAATTGTTTAACTTCTAAAATTTTGTTCAAGTTACACACCCCTACTCTCCATTTGGCTTTACATCGTTTGTTTGTTTCATAGTAAAACTACTGAAAAGTGTTGTTGCGGCCACAGATATAAATAATATAGCTGGACATATTACATAAGAAACGATAGGATTCACGACAAACTTTATATGAGCTGCTCCCATAAATGAGCCTAACCAACTTACTAACATTTCACCAAACGTAGCAGCTAGTAATGTCCCTGTTACAATGCCTATTAATACAATGACAATAGAACGAGTTATATACTGTATACGAATATCTTTGTTAGAAAAACCAATACTTTTCATAATTAATATTTGTGAAGAGTCTTTTGCCAATAACATTTTAAAAAACATCGCAGTAATTAAAACTGATATCAATATAGCAAACAAAATTGCCACTTGCGTCACGAGTCTTAATTGTTTAATTGTCTCTCCTAAAGTTTGCGTTAAATAATCATCTGTATCTGTTATTTTTGCAGAACTAAAATTATGTTTATACTTCTTCACTTTTTCTTGTAAATTCACAGTAGGCTTCATATCTACGTTTACTACATACCATAATATATTTTCGCTATTATAAGAGAAGCTCGCTTTAGCTGTTTTCCCACCATTCGTTACATCTTGATATATCCCACTAATAGTTAATGCTTTTTCTTTTCCTTCTACAAATAAAACGATTTCATCCCCTACATTCTTTTTTAATTCATTTGCATTCATATAAGATAGAGCAATCTCTTTTTCATTTTTTGGTGCTATTCCTTGAACGTAATCTAATGGAAATTGAGTGAAGTCTCCTACTTCTACATTTAAGTTTTCATGTGTACCTTCAGCGTTCACCATTTTAAATGTACTCGTTACAAATGCTGCATATTTTTCTACGTCTTCATCATTTCGTATATATGAAATTACGTCCTTAAATCGTTTCTCTATATTTTCAGATTGCTGTAAATCTATTCGAATATCACTTTTTCCTGTTCCCATGTAATTTACAAACTTCGGTGACTGAATCGTATACAAAAAGTTAACAGGTACAACAATCATGAACACGGCTATGATTAAAACGATACTTAATACGCGATATAACTTAAAGCGTTTTACGACATCTTGTATACCAATAAATATATTTACATTTGTAATTTTAGTTTGAGAGAGAGAAAAAGAACTTTTCACCTTTCCCTTTCCTAGATTACCTCTTGATCGTAAAGCATCTATTGCTGTAATTCTCCTGAAATTCCGCAAAATAATACGACAGAAAAGGATAACGGCTAGAAATAACAGAGTTGTGACTATTAATGGTACAATAAAATGTAAAACACTTGTATTTGCTGTTCCCATATAAAGTGAGATATTAGAGGTAAATATTTTTGTAACAAATAACGAAAGAATATATCCACATATACACCCGCTAGCAGCAATAACAACATATTTTGTTACATATAATTTTTGGATCTCTTTGCTTGTAATGCCGATAGCTTTCATAACACCAATTTCCCGATAATCTTCTTCCATAGAAGTCATAATCGTAAATCTTATACATAAAATTGCGATTAATATTAATAATGCACTTATTATGATAAGTACTGCAGCTATTATTCCATCTGTTAATGAATTGAGTGTTTTAAAGAGTGAATACGTAATAGAGGGACCTTTTTGAGGTAAATTCGATGACTGGTATAGATTTTCAAATTCTTTTATTTTATTTACATCTGTTAGCTGGAATTCAATAAGATATTCACTTTCTCCAAAATTCCCCTTTATTCTTTCGAAGTCTTCATCGCTTATTACAAATCGTTTTGAACTAACAAGTGATGGGTTCATTTGAACATCACGAACAAATGCCGAAATAGCCAATGCTAGTTCATTATTATTTTTAACAACCCATATTTTATCTCCAATTCGCAAATTATATTTTTGCATATAATAAATTGGTACACCTATTTCCCCTTTCCTAACATCGATCACTTCATTATTTAAATCTAATAAAAAGTCAAAATTACTATTTTGTTTAACGAAGCTAATGTCCATTACACTATTATGTTCCGCTTGATTTTTCTTCTTTATAAAAATGTTAGACCCGCCTATTTGAACCATCTCAGCCGTTTGCTTTTTTTTTACAAAAGGAGTTTTCGCTACAAATGAATCGATTGACTTTTGATTTATTTCTCCGGCATGCATTTGTACGAAGTGCGGTGCGTTTGATACTTTAAACAATTGATCCATCGAGTTCAATAGATTTATAACGTTACTTGAAGCACTTGCCATTAAAAGGCTTGATAACATGATAAACATAAATAAGATGGTAATCATCATTTTATTTTGAGAGAAATCTCTTTTTAACATTCTCCTAATCATATTAAGCTAGTTCCCCTCATTCCATAATATTTTCTTCGTCACTATCGCTATTATTATCATTATGAAACTAATAGCTAATATAGGTAAATAAATTTTCATATTGAATTCTTCAAACATAAAACCATAAATGACTTGCCCAATTGGTGCCATACATTGAGATAACGCTGTTATAATTGCCATTACTTTCCCTAGGTTTTCATTCGGTGTTTTCTTTTGGACTACAGTAATTACATAAATAGATACAATTGTCATGATCATTGCAATTAGAATAGAAGAGAGTATAAAGAGGATAAATGGTGGATAGTATCCTAAATTAAGAATAACTGGCGTAACTGATAGTGCCATCGGTATTACTAATAAAGCTATTAACAGCATCCAATAATACAATGTTTTCATCTGTAGCTTTTTCGCAAAAAAACCTATTGATAATGCACCTAAAATAGTAGCAAAATCGATCAATCCCATTCCAATTCCGTATAACGTGTCGCTACTTTCCATCGTTACTCGTATAATAATTGGAGCACCAACTACAAATAGCGGTGTTAGTATTAAATTTAGTAATGCAGCTAAAAGCATAGATTTCAAAATAAATGGTTGTTTTAAAACGAATACGAAGCCATCTTTCATATCCTTTACAATTGTCGGTATAATATGGTTTTCTTTTGCTCTTTTTATAAAAGGTATTGTAATAAACATTTCTAAAATCGCAGATAAAAAGAAAGCAAGGCAACTTATTATTACAAGTATTTTCAAACCAATTATGCCGTACAACATTCCTCCTAATACAGGAGCTACTATATTAGATAATGCTTGCACACCATTTACGATACCGTTCGCTTGTTCTAACTTTTTCTCTGGAACTAATTGAGGAATACTCGCCATTACAACTGGTGAGTACATTGCACTAATGACTGCAAGTAAAAACATAATAGTTCCAATCAATATAATAGATACAGATCCAGTAAATAATAAAACTATAAAGCTTAATACAATCACAGCGTTTATAAAATCAAAAATAACCATTAAATTACGACGATTGAAACGATCTGCTATCGCTCCGCCAACAGGAGCTAACAAAAACGGAATACTCGTAACCGCATATAATCCTGCGAATATATCAGCACGCCCTGTTATATCTAGCACATATAACGACAGAGCAAAACGTAAAAGTGTTGAACCTAAAATAGTAATAATTTGCCCACTCACCATTAAATAAAAATCTTTCATCGAAGGTTTTATACTAATAGACATCATAATCACACCCTTCCTTTAATTTAGACCGACTGTCGGTCTATAATAAACAAACAGAAAAACATTATTTCTGTTTCATTAAAACCTCAACCATATAATCAAAAGATCCTTCTTTCGCTCCAACAGATACTTCCATCATTTTAATATACGCTTTAGCTCTTCTAATCATTTCTTCCGGCTTCCACTGGAATAAACCTTCATCAAATATGACTTGTGCTGAAGAGAGTAATAATTCAATCGTTTCTTGTGGGTATGGTGTAGAAAATATGCCTTCATCGATTCCTTGTTCTAAAATCTCTGCTAAAACAGGAGATAAATGAATAATGGATTGCACTATACTTTTTTGATGCATTTCCGCATTATTTGGCTGATGAAATTGTTCAATCATTTTATCTTTAACATCTCCTGATTTTGGTGATTGCGCCATTAAAACTCGAAATAACTTTTCTAAAACTGGGATATTTGGATTAGAGACGATTGCTTTTGCTTGAGCAACATCATCTTTAATGATCCTCATAATGATTTCATCCATCACTTCTTCTTTCGACTTAAAATAATGATAAAACGTCCCCTTTGCTATCCCTATCTCTTTTAAAATGTCATTTACTGTTGTTTTCGTATAACCTTTCGTAACAAATAATCGTTCAGCCGTTTCTAAAATTTCTTTTCTACGCTCCTCATACTCCTTAATTATTCGCATTCACGTTCTCCTTCCCACCAGACCGACTGTCGGTCTATTTTAATTATATGTTTAATTAGTAAAAAGTTTCCTATTATTGTATATACAACATCCTACTTTCTATTTCCTTTATAAATTTTTATTTTTTAACGTCCGCTCAATTTGTTTAAAACGTATCTCATGTTTCTTATCGTCACCTTTCATTTTAGGAAAAGAACGATGCCCTCCGCTTGATCCTATTTTCTCGATTCTTCATCCAGACGCACAATACTTTGTAGTTTTTCAGCTCCTTCACCACAAGTCAGCGCATCTCCTTTACATCGATGATTTCAAAAAATGAAAATTGGTTCATACGATACGGTTCCCCCTGTTCGATCTATGTACTTATGAATGGATTATTTTTTTGAGTTCCAATATGTAATATTGCATATTTTGTACGTTTAATTTTTGCACATGCGATAATTTATTTGTAAAAATATAAATTATTAATAAGGGTGATTTATATGAGCAAGTTCCGAAAGAAGATGATTAAATATTTGCAAATATTTTGGGGATGCTTAGCATTTGGTGTATTAATGTTTGCTATCTTCTTAATTATGGATTTAACAGATGCATCTTTAAATACATTAGGCTGGAGAGACTGGCTAGGTTCTGCAGCAGGCGCAGCCATTTTATCTGTTGGGATGATAAATTGGATTTAAAATAAATATTTGGTCCATATTGAATGTAGGCTGTATGCCAACATTCATTTAAAGTGGTCTTCTCTGTATCTCCTTGTATTGAGCAGTTAGCTTTTGCTAGCTGCTCTTTTATTTCGTTCCTGCTCTTACTTCTTTAAGAATTCTTTAACTGCGTTTTCCCAATAAGTACATATATCCATTCCCCTTTTTTACAAAATGAAATTTTTATTTTGTTATACGCTTCAATTTGTTCCATATTCATTCTCCCTTTCTCAACTATTAACCGGACAAGCATATATTATTGTATGGAGGAATCCACTCATAAAAATCTACCTTTCTTGCCAAAGAGCATGCTTATATGCGTGCTCTTTTTTATTTTTTTCCTTTCATTTCTGAATAACATTTTTAACCCTGTTCATACTATTTTTCAACTTTAGGTTACAAACTATTTCTGTAAGCATAGTGTTTCCTTTTGTACAACAGACAGTTAGTTTTATTCATAACAGTACACGTCTGCACTATTCATTATAAATTTTCATATATTGTATTGTGCTTGTCCAAAACGTGAGGTTATTACTCACGCAATCTAAATGAAAGAAAGGAGTGAAAATATGCGTTCATCTTGTCGTAAGCACACAAACTTTAATTGTGGAGCACAAGCCCCTAGTACGCTACCAGCTCTCGGTTTTGCTTTCAATGCTACTTCACCTCAATTTGCAACACTATTCACGCCATTACTATTACCTAGTACGGGCCCAAACCCTAATATTACTGTCCCTGTAATAAATGATACAATTAGTACTGGAACTGGAATTAGAATTCAAGTAGCTGGTATTTATCAAATCAGTTATACATTAACAATCAGCCTCGATAACGTTCCAGTAGCCCCGGAAGCAGCGCGCTTTTTCTTGACACTAAACTCATCAACTAATATTATTGCAGGATCTGGAACCGCAGTCCGTTCTAATATCATTGGCACTGGTCAAGTAGATGTATCCAGCGGTGTCATTCTAATAAACTTAAACCCTGGTGATTTAATTCAAATTGTACCGGTTGAAGTAATTGGTACAGTAGATATTCGTTCTGCCACTTTAACAGTTGCACAAATTCGTTAATAAAAACAATATGCTTGGCAAATTAACATTTAATATTCCTTATACACCCCAAAATATATGTTATAGATTTAACACACATTTATATCAAACAAGCATATTTTATTGTATGGTGACTATCTAGTCATACTAATCTAAAGCGTTCATAAGAGCACACTTATATGCGTGCTTTATTTTTCATGAAAATCAAGCTTTAATATAACTATTTTGTTTTACTTTATACTCATCGCTCTTTTGAACATTTATCCTTTTATTGTTATATTTGCTCATTGTTTTTCTCTTTTGTTTTACTAATTAGCTGATTAATTTCACAAACCCCTTTTATTAAACATCCCATGTTTCTTCACCCCTTGAATATTTTTGAAATAAAAATACATACTATTTTCAAGCCGCCGTGTCCACGGCTAATACTTCTTTCTTTTGTTACAGCAGAAGCAGATAGGTTCTTCACTTATCTGCTTTCTCTGTATATTTTTTATGAAATCGATTATAATACCAACAAGCTGTTTGAACTAGCAGCTTCACTCTTCTCATAATGGGGATGCAAATTATCACAATTAGCTAACTCATTGAACACATTGGCAGACAACCAAAATTGTTGTCTGCTTTTTGTATAAGATTTTTCATTTTACATATACTAGTTTTGAGCCTGTTACCAATGCAAGCCATTTTGGTGTTTTGAATTCCGACTAAGCTTTTTGTTGCATAGATTATTACATCTTTGACAACACTGATTTAAAGCGCGTTTTCTGGTTATTCGTAGTTCTAATCCAGAATAATTTTTCTCCTATTAAAGGACAGCAGATACGACTGCTAGTCCTTTTTTCTTATACCGCATAATTCCCCTTCTGGTAGCTTCGAACCACATTACCCTTATCATCGTAATAAGTAATTTCTCCATCGAACAAAACGAACAAATGAGTTTTCCAGTTCCCGATGATCGTACCCCACATGTCAGCTACATTTGCTCGCATACCCGTGTAGGCGAAATGGAGGTTACGATAATTTTACATTTTCTTGAAACCCTGCTCTGTACATACGCTTGATGTCAAAAACATCTTCATTCTCGCACTTTACAAACTTCATAAATTCCGCTATCAACATTGTTATACATTTTTGTTCTGAACTTGCTGCCAATACAGATAACTTGCTTTACTTTCCATTTCAGCAACAATAATTTTCTCGTTCGGCCAATGTTCGAAAATGGTTGTTAATTTAAAATTTGTAAATAAGAAAGCTCAATCTTCGCCCGCCCTTATTTTTTCCATCTACCAATATGAGTTAAATCCTTCATAAACTTCTCTTGTTCCATTTCAATAATTGCGGAATGTATAATAAAAATATTCGCTCGCTTCAATACCTTTTCTTTCAACAAAAGTGTTCTACCTAAATAGTAGACATAATAAGTTCCGTTCTCTTTTTGCTGCAGCATAACATTCCCGTACCATTTGGATGTGTTACGAATTTCTTTCACCCCATCGTCCAATTCTTTGTTTGCAAAAGATGTTTTCATATCGTTATACCAATTGATTTTTTCATAATCCGTATCATCATCAGGGGAGCTAGTACGAATTGCTTTCTCTCGATTTTTTTCGATTAAATATTGTTCATATGTAAGTTGCACTTGTTCTTGAATTGCCACATGGTAGTAATCCCCTTGCTCTACTGGTCTTGGACTATAAAATTTCCTTTATCACTTTTAAATACGGTGAATGAAATTTTTGTTTTTTTCTTGCCATCATCCTTGTTGTATACAAACAAAAAAAGAGCCGCAATATTTTGCGACTCTTTTACAATTATAACCATTTAACGGCCAAGTCTTTGCTGACCTTGTTTTGTACTACCTTTTTTATTACTTGGCTTATTAAATGATCGATTATTTTCATTTCTCGAACTATTTCTTGAATCACTTCTTGAGCTATTTCTCGAATCACGTCTTGAACCTTCACGGCTATCTCTTTGACGATTTTGACCTGATTTCTTCGGAGCCGGCTTTGGTACCGGTTTTCCATTTTCATCTACACGTTTTATCTTTGGTTGTTCGATTATTTCTCTTTGTATTGGTGCACCAAGCGTTTTTTCAATTTCTTCTAAATGTTTTTCATCTTTCGCTGCAACGAACGTAATTGCAAGACCTGATCCACCTGCACGTCCTGTTCGGCCAATGCGGTGAATATAACTTTCCACATCTTCAGGAATATCAAAGTTAAATACGTGCGTTACACCATCTACATCAAGTCCACGAGCTGCTACATCAGTCGCAATTAAGTACTGAATTTTAGCTTCGCGGAAACTCTTCATGACTCTTTCACGTTTCGCTTGAGGTATATCACCATGAAGTTCAGCACAATTATAACCTAGTCCTTTTAAATTATCATAAAGCTTACTTGCTCTAACCTTTGTACGACAGAAAATAACAGCTAAAAATGGCTGATCACGATCCATAACAAAACGAAGTGCATCTGGCTTTGCACGATCTGTCGTCTCAATGACACGCTGCTCAATTGTATTTACCGTTACTTCTTCACTTTGTACTTGAATCATTTGCGGCTCATCCATATAACGTTTCGCCAATTTTTTAATATCTTTTGGCATCGTTGCTGAGAATAACATCGTTTGTTTACTATCAGGTGTCTCATCTAAAATATCTTCAATATCGTATAAGAAACCGAAATAAAGCATTTGATCCGCTTCATCTAGTACAATTGTTGAAAGATTACTTAAATCAATTGTTTCACGACGTATATGATCTAATAATCGTCCTGGTGTCGCAACAACAATATGTGTATTGCCTTTTAATTTTCTCAATTGTTGTGCTACATCTTGCCCGCCATAAATCGCTAGTACATTAATATCTTCTCTTTGAACAAGCATTTTTTTAATTTCAGTTGTAATTTGCAGTGCTAGTTCCCTTGTTGGTGCAACAATTAAAGCTTGAACATCACTAGACTCTGGATCGATTTTTTCTAAAATCGGTAACACGAATGCTAACGTTTTACCTGTTCCTGTTTTCGCCTGCCCAATAATATCTTTACCTGACATAATAACTGGAATTGCCTGCTCTTGAATTGGTGTTGCTTCTGTAATTCCATTTTCACGTAATGTATGATTAAAAGTTTCACTAATTCCTAATTCTAAAAAGTTTTTCAAATAGACCACTTCTTTTCCTTATTTTTCACATTAGCTTTCATTGTACCATTTGTTTCGCCAAATATGAAAAATAAAAAAATTCTTATCTTCTTTTTTTATATTCATCGTGTACTAGTTGGACAAATTCTTTTTGTTTTTTCTCTGATTTTATTAATGCTTCCATGTTAGTAGTAGACAAAATGAACTTTTTAATTTTTCTATTACTCCAAATTAATCTTGTATACTTCGGATCTTCATGTAGATTTCGAAACCACTCAAATTCACTTAATTTAGCAATATGATGCTTTAATTTCATGTCATTTCGAGGGTAAAATAAAATTATATCCGTTATTAAATCAAGCAATAAACTCATATTCTCTCCTCCTATACATATACATTTCAAATTTATGGAAAGATAGTTATATGATAATAAAATTAACTACTACATTCATAAAAATTTTTTGCTTATTTTTCTTACTATATTTTCAATCCACCACAATTATAATGGCGAAATCTCAAACAGATGTAATAAGTGAATTCAAACAAGCTTTACTCAAAAATGATAAAAAATTAATGCGGTCATATGTAACAGAAGGGATTGAACTACCTACTTTCCAAACAAATAAACATATTCATGAAATTAAAATAGTACCGTCTCCAAAAGAAGATACTACAATTCTTATTTCTTATTTCAAAGACACTGATGATGGATTTACTCTCGGTTACATTTTAGAAATTGTAACAAAAAACAATAAAATATCTCAAATTAATCAAATTTATGATGGAACGAATCCTTTTATGAAAGAAGCTACTATTGTAAAAGAATATGAAATCAAGTGTAAGGAACATATACTTACTCCTACAAAATTCCCATTCGAAATTCACGAATTTCAAGGGTACATCTATAACGATTACTTAAACCTCCAATACTACAATGAAGATATTAATGGGATTTTTAAAATCACTGTTTCACCAGTTCAAAACAAATTATACTTCTATTCACTTAGGGGAGCTAAGTTCTACAGCTTAAAAAATAATATAAAAGCATTATATAATCCTCATTTTGATTCAGCATATGAGCTTATCTTTCAGCAGAATGGTTTGCAATATACAATTGCAATTGGTAACAAACGCTATATAAAAGGAAAATATAACGTAAAGGATTTAATTCAAATTGCAGAATCTATGAATTAAAAAAACCGATCTTTTCGATATAGGAAAGATCGGTTTTTTATTATTTTATACAGTAAGCTTTCCTCCATGATAACAATAATACGTTGCTGCTTTAAGGTTTTTTATTCTCTTTAAAGATTCTTCCGCTTTTTCTATATTTAAACAAAAATTCGGATTAGCTATTACTAATTCACAATTATCTTGAACTGCCGCATCCCCTGTGATTACACACTCTAAGTCCGGAAAATATAATGAAATATGCCCCGAAGTATGTCCTGGCGTCGCTACTATTTGACATTCATCATTTAAAATCATTTGACCATCACTTACTTTTTCATCGACGCAAATATGTCTTATATTTTTTAATTGCTGTATAAACCATTTACCAAATTCTTTCTCTTCAATTGGCATATGTTCTAACATTTCTTCAGCTTGAACTAGTCTCTCCGATTTTATTTCACCACTAATGTAGTTAGATTCTATTTCACTAGCAATAATATTAATGTGAGGATATTTCACTTTGAAATCATATAAAGATCCTATATGATCGTCATCATAATGAGTAATAATTATATTTTTTAAGTTTTTCATCTCATACCCATGTTTTACAATTGCATCTTCAATTAAAGGTAAAAAGTTTATATAACCTGTATCTACTAAAGTTAATCCCTTGTTTAATATAAGTAAGCTCGGATATATACATTGTTTTGCCCCATTAAATTCAAATTCAATTGGTAGTTCTATTATCTTCACTTTTTTCCCCCATACCCTTTATTAGATGTTTGCTAATAAATTATCCCCATACATTTTACTGTACATACTTATGTAACGAAACACTATGAGTCGTTACATAACAAACATTCTATTATTTTGAACAGGTAATTCCTTATTTTTATGGAAATATACAATAAGATAAATAATAAAATTGATTACTTCTTCACTTTTTTGTCTATCCTTTTAAAAAATCTATGTTTTTGTAAAAGGAGTGTTTATATGGAGAAACAGACACTTTGGAAAAAATTCAAAAAAAGCTCAGCAAACCTTGGGAAATCAAGCGTATATGAAAGCATTATTTTATACTACACAATGAGAAAAAAAGGGTTACCTACTAAAGCAAAATTCATAATATTAGCCGCTTTATCCTATTACGTATTAACAATCGACTTCATTCCAGATATAGCTGCTATTATTGGGATTGGTTTATTAGATGATGTTTTAGCAATTGCTATAGCGCATAAATTTGTAATGCGCCATGCGGACGCTGAAATTCGAGAGAAGAGCAAAGTAAAAATGGAGTCATTATTTACTTCAGCACGAGCATAATGAAACTATCTAGTCATTTACCTAGCTTTTTACTTTCAAAAAAGCTAACTTTAATTATTGATAGTTCTATTTAACCTTCATCATGAGAGCATTACAGAATAAATTCTTAATTTCTCTTAGCTCTCAAGCCGTAAACAAATAGGGGCCAGTACTTGTTCCTAAGTTCTGACACCCTATTATTTGTTCTTATATTTATCTGTTATTCAATTCATTCAGGAAAGATTCCCCTAGAGACATCCTTATATAAAGAAAGACCATATTAGTGCATGTAGTTTATACAGTTACATGCGTCCCCCTATACAAAACTGCTATTGCCACTACTATAAGAATCATCCCCATAAAAGCAGGTGCTGCATGACCAAGTGATACATAGATTTGCCCTCCAATAATTGGACCAATCATTCTTGCCAAAGCTTGAATAGATTGGCTACCGCCTTGAATCCTTCCTTGTTCACTAGAATCGACAGACTTTGAAAGCATCCCATTGAATGAAGGCCCGAAAATTGAGTCACCAAAACCAAACAGTAACATCCCAACGATTAGAAGAGGAAATAGGGAAAATAAAGCAGATGCTGCAATAAAACTATAGCCAATAATTTCCGAAACCATTCCAAGTATAGCTATTTGTTTATCAGTAAGCTTGATTAATAGCTTTGGCATTATAAAAGCTTGTGAAATGATATCTTGAAATCCCATAATTGAAAACATAAGTCCGATTAGTGCAGGTTTCCAGCTAAAAGTATCCATCGTAAATTGTGTAAAAATTGCTTGTAAAGATCCGTTAGGTATCCAAAGTAAAAACGCTGAGACAAGTAACCATTTTAAGTTTTTCATGGAAAGTATGTTTGCCAGCTGAGCAAAAGGATTTAACCTTACAAAAGTAATTTCTTTTAACCTATTATTTTTGTCAAGACTCTCAGGCATATATTTCATCCCATATAAGACATTTAATAAAGTTATGAACGCTCCGAAATATAAAGGTACAGAATGACCAAAATTTGCAAGCAATCCCCCAAGAGTTGGTCCGATAATGGTTCCTGCACCTACCACTGCACTCACCCACCCAAAATACTTCGTTCTCTGTTCTGGAGGAATGATATCTGCAAAATATGCAAAAATTGTACTTATACTCCCGCCTGTTATACCTTCAATTATGCGTCCAGCAAATAGTACCCATAAAGCACCTCCTACACCAAAAACTAAGTACCCAATTGCAGAACCGAAAAGGCATATTAAAAGTAATGGACGACGGCCATATTTATCGCTTAAAGCTCCGAGTGCAGGAGCAGCGAAAAATACGCAAACCGCATAAACAGAGGTCAGTAGGGTAACAACTAGAGCTTGTTCTTCTGTACTACTTATATAAGGCTGCACTAAGAATGGAACAACAGGCAGTATGATACTGAAACCTATTCCACAAAGAAATACAGAAATAAGGCCGAATATTAAAGCATGTTTATCAATATTTTTTTCAGTTTCACTTTCATTTTGTGATCTAAATATAGACATTTAACTTCTCCTCTTAAAATATTTTGTTGCTTTGTCAACAAAATAATAACTCCGTTTTGTTGATTAGTCAACAAAAATACAATAATAAAAAGGTAGCCTTACTGTGAGCAGGCTACCTTTTTATTATTTGAATGTATCCCGGATTAACGAGCAATTAAGTTCGTTTTCGGGATAACTACCCGTTAATGCCCGAATGCTTCAACTTTATTACGACTTAATATGTATACCTTGTTTCTTTATTTCTGCATCCAAATGCCTACTATACTTTTCCACGAAGCTAATTATACTGTCGAATTCTGACTCGGTTACTTGCTCAAATACAGCTTTATCCCGCTCTTGAAACTCCTTGTGCAACTCTTCGTGAATTTTATATATTGCTTTCCCTTGTTCAGTAAGCCTAAAATAGATTTCTTTTTTATTCTCTGATTTCTGGTAACTTTCGATAAGGCCTTTTTTTATGAGCTTCTTAGTCATTCTACTTATTGCACCGCGAGTCACATAAAAAGCCTCTGCAAGTTGTGTCACGTTAGAATCTGCATTGTTTTCAATATATTCAATGCAATGTACTTCAGAAGACTTAAAACCTTTAAGACCTTCTTCCATCTTATCCTTATTAAGCCAAACCATCTTATTATATAATTCCCTGAAACCGTTCATGACCTGTTCTTCCTTATTCATGGTCTATCCTCCTAACCGCTCATTCATACGTTAAGACCATTATATTAAATTTCTGTTTCCGTTTCGACAATATTGATATAATTATTTGAGTTATCAATGAAAATAGACGCTTAAATAAAATAATTCACTTTACGGAAAATAAGGCATGTGTATTAAAACTTGTACTACACATTAGACAAAAAGTAAGAGCTAAGACTAGTTTTCTTAGCTCTTCTTTCATAAAATTTATGTTTTTTAAAGATTATTTCACTTCATTAGCTACAAAAAATTGCTCACAAACACTGGAAATGCGCTGCAAGTCTACGTTTCCACCAGATATAACCGCGACTACCTTTTTCCCTTTAATATATGGATCCACTTTCCCTGCAAGTAGAGCAGCAGTAGCTAATGCGCCAGCCCCTTCTACAACAGCTTTACCACGTTGTAATAAGTCTTTCATCGCTACTTCTAATTCACCTTCTGATACAGTTACAATATCATCTACTAATTCTTTTACTACTTCAAAAGTTAAATCGCCTGGTATTTTAACTGCGCAACCATCTGCTATAGTAGGTGCCTCATAATGTTCTACAATCGTACCTTTGTCATAAGATGCTTTCATCCCATGAACATTATCTGCTTGGACACCAATTATATTAATGGATGGATTAAAAGATTTTAATGCAACAGCAATTCCAGAAATAATTCCACCTCCGCCAATTGGTACAATGACAGTATCAACATCCCACATATCATCAAGAATGTCCAAACCAATTGTACCTTGACCAGCCATTACTTCTATATCGTCATATGGATGTAAGTATGTTTCACCTGTTTTCTTAATAATCTCCTCACATTTTGCCTTCGCATCATCAAAAGTTTCACCATATAAAATCACTTCTGATCCATAGCCTTTAGTTGCTTCAACTTTCGCCTGAGGTGCAGAAATTGGCATCACAATTTTACTCTTAATACCAAGTAAATGAGCTGATAAAGCAATTCCTTGTGCATGATTACCAGCGGAACAAGCAATTACTCCTCTCTCTTTTTCCTGATCTGTTAGCTGTGACATTTTATTAAATGCACCTCGAAATTTAAAAGAACCCGTTAATTGCATATTTTCTAATTTCAAGTGAATTTCTCCACCTGTTTTACTAGTCAAATAAAATGATTTTACTAAAGGCGTTTTACGAGCATTTCTGTCTAAAATGTTTTGAGCTTTTTTAATATCATCTATATGTAACGGTAGTTTTTTAGTTATCATACTAACACCTCTTCCAATGATCTATTCCTAAGTTTTCGTATGTAGCAACTCCTTTATACGAAACCAACTATATTAAGAAAAAGTCTTTATATATGTACCTCACTCTGTAATACACACAGTTGTAAACAATTCAACATCCTCTTCATATCACGTTCTTTGTAATGATTCAGGCATGCAATTTGGATCCAATTATTCTTTTGTAAATAAGATGACTCATAATGAACAATGTATCCTTGTAACGCTAACGCATCGCCAATCACCTTAGAAGACTGATTTTCATTTAATTGAATGGTAACTATAATTGGCGCGGCATGTTCTTTAGGTGAAACAAGATTTAAACCCATATTAGTAATAGCTTGTTCAATATATGCATACGTCTCGTTTATTTTTTCAAATGCTTTTGCATCTTCAAATCTCTTTAATGCTTCTTGCAGTGCATAAATTAAATTCCATGAATGAGAATATGGAATACTTTCATTTTCTTCGTACATACCAACGTCCATATAGGCCGGTAATGTCTCGTTTACTTTCACATTATGATTATAAAAAACGAAAGATAATCCAGTAAACGATTTAATTGCCTTTCCGCTAACACCGCTTGCAAAATATACATCCTTCAAGTCTAACGGTATTGCTCCAATCGAACTGATACAATCTACACATAGCTTCACATTATACTTTTTACTTAAAACATTTAGCTTGTCTAAATCATTTAACATTCCAGTTGATGTTTCATGGTGAACAAACCAAAGCCATTCATAATTTCCAGTTCCCATTATTTTTTCTAATTCGGTATAAATAAACGGTTCTCCCATTTCTTTTTTATACATATCAAAATGTAATTGCGCGCGTGATGCATGTCCAACTAATCTATTACCAAATTCCCCATTTGTTAATACTAGTCCTTTCCCTTTTAAAGAACGTAACTGTAAAGCAATGGCATCATTTGCTAACGTCCCTGTTCCTAACATAAGTTGTACATGCTTTGCTTTTGTCATGTGAAGTAACCGTTTTTTCACATTGTTCATCGTCACTTGAAATAACTTAGAACGATGCGAAATAGGCTTAGTAGAAAATGCCTTTCGAACATTTTCTTCAATATCTACTGGACCAGGTAAAAACGTATATTCTTTCGTCATAATTCCCCCAACACTCGATGCTTCAAACATAGCAGGGGTAACATACATTGGCTGGAAGGCTGCTGCTTCTGTACCAACTAACGTATGGAAAGATTTGAATCCCATTTGCTCATATAAAGGTAGTTCACGTGTTGTAGCAGAAATGAGTGCCAATTCATATCCATTTAGAAGCAAATAACGATGTAAAAAGCGAATTAAACCTAACAACGCTCTTCCATTTCTATATTCACGTTCTACTGAAAGTAAACGAATTTCATATACGTTTTCTCCATGTTCTTGCAAATAATAATCTAGATTTGGAATTTTATTGTCTAACGAGAATGGTCGTTTTCCTCGCAAAGTAACCATACCTACTAACTTATCGTCATCTAAACAAATTAAATATGTATTTTCTTCATGGAAACGATCTATACGAACACGCTCTTTCGTTTCTTCATGTTGCGGAATTTCTTCTACAAAAGTTTTATAATTCAACTTATGTATACTTTCAAATTCCAAAGCTTGATCAGCAACTTTATAAATTAACCCCATGCCTTCTCTCCTTTATGTATTTAATAAAAATTATAAGTGGAGATTAACTCCACTTATAAAAAGTTCATTTCATTCTCGATTTACATATAAAATAAGTACAATGATAAGTGCACTTAAAATAGTCGTAACAATAGAGTAAGAATACAAAATCATGCACACTGGTAAACAAGCGATTGTAATTAGTCCTGGCTTAGTAAATCCTTTAAAGATTAAATAAAATATAATGAAAACAGTAACAAGGGTAAGCGCTATCAAATAATCAAATGCAATTAATCCTCCAATAAATGTTGAAATCCCTTTTCCACCCTTGCCTTTAAATACAATCGGGTAAATATGTCCAAGTAAAACAGCCAGTAAAGCTAACATTACAAATGTAGAATCTTCAAAAAGGTATTTTGCAATAGAAACTACGATTGCCCCTTTGATCGCATCACCTAAAAATGTAGCGACGAAATAACCTTTTCCATATACGCGCCCCATATTTCTTGCGCCAGGATTGCCGCTTCCTTCCTGCCGAATATCAACATTATGTTTCCATTTCGTCACTATATAAGCGGTCAATATGTTTCCAAATAAATAAGAAGCCACCAAATACAAAAATTGTATACTATTAATCATGTAATCATTCACTTTCTACATGGGAGTACTTATACAATATTCAATGACTATGTATATTGTACTTTTCTTACTTTACATCCCTTTATACATTTTAACATCATATTTTTACAAATCATACAAAAATTCTCATACCGCTATTTATTAAAATATAAATTATTCATTAAGTAATAGGTTCCTTTCACTGCTAGTTCTGATGGTGATACAAATATAACTTCTCCCATACTTTTCTCGCAGCATTTCTTAAATTCAGCATATATTTCAGGAACGAAACGTAATATACTGCCACTTACTGCAATTGAAGTTGATAAATCAAACTGCATCTTATTGTAAATATTCACCGTAATTCTCGTTAATTCCGTAGCCGCTTGCACCATAATTTCATGTGCATCATCATTCCCATTTCTCGCTTCCTCAATAATGAATGGTGTGATTGCTGCAACTTTATCTTTTGAAAAACTATATACTAGTCTTTTTATATGAGACGATGTCAAAAGTTGAAACTCTTCTTGAATTCTTAAGCTTAATGGGCAAAGTGGAACTCCTTGATCAAATTGATTTGCCATTCTCTTTAAACCTTGTAACGCAATCCAATATCCGCTTCCTTCATCTCCTAAAATATGTCCCCATCCACCGCTATACTCGTACACTTCTCCTTTCTTTCCTAAACAAATCGCCCCTGTACCGCCAATTGTTAAAATTCCATCCTTTCCTTTTAAAGCAGCTGCATGAGCAATCATTGCGTCATTAAAAACTTCAATTTGTGTTCCGTACTTCTTTTTTAGACGTAATGTTAATTCATTCGTATTTGCTCCACTTACACCCGCTAATCCTAAACAAATACAAACGCAATTCCCATTTAATAACCCTCTCTGGCATTGATCAATCGCTTCCATAATATGAAAAAGTGCTTCTTCAAAATCTATTAATATATTTCCAAAACCACTCGTAGCCCTTTCAAGTTCACTTCCGTCTTGATTAAATGCAATTGCTTCTGTCTTTGTTCCCCCGCCGTCTACTCCAATCATATATTTCATATGTTCGCCTCATTCTCTTCAAATTGGAGGGAATGTTATATTCCCTAAAACAACAGATTGCTTTGCACCTGTTGCACTTGGCACATTACTCGGATTACGATGATACGTTTCGTTTGCTAAAATGGCAAAGGCGATTGCTTCTTTCGCCTCTGAAGAATAGCCTATATCTTCTTGAATGAATATGGCGCATTTTTCATCCTTCAATCCATACCGTATCATTTCAACAAGTGTACGATTATAACTGCCACCACCGCCTAAAATCACCTCATCGATTTCATAATACGGCAGAATAAACTCCTTATACTGATGAACGATTGAACTTGCTGTAAACATCGTGACAGTCGTCAATATATTTTCTTTACTATGCTTTTCATACTGCTTCAACAACTCACTGACAAATTCTTCTCCAAACTGTTCTCTACCAGTTGATTTCGGTGGATTCATTTTTAAAAATGGATGATTCATACAATATGTCAAAATTTCATCTACAACTACTCCCTGTTTTGCAATCTTACCATTTTGATCATATGACAACTGAAATAGCCTTTGACATACTTCATCCATTACCATATTACCTGGACCAGTATCAAAAGCTATAACGCTTTTATCACTTAGGTGACTTGGTATTACGGTAACATTACCGATCCCGCCAATATTTTGTAGTAGTCTATTTTTAGTTTGATGACGATACAAAATGATTTCCGAATATGGTACAAGTGGTGCACCTTGTCCCCCTGCTGCGATATCCATCGTTCGAAAATTAGAAATAACCGTCGTATTCGTTTCATATGCTATAACTGCTGGTTCTCCAATTTGCAATGTGGAAGGAATCATATTACCATCTTGCTTTGGCTGATGATAAATCGTTTGTCCATGAGAACCTATTAAATCTAATTGTTTCAAAGGAAAATTGACCTCTTTACAAACTTCCTTTACAACACCTGCGAAGCATAAACCGAGTTTGAAATTTAAACTGCATATGAGTTGTACATTTGAATTTTCTATTGATAACGCCTGCTGGATCTCATTTTTCATATCATTATAAAATGGAACTGTAGTAAAATGGATGAGTTCAACTTTAGAATCTACACCGCTTCCTTCTATATGAACGAGTGCTACATCTATTCCGTCTAACGAAGTACCGGACATTATCCCTGCAATATACATAATATGCATGACCTCCTATTTACTAAAAAACAATCATGTAAGTTACAAACGTACAACCGATCGAAAATAATATAAATCTATAAAACAACTGAGCTTTCGATGCGAACGATCCATCAATGAAAGAAACAACTACTGTAAGCAAAATACTTGCCGCAATGCTTGTAACGAGCCATATACTATGCATTTGTGATAAATCTAGCATTCTTAATAAAGGTACAAAAAGTAAATTTGCACATATCACTCCAAATAATAATAAAAATACACCTTTATAACTAAATTTTATATTCATTCCATTTCACCCTCTCTGGACTTCATGTGAAAGAAGTGATAGACAAAATGCCTATCACTCAAAAATAAAATATAAAACTTACGGATTAACAGATTCCCCATCACCATTTTTCTCAATTTCAAGCATGTTTTTGTCGTACATTTTAAAGAATGGTAAATAAATAAGGAATGATATTGTTATGTTTATAAATACGAGTACAATCGCTCTCCAATCCCCACCTGTTGCTAAATATGCACCAATTGGAGCTGGTAATGTCCATGGAGGCATTATATGTGTTGGTGTAACAAATCCCATCGCAGTTGCTGAGTATGCAATAGTTGCTGTTACTAGTGGTGTAATGATAAATGGGATAATTAATATTGGGTTTAGTACGATTGGCAATCCAAAAATAACAGGTTCATTAATATTAAAAATACCAGGTACAATACAACTTCTCGATAATGCTTTCGAATATTTCGATCTACCAAATACGATCATGGCTAATACAAGTCCTAGCGTTGCGCCCGAACCACCAATCCATATAAACCATTGGTATAATGGTTCTGGTGAAATGAATGGTAACTGATTTGCGCCACTAGCAACTGCTTCACCATTTTTCCCTAAATATACTTCCCATAATGGCCGGGCAACAGTTCCAACAACCGACACACCATGGATTCCGAATGACCAAAAAAATGTAATTAAAAATACTGGAATGATTACACCGAAGTAACTATCACCAGCTTTTACTAACGGTGCCGCTAATTTATCAACTACATGATGTAAATCAATACTAAAAACGACAGTTACTAAACTCATTAAAATAATAACGAATGCAGCAGGTATAAGTGCTTCAAACGAACGTGAAACAGACGGCGGTACTTGTTCTGGCATTTTAATCATTACATTTTTCGTCTTACAAAATCTTAATATCTCAACTGATAAAATAGAAACAATCATTGTCACGAATAATCCATGACCCCCGAGATTTGTCATCGGAAGCATAAACCCTTTTTTATCAATTAATTCAGGCGTTAATGTTAAGAGTAATGAACATACTGCAAGCTGTGCTCCTGATAAAGCATCTAGCTTATAACTTTTCGCTAAATTATATCCTATTCCAAATGCTATATATAAAGACATAATAAACATCGTTAAACGATATGGTATTAATATACTTGTTTGATTTTTTAATGCCCAAACAGATATGAAACTATCTTTCGGTAATGGTGGAAATGCTACGATTAAAAAGAAACTTCCTACAATAATAAATGGTAACGCTGAAATAACTCCATCACGGATTGCTTGTAAATGCCTCTGTTCAGAAAGCCTTGCCATCGGTCCAGATAAGTTTCTATCAAGAAACGTGACAAATTTATTCATAACGCTTCCCCCTAACTAATTAAATCATTTACAGTTTTTAATAAAGTCGGTCCGCCAAGCGGCGTGTATGCTTGTGGCGGTATGATACCGCACGGGATAGATTCCTCTTCTGCGAATTTTTTAACAGAGTCAAATCTATGTCTTACTTGAGGTGCAACCATTACAACGTCCCAGCCATTCTTTACTTCTTCCTCTATCTCACTTGTTCCAATGGCATGGACTTCCATGTTTACACCTTTTTTCTCCGCCTCTTTTTTTAAAGCGTTTACAACAATTGCACTGGACATCCCTCCAGAACAAACGAATAAAACCTTCATTTATTAATCCTCCTATACTTATAAATTATCCCCTTCGGATGAAAGGGAGTTTCACTTTACTAACAAGCATATGAAGAAGTAAAAGAATTTAGTTATATTGAAAGTAAATTTCAGTAAAAATATTTTTCCTATTAAATTAATGTTTCAATATTTATTTTTCTCAATTGTAAGTACAACCTCACCTCGGATATCATATTAGCTAACCATATAATAGGGAGGCGTATAAATAATCATGAAACGTTTATTAGTGATATGTTGTATCGTCATCTTTTTTATTCCTTTCTCTTTTATTTCTCCTCACTCTACTTATGCTGAAGTAAATACTACGTATAAAAAACATGAATTACGTGCTGTATGGATCGCATCTGTTCTTAATATTGATTGGCCCTCAAAAACTGGCTTACCCATCGGAAATCAGAAGCAAGAATTTATTAGATTATTAGACGATGTAAAAAACACTGGTATGAATGCAGTTGTTGTACAAATTAAACCAACTGCTGATGCTTTTTATCCTTCAAATTACGGTCCTTGGTCTGAATACATTACGGGGACACAAGGAAAAGACCCTGGATATGATCCACTCGCATTTATGATTGAAGAAGCACATAAAAGAAATATAGAATTCCACGCATGGATTAATCCATATCGAATAACGATGAATCACACTGATATAAATCGATTAACGAATAATCACCCTGCAAAACAGCATCCGGATTGGGTTGTACCTTATGGCGGGAAATTATATTACAACCCTGGTATTCCAGAAGTGAAAAAATTTATAACAGAAGGTGCTTTAGAAATTGTACAAAATTACGATGTTGATGCACTACATATGGATGATTATTTTTATCCATATAAAGTAGCGGGTGAACAATTCCCCGATCAAAAAACGTACGAAACATATAATAACGGTAGATTTACAAATATAGAGGATTGGCGACGTGACAATGTAAATGAACTTGTAAAAGATTTAAATACTGCTATAAAACAAGAAAAATCATACGTAAAGTTTGGCATAAGTCCGTTCGGCGTATGGCGAAATATAGCTGACGATCCAACTGGCTCTAACACAACTGCAGGCCAAAGAAACTATGATGACCTTTATGCTGATACACGTGAATGGATACAAAAAGGTTATATTGATTACATTACACCGCAAATATATTGGAATATTGGTTTCACACCAGCTGCATATGACATATTAGTAGATTGGTGGGTAAAAGAAACACATAATAAACCGATTCACCTATACATCGGTCAGGCAGCCTATAAAATTAATAATAATTCTGTCCCCGCTTGGTCTGATCCTGAAGAATATCCAAGACAAATTACATTAAACCGGTTATCCCCTGAGATAAAAGGTAGTATGCATTTCAGCTTAAAAGATATTAATAACAATCCTCTAGGCATTAAAGATAGACTCACAAACGACATATATAAACATCCTGCATTAATCCCGCCTATGCCTTGGCTTGATCATGATCCACCAAAACAACCGACTTTAAAAGGTGCTATTCCAAGAGATGAAGGTATTGCAGTAGGTATCATTGATAATAGAGAGAATGACTCTGCTTATTACGCCATTTACCGTGTGAATGGAAAAAATGAAGTGGATATACAAAATCCAAAACATTTACTTACTACTGTAAGAAAAACAAAACTTGGAGAGATTTATGTAGATAAAACAGCTATTTCTGGAGAAACCTACACGTATGTAGTAACTGCAGTTGATCGATTGCATAATGAAAGTGTTGCTTCTAGTCATACAACCGTTAAAGCAAAATAACAACTAATAAAAAAACGCCTTAAAAGCTAAGAACTATAGCTTTAAGGCGCTTTTCATTTATTTATTTTTAAACTTCTCAGTCGCTGCTCTCATCTTCACATTCAAATCGTGATCAATCGAGTCACGAATATCTCGCTCGACTACTTCCATTTCTTTTTGGAAATTTTGCAAGTAGATTTTTAATTCTTCTTCTTTTTCTGGTCGTTGTGAAGGTGGTAATTGTACGACTAACGATAGCATCGCTGTTAAATCTTTCATTAAGAACGTTTCAAGTTTATGTTGTTGTTCAAACATACGTTGCTCCTGATAATACGGCAAGGCATTTAATACTGAAATTGTAATTTCATCAACCGTTCTTTGTAATGAAGGGTTTATTGAGCGTTTATACGTTTGAATTGTATTTAATGCATCTGGATATCGATCATAAAAATACAATTTATAAAATGAAAGGTCTGATGGTTTTACTGTTTGCTGCGTTTCTTGTCTTAAAAAATCTTTTACTTTCATCGCCGCTACATCAATATCTTCATTAGTAAGTTTTTTCGTTGTTTTTGCCATTACATGTACTTTTTTCTGTTTTTCTTTCGGTAACATTGAGAATACTTGCTCTCTCGTACGTTGACCCGATGCACAAAAAAGAGTGTTTAATATATATTGTTCTTTCTTTCCTTCCGTACGAATCCAGCGATAAAAGAGTGGGTGTTGTGTAAATTCTTGTAGAAACGGTAATGATTTATTCGATAACTTATCTAAAGAATCATGTGCTCTTTTATATGGTTTCGTCCATGAAAAATACAGTTTACGTCCGAAATATACAACTAAAACAACGACAGTAAATGCGATTAATAGCAATGTACCCAATAGTACTAATACTGTTTGAATGAAACTCATTTTTTCACCTCCTCTAAAAGTCTGTTATTTCCTTGGACGCTGAATGAGTTTTTGTTTCATTTCATCATTAAATGTGTCTAATTCAACTACAAACTTCTTACTTGACTCGATAATACGTTCTGATGATTTCTCAGAAGCTTCAATCGCAGCAAATACATTTTGGAATGATTCACGTAATTTATCCATGCTAATAGCAGGATTTTCAAGAAGTTTTGTTGTCTCTTCTGTATTTTGTTTTAATGCTTGTGAGTTACTTAATACCATTGATTCAATTGCTTCATTTGTCGCATTCACTGCATCAATTGTTTTACGCTGATTTGTTAACGCTAGCTGGATAGCAGCTGAAACTGTTACAACGTTTTGCGTCATCGTAATTGCATTACGAATTGCCTCTGTTAACTTTTCATTATTTTTCTTAATAATGTCTACAGATGCGATAGATTGTAATAGTACACTTTTCGCTTGCTGCATATTTCGTGTACGTACTAGAATTTTTTCTAATGCATCGTTAATTAATGGAATATCTCTTTGGCGTTCTGGATTTTGTTTCTCAGCTTCCAGCATACCAGCGAGTTTTCTGCCTAAGTATACTTGTTTATCAAGAGCGTGAATTTTATCATGCGATTGTTCTTTAAGCATTTCAAGACCCACTGTATCTTCTTGTAAGTTGTCACGACCAATTAGAAGGGATCTTATAATCTCTTCAATTTGTTTATCTATAGATTGATATTTATGCACGTATGTTTCAAGTGGATTTTTCTTGAATACTTTAAACATAATTTTCTTCATACCACTTGCTTTTAATGAATTCGGATCAAGCTCTGATACCACTTTGCGTAATTCTAACAATGTATTTGGAATTTCTTCATTCTTTCCATTCATCATCGCTGTTACAGGACGTTTTAATGCTGATAACGTTTGTCCTGCTGCTTGTTGCTCTTTATCCCCTAAATCTCCTAGCTGTGACAATACTTTTGATAAATCCGTATTTTGCTCGCTATTTAATTTTTGTACATAAAGATCAGCTTCTTTATTCAGTTCCTCTAATTCTTGATCTTTTATAACTGTATCTACTACTACTTCTACATTATTATCTTTCACAATGGATACAGGTTCTTTTTTCTCGAGTTCAGTCAACAAAATCGCTCCTTTATTTATATGTGCGAATTTATATGCACTATATTTCATCTATTATATCGTATTTCATATACATTCTAACTGCTTGAAATCGATTTTTTTAGAAATGCCTGTTTATGCAGTCATTCCCTGTTTCTTAGTATAAGTATACCTGTTCTCAACATTATTTTCCTCAGACTTAAGACCTAGAGAACAACATGCTGAAGGCGGATTCTTTCTATGTTACGTATATAAATTACGTCCTTCCCATCCTACTGTACTCAATCTTTTGACATACACCCTTTTTCAATGTGATAATTATATTACGCTCAATCCTAACTCTTCTTAAGCGCTACAAATGCTCCATTTTGAAATGTCAATAAGACCGTTTCAAACATTTCATCTTCTTCAATCATTTTTCTAAACTCGGCTAACTCACTTGCATGAGAGGTTGCGTTATCAACAACAAGAAAACCCTTTGGTTGTAAAATGCGTTTTATATGCTCAAGCCACCACATGTATTGCGTCCGTTCTGAATCTAGGAAAATAAAATCAAATGAATGATCTAGTTGCACATCTAAAAATGCCCCTGCTTCTTGATTATGAACATCAATCCTTTGTAAAAGGTTTGCCTTTTCAAAATTGACTAGTGCCTCTCCAACTCGTTCTGAAGAAAGCTCTACAGTTGTTACATTTCCATTTGTTTCTTCTACCGCGCTAGCTAACCACAATGTAGAATAACCATTAGAAGTTCCAATTTCTAAAATGCTTTTTGCGCTACATCCTTTTACTAAAATTGATAAAAATTGCCCCATCTCACGAGAAATATTCCGTAATTTTTCTTCCCGTGTTTTTTTATTTCGATCATGCTCTTCTCCATATTGTTCAAGTTGAAATAATAATGAATCTAACGTATCCATTCTTTTCATCGCCTTTCCAAGCAATATGATGAAAAAGCTCTTGCTGCCCGTCTACTTTCATTATATGCGAAACGAAATCCTTTTTCTCGTTATATGACAAAGATTTGAATTTTTTTATAGCATATTGTTTCGTTTTTTGGTAAAGTTAATTTCTACGTGCAATTATTCCATTCATACTATTTTTAATTCAATTGCAGTTGTTAAATCATATAAACCCCAATTAAATGAATCGGTATTTCAAATTCAATTAAGCGCCCTTTCCGGACGCATTTTCTTTTGTTTATATATTTCTAGAAGAAAGGATGCTTACAATGAACGTGATTAGCTTAGATGCTGCTCGAAAACGAAAACAGCATAAAAAATTAATGATTACTATACCGATTATTTCACGTATTTATGAAGAAGATGGGGAAATTAAATTTGAGGTAGCAGGCGAAAAAGATGTACCTCTTGAAATGTTAGAGAAATAAAAAAAAGACGCACTTCTAAAGAAATGCGTCTTTTTTTATACCGTTACATTTAAGTGCATAAGTTTTTTAGGATTAACCATCATATAAATGTTTGAGATTTTCTCATTCTCAAATGTAAATGAAAGCACATAAGTCACTTTATTATTTACTTTAACAATAACACCTGGGGCTCCATTTACCATCTTATAATCAACATTGTACTCTTCCGGGAACTTCTTCCCAATTCCAAAGAATAAACGTATAATTCTATCTGCAGAATAGATTGGATGGATTGCAGTTGTAGCTTTACCACCACCATCAGCTTTTAATATCGCATCTGTTTTTAATACTTCTAACATGCCTTGTACATCCCCACACTGCAAAGATGATACAAATTTCTCCACATAGGCAGCCATCTTCTTCGTACTTAATGTTGACTGCTTCGGCTTACCCAAAATACTTTTCCTTGCACGTTGAAAGATTTTTCGGCAGTTCGCACTACTCTTATCTACAATTGAAGCGATTTCTTCGTATTCATAACTGAAAACCTCTCTTAATATGAAAACAACTCTCTCTACCTCAGACAATTGTTGTAAAAGTAATAAATATGCCGTAGAAATTGATTCTTTCATTACAAATGACTCTGATGGATCATCAACCTCTTCCACAAATGGCTCTGGCAACCACATTCCGACATATACGTTCCGTTTATGTGCTGCCGAACGTAATTTGTCAATTGAGCGATTTGTTACCATTTTACATAAATAGGCTCTCATATTTTCTATAGTTTGAACGTCCTCCATATTATTAAGTGATATAAATACGTCATGGACGATATCTTCAGCATCCATAACACTCCCAAGGATTCTATATGCTAACGAAAATAATAATGATTGATACGTTTCATATAATTGCTCCGTTTCCATGATGAACTGCCTCACTTTCGGATTGCTTTAATATGTGTAACGCTGCACGTTTTCCGCTTGCCACCGCAGCATCAGCTAATATTTCATCATGCCCAGCCCAATCTCCTGCAACATAAACACCTGGCATTCCAGGTATGTTAGGGCCTGGTTTTTCAACACGGTCAATATGAGGAAAATCATATACTACCGTTATTTTCGGTAAATATTGCTGTGCAACAACTTCTCTTTTCCAATTCGGATGTAACAATTCCATCATATTTTCTAACTGTTCTTTCTCTTCTTGAATATGATTCAGTTCTAGTACAGGGTTATGGTATTTAATTAGACTCACTACAATTGATCCATCTTCACTTAATTTCGCTGCTCTCGATTGATTCGTGAAAAATATAGGTTGATCTAATCCCAATGCAAAATGATGTAAAGGATTCGGTAATTGTTTTAAACCAATATCTAACGCTTCCACGGTCACTTGTATAGATTGTTCACTCCATTTTTGCAAACTTGTTCCTTCTGTACCTTTTATAATTTTACATGCCTCTTTCGGTGGAGTTGTTACAATGACTGCACCTGCTTCAAATACTTCATCGTCAAAACATTGTATTCTTTGTTTTCCTTCACAATGCTCTATTTTTAAAACATGCTTTTTAGCCAGAAATTGTACACCACTAGTATTCGCTATTCCTCTTAAATTTGTTATTATCGTCTCCCAACCACCATCTACATAAAGTACTCCTTCTTTCATAGAAAGCTGTATTTGCTTTAGTACGGAAGATGCTAATTGTATTGTAGGAGCATACGTATATGTTGTTGTTCGGCATAATGCATAAAATATATTTCGAACCATTGGATCTTTAATTTCATTTTCTGCCCATGTAGTTAGGCTCATTTTCGGAACTTTTCCTACATCTAAGTTTCCTAAATGAATCATAAGACGAGCGAACTGTACTTTTGCAGACCATGAAAGTAACGGTGTTGATAAAATGGAGCGAAAATCTGTTGGAATGGTATAAATATCCCCTTTCCATATTCCATTTTCCATATTCCATGTGCTTTTGTAGATGGGATTCCACCTGGAAGGTTTACTCCTAGCTCATTAAAAGTTATAAACGCTTCTCCACCTCTATATAAAGCATGTGCACCAAGATTCATACAAATGCCGTTTTTATTTATAGTCATCCCTCGGCCGCCGAAGTGACTGGACTTTTCTAATACAATAACTTTCCTTCCAGCTTTCGCTAAATATATAGATGCTGTTAATCCAGCAAGCCCACCACCAACAATTGCTACATCAAAATTTTTCATAATAAAATCCCTCCTTATACGTTCTACATACAAGACGAACGATTAAGGGGGGATGTGACATTCAGTTACACATAATTTATTTCACCTAACCACTTTATTGCAGTATCAACTGTCAAACA
The DNA here is from genome assembly GCF_008368755.1 of Bacillus sp. AR2-1. Taxonomy (NCBI): domain Bacteria; kingdom Bacillati; phylum Bacillota; class Bacilli; order Caryophanales; family Bacillaceae; genus Bacillus; species Bacillus sp. AR2-1. The sequence continues at coordinate 148,883 of NZ_QORY01000012.1, forward strand.
GTTTCACCTTCTACAAACAAACTTATTTACATAATAATGTTATTTTCTAATCAATTACATGCTGGTGCCAAATTTCACTTTCTTCTTCACTCATTCCTCCAATTATTTTTGAAAAATCTATATTTCTATCAAACGAGTCTTTTAACATAAAAAATTGTTCAAACGTTCCTGTAAATATTTCTAATGAATACGAACAACAAATCGTTTCAAGGTTATCAATTGTTGCGCCATCTAATTCTAATTCCTTTAGCCCATTCATTTTACCTAATGCCGCTCCATCCTTTACCTTTGTATCTGTCAATTTTATATTTTGAATTGACGCATTGTGTTGAAAACAATTTAAATTAGCAATGATGCTATTTTCAAATTCAATTGTGATTAACTTATTTAAATTTTGCAAAACAAGCAAATCCAATTCACTAACATTCTCTAAACCTAAAATATATAAATGCTTTAAATTATCTACTTTCGAAATCGCATAGAGCTGCTCACGATTTGAAATATGTACAGAAAGCGATTCTAATTTTTGAAACTGCGGTAGCAACGAAAAATCTTGAATACTAGTATGTGTAATATTTAATTTTTTTAATGATGACATTTCTACAAGTTCCGATAAATTATTTATCTTCGTATTCTTTATATTCATTTCTTGTAAGTGTTTTAGATGTATGATTGGCGTTAAATCTTGAACCGGATTATTAACTAAATATAACTTCTTTAAAGAATTCATTCGTTCTAATCCTGCTAAATCTCGAATTTCATTTCCGGATAAAATTAGTTCTCTCACTTCTGTACACATCTGTAATGGACTAATATCTACTAACCCTTTTCCACCTAAATATAATCTCTTCTCTCTAATAAACCTGTCTGCACGTTCAGATGCACCCACTATACATCTCCAATTCTCATCTAAACTATCGTACCAATCATTAACGTTATTTTCAGATTGAAATATAAATTGGGGCTGTAAAACAGGTAATTCAATATTAAATAAAGCGTCTAAAAAATGTATATTATCATTAGCACCATAACTCCAATATAAATAATCTTCCTCTTGATGAATGGTGAAATTTTTATTTTTTAGCGTTTGTAAAATAAATAGTAACAAATCTGAAATTCTATTTGCAATTACATATTTCACTTCTTCATCTCGTCCAAAATTAATAACTTGTCCCACTTTCCCCTTTTCATCTGGATCAACATCTATTCCTAAATTGTTACCGCCATAATCTTTACTAATAGGTATCCAATTGTGATTCACATATCTTTCCTTAATATATTCTGTTGGTATTGAAAATGCATCAAAATTAAAAAAATCATCCTCTTCAATTCTTTTCCATATTCTCCACTCATCCAAAACTTCATCTAACGAGAGAAATGGCAAACCAAAAAACAACCCTGGTCCTGATTTATCCTCACCGTTATGTGCAAGATAAAGATTACGTAATTCATCTGGAAACGCAATTCCCATTTCACTTTCGGCATATTGAATTTCTTCTATTGTTGCAGGTGCATTCAAAAACGGTTGAAAGTAATTTTTTAATTCAACTTCCAACTCTTTTAAAATAGTATGATTCATTTTCTGCACTCCCCTTGTACTCCAAATTAAAAAAGCGCTATCTTTTACATTAATTGTAATTAATAGCACCTTTTTTCGCAATGCAACTCTTGTAATTATAGTGCATTCAAATGAACATTTTTATCACTTTACAAACCAAGGGCAGCAACGCTTTCACATTTCAATAACTAGACTCATATCCTAAATTCAAATTGCATGAAAATATAAGAAAGGCGGGTAATACAAATGACTTCTAATATCGACTACACTTCCCCCTCAACCAATTTCACCCATGATTTAAATAAAAGTAATTTTTTTAAGAAAGATGCCCAAAATTATATAAACGTACTTGGCATAAAACAATTAAATACTTTAGAAAATACTTCTTTATTAGATATCTATTTAAGTACAGGAAATGTTGTAGAGCCACATATTCATCAAAATGCAGCTGAACTTGTTTACTGTATTTCAGGATCTGCTGTTGTTTCCTTACTTAATCCTTTTACAAACCAAATATTAAACTTACCGATAAAACCAGGGCAAGTTGCCAACATTCCACAAGCGTGGTGGCATTATGAAATTGCTACAGCAGATGGTACTCACTTATTAGCTATTTTCAATGCCCCAACCCCAGAAGTTATTTTTGGTTCTGATATTTTAAGATTAACTCCCGCTAATATGATGGCTCATACTTACTGTCTCGATGAACAACAATGGAAACAAGCGATATCCCCTATTCAATCCACTACAGTAATTGGTCCTCCAGCAAACTGTAATCAGAACCGCGGCACGATAACCCCAACAACTCAGCCTCCTAACCAACAACAAAATTTATATTACCAAGATTCATACTATTTCCCTCTTTACTGGGGATATTAATTTATTTCATTAATAGACAATTATTGATCTCCTCGGAAAATACGTAGGAGATTTTTTATTGTATATCTACCATTCCTATTTTTTTCGTAACAATTAATAGAGTACATACATATACTATTTATATATTTAATTGGAGGTGATAGTACTATGAGTAATTATAACTATCGAAAAAACTACTCTAATAATAAAAATAGTAGTTCATCAGCATCCTCTCAGTCTTCGAATTCTCAATCTTCCAATTCCCAATCACAAAGAGATTTAGCCGAACAAGGCTATGTAAAGAAAAAAGGATGTAACTGTAATAAAAACAAATAGTTTATTACTAATTTGAACTATAACATTTCAACGCTCACGATAAATAACTTTCTTCCCTTGTATACCGTTTATGAAATGGATGAATTCTATTTTTAATAGAATTCATCTTTTTTATTTATAGGTAATTTTTTCAAATCATTTAACTTATTCCATAAATAATAAAGTATAAATCATGCATTCTGATTTTTCTTATATACTAACTTCACAAAGAGTAATTTCTCAATTAATTTATCACCTATCTTCCCATAAAATATAGCCCCTCCTAATAAACTTAGGAAGGGCTATATACAAATGCCAATTTAAATTTCAAACAGACATTGTAACAAATTAAACGATATTAATACCTGCACTTACAAATCCAGCAACTGCAGCTATTGGACTTGCTGCTGTTAACGAAACATATAACAGTATTTTATCCCCAGCTGCTACTGGAATAGCTTCAGCTATGATCCCTGATGCTGTAGAACCAATCGCTATTGCGGCAAATGCTGGTGTTAATAATAGAGGTGCGCCTTGTACTGTAAACGTATTACTTGCTGCTGGTGCAGTTAATATTTGTATCTGTACTTGCACAGGTGATATTGGAGCTAATGCAGCTGTTGCACTAAAGAAACCTGCTAATGACGTAATAGTTCCTGCACGTGGTGCTACAAATGCATAATCACCTACACCTAACGCTAAAGTGATACTAGTTCCACCAGTTAAAGCTACGCCAGGCTGACTAAATCCAAATCCAAGAAGAGTTCCTGTATTAGCTACTAATGCGTTAACTAACGCAGATGGTGTTGTACCTGAAGCGAATGGAATAATAGCTCCGCCACCTGTTGCTCCTGTTGCTCCTGTTAAGCCTGTTGCACCAGTTAAACCTGTTGCTCCTGTTGGACCTGTTGGACCTGTCGCTCCTGTTGGACCTGTCGCTCCTGTTAAGCCTGTTGCTCCTGTTACTCCTGTTGCTCCCGTTGGGCCAGTTGCTCCTGTTACTCCTGTTGCTCCACCAGTACCTGCTGGACCTGTCGCTCCTGTTGGGCCTGTTGGACCTGTTGCTCCTGTTGCTCCCGTTGGACCTGCTCCGGTTCCTGCTGGACCTGTTGGACCTGTTGGACCTGTTGGACCTGTCGCCCCTGGAGTAGCATTGATTAATTGAATTAATAAATTAAAAAGAAGTTGTAAAGTTGCAGAATCAACATTTGAGTTGCAGGATATAGGGATAAGATCTAAAGCGAAGAAGAATTGTGCAAGGGCGCTATAAAATTGTTGCAATAATGTTGACAATTGTCCTAAATTAGGTGCTGGAGATTGTAATAAAACTATAATACTTTGAGTTAATTGTTTCAAAAAATTAACTTCTGGAGAAGGTAATAAGGAATTTAAGAAAATTAAAAATTGATTAAATAAATCGAGTAACACTAATCTGTTTGCATTACTTGGATTTGCAAAAAATGCTGAAATAGCTGATACTAATGAGTTTAGTAAAGTAATTAATTGACTTAATTGTTCCCTAGTAATAGGAACTGACTGTGGATTTTTACAACAATCTGCTGAAAAAACAATCGGATTGCAGTTATTATGATCAAAACAATCATTATGTTTCATTTATTTCCTCCTTACTTTTCTTATAGTTGAGTGTTTTCCTATTCTAAGTACTATAAAAGATGCGATTGAAAAAAGTAGTTGAGTTATATGTTTCTCTTAAAATAGGAAACATGAATGATAATCAAACTTGAAAACGTTATTTAATTATGTTCATGACTCACATATTAATTATATGTTTTTAATAATTGACTGCTTAGATTAAACACCTAAACTTAAGAGTTTATTTTATTTTTCCACGTTTATCCCTTAGAGCCAAAGACACATTTTAAGTTGAATACAAAACTCGAATTTACGATTAATATACATTCCGCAAGTAACAACATCATTTTTTCATATAAGTAAAGAACATTTCTTTACTAAAATTGGGCTCACCTTATAAAGGGGAAGCCGTTTCTATTATAAAAAACTCTCATACAATATAGTGGACAAGTTATTTTATACTTCGTTCTAATAAAATATTGTAAGGAGTGAGAATTAATTGCCAATCATCCAACCATTTATGGCATCTAGAAGATTTACATCTACACTAGGAGCTGGAACAGGTGCAGCTTTTGCAATTGCTGCTACAGCTTGTTTAAACGATGCTGGTACTACTGCAACTGCTTTTCCGACTTTTACGTATTACAACTTTTATGTAAACGGCATTCTTCAACCTAGTGTGAACTCCAGTATTACTACTGGACCTACTGGTGCTATTACAATTCCTGGCGGAGATGCATTAGACGGCGGAATTCCAATTACAATCGAATTTATCGTCACTTAGTTTATCTACTTTAATGTAGAACAAAAAGACAGATTCTTTTTATTTAAGAATCTGTCTTTTTTAATTAATAATGATGAATTGCAAAATAATTGAAGAACCTTGCGTTGGTGGTTGATTATCCAATAAAGTTAGCTGACCATTACTAACCTGATATAATGGTTGTGGTTGAAGTATTCCATTAATAAACAAATTAATATAGGAAACCTCATCAGGAGGTAATATGTGTGTTGTACCATATTGAGCTATCCCATCTGAATCTGTATATATAAGTTTTTCTCCATCTGAAAAAGTGTAAAATAATAAATTAGTTGTTGTTATTGGTCCAATAACTCCAGTTGGACCCGTTGCCCCTGTTAAACCAGTCGCACCTGTTACTCCCGGTGATCCCGTTAAACCGGTTGGACCTGTTACTCCCGGTGATCCTGTTAAACCAGTTGGACCTGTTACTCCTGTTACTCCTGTTACTCCCGGTGATCCTGTTAAACCAGTTGGACCTGTTACTCCCGGTGATCC